>CADCTQ010000298.1 GCA_902805615.1 uncultured Cytophagales bacterium
GTTAAGTGCCTGTAAATCTTTTTCATGAAGGGCCGGCCCGGATTTTAATTTAAGAGACAAAAGCGTCATTTTTGCCACCGTCCGAAGGCATAAAATAGCCAATCTTTCGGTAGAATCACGGAAACGTACGTATTTACGCCCAACTCGGGACGTTTTTTTCTCGTTTCCACAACAGCTACATTTTTTCATTCATGCAGGTTACGACCAAGTTGCCGGTCACGATCCGGCCCCTGTTGCCCGAAGAACAAGCCTTTTTGCGGGAAATGATTTACGAAGCCATGTACATTCCGGCGGAAGAAGAACACCCGCCCCGCGAAATTGTGGACCAGCCGCCCATCCGCAAGTACATCGCCGACTGGGGACGGTGCGGCGACGCGGGCTGGGTGGCCTCCTGCAACGGCCGGCTGATCGGGGCGGCCTGGTACCGGCTCTTTTCGGAAGACGACCCCGGCTACGGTTTCATCAACGTCCAAACCCCCGAACTTTCCATTGCCCTCCACCCGGGCTTCCGCGACCAGGGGGTGGGCAGCAAACTGCTCAAAACGCTGCTGCGCCACGCGGCCACCCAGGGCTTCCCGGCCCTTTCGCTGAGCGTTGACGTCCGCAACCCGGCCGCCCGCCTCTACGGGCGGCTGGGCTTCGAAGAAGTGGAACGGATCGGCTACGTGAGCCTCATGCACTACCGCTTCCGCTAACCTTCCCGGCCGGAAGGCCCCCGGTTTCTTTCTCCACCAAGACACGCCAAGGCCCGCAGCGGCACCCTGTCCCACCCCCGGGAACCGCTTGGCGGGCCTTGGTAAGTGATTTTCGTTGCTGAGGCGAAGCGGCAGGTGCTGTCGCAAAGCAGAACGGGCTGGCACGAAGCAGAGCTTCGCGCCAGCCCGTTCTGCTTCGCGACAGCACCTGCCGCTTCGCCTCAGCAACGAAAATCACTTACGTGCCTTGGCGGCTTTGCGCCCCGGCGGCCCGTCACCGGGGTTCCTTTTTGGCGGAAAACGACCGGGCCGTTAACTTTCCGCCCCTCTCTTCGTTATCTTGCTGAGTCAGGAAATGGACTCTTACCCGAATACGCGGGTGCCCCGACTCTCAAACGCCAGCACTCCTAAACTCCCAAACTCCTTATGGCTCCCGTGTTGAACATTCCCAAACGCAAAAAGCGCGAATTCCTGCCGGAAGACTTTAAGCTCACCGACTGGAACAGCGTGAAGCCTTACTTCGAAGACCTCAAAAACCGCGAGATCACCGACGGCCTGGACCTGAAAGCGTGGTTTGCCGACCGCAGCGAACTGGAGGCGTACTTGTCGGAGGATTTTGCCTGGCGCTACATCCGCATGACCTGCGACACGGCCGACGAGAAGCTGACCCAGGAACTCAACTACTACATCGAGGAAATCCAGCCGCGCATTGCGCCGGAAAGCGACCAGCTCAACCAGAAGGCCCTCGCCAGCCCGTACCTCGAAGAGCTCACCGAACCGGGCTACGACATCCTGACGCGGAGCCTGAAGAAGGAGGTGGAGATTTTCCGCGAAGAAAACATTCCCCTGCTCACCCAGATTCAGACGGAGGAACGCAAGTACGGGGCGGTTGCCGGCGCCATGACGGTAGACATTGACGGCCGCGAACTGACGCTGCAACAGGCTTCCGACTACCTGCAATCGGTTGACCGGGCCAAGCGCGAAGAGGCGTACCGGAAGGTGCAGGAACGGCGGCTCCAGGATAAAGACCAACTCGATGCGCTGTTCAACGAACTGACCGGGCTGCGCCACCAGGTGGCCCGCAATGCCGGCTTTGCCAACTTCCGCGACTACATGTTTGCGGCGCTGGGCCGCTTCGACTACACGCCCGAAGACTGCTTTGCCTTCCACGCTTCGGTGCGGGAGGCCGTGGTGCCGCTGCTCGACGGGCTGGCCGAAGACCGCAAACGGTCGCTGGGGCTCGACCGCCTCCAACCCTGGGACCTGAAGGTGGACGTCACCAACCAGCCGCCGCTCAAGCCCTTCGACGGCGGCGACGACCTGCTCGAAAAAACGGTGCAGTGCTTCCAGCGCCTCGACCCGTACCTGGGCGAATGCCTGATGATCATGCGCGAAATGGGCCACCTCGACCTGGTGTCGCGCAAGGGCAAGGCGCCGGGCGGCTACAACTACCCACTGGATGAGATCGGCGTGCCGTTCATTTTCATGAATGCCACTTCTTCGCTGCGCGACCTGGTGACGATGCTGCACGAAGGGGGCCACGCCGTGCATTCGTTCCTCACCCGCGACCTGGCCGTCAACGCCTTTAAACACCCGCCGTCCGAAGTGGCCGAACTGGCCTCGATGTCCATGGAACTCATCAGCATGGACGAGTGGGACCTGTTTTTCCCGGACCCCGCCGACCTGAAACGGGCCAAGCGGCAGCACCTGGAGGGCATCATCGAAACGCTGCCGTGGGTCGCCACGATTGACAAGTTCCAGCACTGGATCTACGAAAACCCGTCGCACCCGGTGGCGGACCGCAAAAAGAACTGGCTGGCGATCTACGAGCAGTTCACCGACCGGGTCACTGACTGGGACGGCCTGGAGAAGTACAAGGAGTACATCTGGCAGAAGCAACTGCACCTCTACGAAGTGCCGTTCTACTACATCGAGTACGGCATTGCCCAGCTCGGCGCGGTGGCGGTGTGGAAAAACTACCGGGCCGACAAACAAAAGGGCCTCCAGGGCTACCTCAACGCCCTCAAACTTGGCTACACCAAGCCCATCGGCCAGGTCTACGCCGCCGCCGACATCCCCTTCGATTTCTCCAAGGAGTACATCACGGAACTGATGCATTTCGTGCGGGAGGAACTGGATAAGGTAGGGTAGGGGGGCGATGTTGGATGTTCGGGAGATACAGGTATTGAGGTATTAAGGGATTAGGGTACTGGGAGAAACCACCCCCGGCCCCTCCTTGGAAAAAGGAGGGGAGCCATACCTGTCGGCCCTGCTGACAACGAAAGAAGGCCATGACGTGCGTTTCTCCTTGTCACGCAGCCGCATCCGTAGAGTTCCCCGCCTCCATCAAGGAGGGGACAGGGGTGGTTCGCTCCTCCAACAACCAACCCTTCCCCGTATCCCCGCCGCCCCGAACATCGAACATCGAGCATCGGACAACTACACGTCTACCACCACGGGGGCGTTCACCCGCCGGTAGTGCAGGTCCACCACGCTGGCGTTGACGAAGCGGGTGCCGTTCTGTTCGATTTGGCCGTGGGCTTCGTGGATGTGGCCGAAGAGGTGCAGGCGGGGCCGGAGCCGTTCGACCACCGGCAGCAGTTCCTCGCAGCCGACGCGTTGGCCCCGGGCCGTCCGGTCGAGGATGCCGTAGGGCGGGCCGTGGGTTACCAGGATGTCCACGCCGGGCGGGATCAGGTCCCAGTGCTTGCGGATGTCGGCACCCCGGTGGCGGTTGAAGGCCCAGTCGAAAAAGAACGGCGTGATGGGCGAACCCCACACGGAGAGACCTTCGATGTTCACCCCCGAATCGTTCAGGTACACGCAGTTGTCCGGAACCATTGTGGCAAACGCGCCGGGAGCGTCTTCGAGCAGAAAGTCATGGTTGCCGCCCACGAACACCTTGTAGGGGTGCGGCAGCCTGCTGAACCAGTCGAGGAAGTCGGCGAGTTCGGCCCTTTCGCCCCGCTTGCTGAGGTCGCCGGCGTGGATGACCAGGTCGCCGGGCGGTACGGGGAGGGCCCGGTGCTGGCCGTGGCTGTCGGATAGGCATACGATGCGCATGGGCAATATTACTCCATTCTGTCCAACGGTGCGTAGTACCCCCAAACAGCAACATCACGCCGCCAACCGCTGCCGCATCGCCTCCGGCCGGTCATCCTTCCTGGCCTTCAACCCAAACAACGGCCGCAGGAATGCCACCCGCCGGATGGGTCCCTCGTACAGCAGCCAGCACACCCCGAAGGTACCCAGGCTGATGAGCAGAAACTTAACCCCCACCGGCATCGTCCAGTCAATCATCGGGTAGGCGAGGACGATGATGACCGTCTGGTGCAGGATGTAAAACGGGTACACCGCCTCGTTGGCGTAGCGCAGCGCAGGGTTGGTGAAGTTCAAATGCGTGCGGGCAAAGCCCAGCAGCGTGAGCAGCCACGACCAGCCGTTGAGGAACGCCAGGGCCCGGTACAGCGTCAGTTCACCACCCTGAAGGCCGCCCGGCCAGTCCGCCAGCCAGTACCGGGCGTACAACACCGCGACGGTACACAGCCCCACGCCCAGCGAGACCCACCGCTGCCGGGCCACCACGCTGATGAAAGCCGGTTGGGCCACCAGCCCGAAGCCGATCACGAACAGGCTCAGCGACTTGAAATGGTTGGCCCAGTCGTCTACCAGGGCGTGCGTATCGTCGGGAAAGTAAGGGCGCAGCACCAGGTCGCCGGCCAGCAGCCACGCGGCGGGCAGGAACACGAAGCCCGGCCGGGCGAAAAAGGCAATGATCCGGTCCAACTGCCGGGTGCCCGGTTCGCGCAGCCAGTACCGGAACAGCGGCAGGCACACCAGCGAATACACGAAGAGGTACGCCAGGTACCAGAGGTGGTGCCAGCTAAAGCTGCCTGCCGGGTAGGGCTCGAACGCGAACACCGAGGCGTAAAATTCGGCGTAGCCGTACGCGTGTCCCTGCGTGAGCCGTTCGAAGTAGATTTGCGGGGGCACCACCACGAACATGCCGAATATCAATGGCAGCAGGATGCGCCGGACCCGTTCGCCGGCGAAGCTCCCGGTCCGGGGCCGCCGCAGGGCGAAGTACAGGGCCGCCCCCGAAATCATGAACAGCAGCGGCATCCGCCACTGACTTACGAAGCGCATCGGCCACTCCATCGGTTCGCTGATGACGTTGTTTTTGATGTGCCATTCCCATTCCACGAAGAACATGCCCGTGTGGAAGAAGATCAGCAGCCCGAAGGCCAGTACGCGCAGCCAGTCCAAATCGTAGCGGCGCTGGGGAGAAGTAGTAGGTGCAAGCATGGTGCGTTGGGCGTTGTTTGCCCCAAAAGTAGCTACCCATTGCCCCAACCGACGACTTTTCCGGTAAATCCGGCGTCCGGAATGATCGGAACGAACGAAAAACGGAGACCGCAGACCGGAGGAAAGGAGACCGGAGGAGGCGTGCCGGGACTGGGTTGGTGATGGGGTACCAACTCGAAGTTACGAGGGAGAATGGAAGAAAGGGGAATGGAAAGAAGCAAGGCCCGGTGACGTTAACTTCGAGGCTTTGCCCCGGAAATCGGGTTTAACCGGGGATGCGTTCCTCCGGTCTCCCTTCCTCCGGTCTGCGGTCTCCTTTCTTTCGGTATTCGGAGGGCGTCACGCCGGCGAACTTTTTGAAGGCGGCCTGGAAGGTGGATTTCGAGTTGAAGCCGGTCTGGTAGGCGATCTCCTCGATCTTGAGGTGGCCGTACGCCGGGTCACGCAGCTTTTCCTGCACCGCCCCGATGCGGTACTGGTTGATGAAGTCGGCGAAGTTGACCCCCAGCCCTTCGTTGACCAGTTGGGAAAGGTGGTGCGTGGACGTGCGCAGCTTTTCGGCCAGTTGCGGCAGGGTCAGTTCGCTGTCCAGGTAGGGCTTTTCGCTGGCCATGTACCCCAGCAGCCGCTCCTTCAGCGAACCGGCCACCTCCGGCGCCAGGGCCGACTTTTCGTACTTCTTCCGGGCGGCTTCGGGCCGGGCCGCGTGCAGCAGCTCAGGGTGGGTAAGGAAGTAAAAAGTGATGCCGTAGAAAACGACCGACGCCGCCGTGGCGATGTAAATGTCGCCCAGGTCGTCTTCGGCCGTGAAGGTAAAGACTACGGCAGCCACCAGGAAGGTCAGGAAGAGCGTCATCAGGCGGGGCAGGGCCCGCAGGGTGGGGGCGGCGGCGTTCCAGAAGGGTTCCCCGCGCTGCCGGGTGTGGCGGCGGATGAGCCCGAAGCCCACCACGAAGTACCCGAACAGCGAGGAAAACGACAGCACGTCCAGCCAGAAGCCTTCCAACCCGTCGAACCCCGGGAACCACAGGATGGGCTCGCCCGGAACGCGCGGTGCTCCCGGCAGGTCACGGTGAAAGGCGCCCAGCACGTCCCGGACTTTATAGGCGTTGCTTTGCAGGTAAAAGGGAATCCGCGAAATCGCCTGCCCGAGGCCCGGCAGCAGGTGCAGCCATTCCCGCCGCCATTGCACCGGCGGGCCCGCCAGGGTGCGGGTATAGAAGTAGACCAGCGGCCCGAACCAGAAGCCAACCGCCTCGGTGGTGTTGATCAGGGCGGGTACGTACAGGATGTAGTTCGTGTAGCTCAGAAACAGGTCGGTGACCAGCACGGTCATGCCCAGCAGGAGCAGGCCCAGCAGCCGGTTGGCGGCCCGGTTGCCCCGGCGGACGGTCAGGAAGATGACCGACAGGAGAACGCCCTGCACCACGCCGAGCAGGTTGATGACGGCTAACCAGTCGAGGAAAGGGGCGGGCATTGGATCGTACGGTTGCGGGAACGGAGGTTTGATGCCGGCCAAGCGGCCGAAAGGCTAATGTACGGATTATCGGCGGATGTGACCGGGGGCGTCCGGATTGGGGCGTTTCCGATTGAATCAGCCGGAGAAAACCTGCTTCAGGCTGCCGGCTCTTTTTTCCCGTGCAGGGGAATGAACTGGTAATGGCGCATTTCCTGGATGCTGGTGAAAAAGCCTTTGACGTGGGCAAAGAAGGCCGGGAAAAGATCACTTTTCCGGAATCCGTCCAAATGCTCCCCGGCGGAAGTCCATTCAATCCGGAGGATGAACTGCCCAGCTTCCTCCAGGCACTCGCTCAACTGGTAAGTCAGGCAATACGGAGAAGCGTCCAGTTGCGCTGCCGCCTGGGTGTAGGCGGCAAGAAAGGCTTCCCGCCCGGAAAGCTCCACCTGGTAACGAATGTATTCAATAACCATCTTGGTAAGATTTAGGTCCGTGGAAGGGATCAATCAGCCTGGTAAGGGCCGCCGGTTTCGCCCCAGCCCCAGTGCGGCATGGGTTCGCCGGGAGGCACAGGATTTTCGGGAGCCAGCGAATTCAGTACCGCGAGGCGGCTGCCCCACTCCAGGTACCCCACCAGTGCCGAACGAAACTCAGGATCACCCGCTATTCCGATTTCGTCGGCGCTCTCCAGCAGCAAGTCGAGCCAGCGTCTGCGTTGCTTTTCGGTTAATTGCTTGCCCACGTGGTGGCCGACCATCCGGGCGTGACTGCCCCCGTCGTCGTGGGTGTAGCGCGCGGGGCCGCCAAACACTTCGCCGATGAAGTGGGCCACGTGCCGCGCGTGTTCCGGCGATATGTGCGCAAAAACCGGGGAGAGCAGTTCGTCCCGGACCACTTTCCGGTAAAATACTTCGGTGAGTCGCTCCAGGACGGGCTGACCGCCCATCCATGCGTACAACGTGGGAATATTTCCCGGAAGGGTCGGCTTAGGGTTTTCCATGGCTGGTAAGATAGTACATTTATGCCCGACAGGGAAGTACTGACCAATGAGTCAGTTACCCCCCGTTTGTATAGTTTCGTTGACTATAAAGGAGTTAAATTTTGGGTTATGCACAAAAACAACAAGAGTTACGTGATTGAGCTGGCCGGTAAGCGCTACTACTGCCCGGTAGAAGTAGCCCTTGACGTGATCGGGGGCAAGTGGAAAGGGGTGATCTGCTGGTATTTGCAGGAAGGCCCCTTGCGGTTCAGTGCGCTCAAGCAGCGCATCACCACGGTTTCCGAGAAAGTGCTCATCCGGGAGTTGCGGGCCCTCGAAGCCGCCGGGTTGGTAACCAGGAAAGTATACCCCGAGGTACCCCCGAAAGTAGAGTATCGTTTGTCCGAATTCGGTAAAACCCTGCAACCCCTCATGCAACACATCAGCCAGTTCGGCGAAACCTACGCAGCAACGTTCGGCCGCGTGCTGGAAGACCCGGAGCATTCGGGAAAAAGCTGAGACTGACCAAAAAAACAGCTGCCCGACCGGTCTGAACCCGTCGGGCGGCTGCTTCAACATACCGGATGGTTGCTTACACGAAAATGAATCGGAGACTGCGCATTTGGCAGGATATAACTATTTAATGATCAATTAGATATCCTCCAATTCATCTGTTTAATCAGGCGAATCATGGTATTATTCGGCTTCGGCCTTGATGTAGGCGAAGTTTTCCTTGTAGAACTCGGTGGCCTGCTCCACGATCCGGTAGGCCGTCTCGCGGTCCTGGAATTCTTCCACGCGTACGGTCTTTTTTTCCAGGCGCTTGTATTCTTCGAAGAAGTGCTTCAGCTCCGAGATGAAGTGCGGCGGCAGTTCCGAAATGTCGCGGATGTGGTTGACGCTGGTGTCGTGGGCGGCCACGGCAATGATCTTGTCGTCGCCTTCCCCGCTGTCAATCATGCGCATGACGCCGATCACCTTGGCCTCCACCATGCAGAGGGGCACGAGGTCAATCTGCGAAAGCACCAGGATGTCGAGCGGATCGTGGTCGTCGCCGTAGGTTTGGGGAATAAAGCCGTAGTTGGCCGGGTAGTACACCGAGGAGAAAAGCACCCGGTCGAGTTTGAGCAGGCCGCTGTCTTTGTCGAGTTCGTATTTGGCCCGCGAGCCTTTGGGAATTTCAATGATGCCGGTAACGACTTGGGGGGCGTTTTCGCCAACGGGAATGGCGTGCCAGGGATTGAACATGGTGCGAAATTGGGTTTTGTTGGTCTGTACTGAAAAAGGTGATGGTAGATTTCAAACGGGCGACGCCGGATTTTGGTCCGGGTACCCGGCTGCGGTACTGATGTTTATCCGTTGAATGGTGCTGGTGCTGCGAAAGAATGCGCTCCCAAAAGGGGGCGTTGCCACCCCGTTACCGGGCCGCCAGCAGGCCCGCCAGGCAGGCGCCGATGCCGCTTAGTACACTGCCGCATATATACAGAAACGTGTAAGAAAGGTTACCGGATTTAAACAAAGTAATGCTTTCCACCGAAAAGGCCGAAAACGTGGTGAACCCCCCGCAGAAGCCCGTCGCCAGGAACAGCCGCCAGGCCGGGGCGGGGTCTCCCGCTTTCCCCGACCACCCGTACACCAGGCCGATCAGGAAGCTGCCCAGCACGTTGACTGCCAGCGTGCCGGCCGGAAACGCCGATGCCCCCAGCCGCAGGGCAAGCCCTTGCGCCAGGTACCGGGCCATGCTGCCGAGCATCCCGCCCACACCCACGATGAACACATTGAAAATGGACAATGGAAATTGGAAAATAGGGGGCACCGGCGAGGCCGTGCCGTTTGCAAGATTACGTAATTATCCAATGCATTGTTGCGTTACCCGGCTCTTTTCGCCCGGTAGTCCCGAATAATTCATACTTTTTAGTTATTCCGTCTAATTCATCCGGCCGGGCCGCTCCGTTCGGATGCGTAAGATTATGTTGCAGAAGTAGTTGCTTTTTTGTTATTTTAATTTATCCACGTCAAATGTACATTCCACAATTCCCAAGTAAGCAACCTGCCTCCAACCTGAACTTATGAAACAACCTTTTACGGCTCGTTTTTCGCTGAGTACCCTGCGAAAAACCCTGCTCGGCGTGGCCCTTGCCGCCTTGCCGGCCGCCGCCCAGACGCCCACCGACGGCCTGATGATGTCAAGGGGCAACGTATGCACCGTGGCCATGTACACCCAGGATGGCTGGGACCACTACTGGGAGGGCACTCTCCGCCGCCAGAACCCCAACATCGGCACCGTAACCACCCGCAGCCTGCACCTGATGGCCGCCGCCGGGCTGACCGACCGGCTGAACCTGATCGTGGACGTGCCGTACGTGTGGACGGACGTGTCGGGCGGCACCCTGCGGGGCATGCGCGGGTTGCAGGACCTGACCGTGGCCCTCAAGGGAAAAGCGTATTCCGCGAAAGTGTACGGCGGCAAACTCTCGCTGTTCGCCGTGGCCGGCTTTTCCACCCCGATGCGCAACTACGTCAAGGACCACCTGCCCGCTTCGATCGGCCTGGGCGCCACCACGGGCTCCCTGCGGGGCACCCTGCACTACCGCACCGACCCGGGCTTCTTCCTCACGGCCAATGCCGGCTACACCCGCCGCAGCAACATCCGCATTGACCGCACCGCGTACTTCACCGACCGCATGGTGTACTCCAACGAAGTGTTCATGCCCGACGTGGTGGATGGCTCGGTGCGGCTGGGCTACCTGCACCGCTACGGGCAGGCTGAAGCCATCCTCAGCCGGTTTACCACGCTGGGCGGCTTTGACATCACCCGCAACAATGCGCCCTTTCCCTCGAACCTCATGCAGGCCACCCGCCTCGGCGTGAACGTGGTGGCGCGGCCCCCTTTCATGAAAGCCTTTTCCCTGAATGCCGGCGCCACCTACACCACGCACGGCCGCAACGTGGGCCAGTCTACCGGTTACTACGGCGCCCTCCAGTACGTGTTCAACTGGCGCAACAAAGCGCAGGCGCAAGAATCCGCCGAATAAGACCGAGCCTCTCTACCCGAACACTGACATCACCCATGAAAAAAAATACCCTGTACGGCCGCCTCTTCCCGGTCCTGCTGGCCGTGGCGGCAATGATTGCGCTGCCCGGCTGCGACAAGCAAATTGAAGAATACGCCCCCGCCCCGGCGGCCCCCTCGGCCCTGGAGGCGGGCGGCGGGAACTGGAAAACGATCCTGATCGGCAGCCCGGCGGCCCTCGAAGTGGCGGCCCCCGCCGCCCCCAACTCCGGGGAATACGCGGCCGAACTGGCGGCGCTCAAAAGCACGATGGCCGGCGTCACCGACGGGCAGAAAAACGCCGCGGGCTACTGGCAGGCCGGGGGCGTGCTGCGCTGGAACCAGATTGCCCGCGAACTGGTCGCCAAGTACAACCTGGCTCCCGTCAACAACGAAGACAATACGTACCCCGTGCCCGACCCCAAAAACCCCACGGCGTACCCCAAGTATCCCTTCGCCAACCCGCCGTACGCCTCCCGGACCTACGCCCTGCTGAGCGTGGCCCAGTACGACGCCCTGGTGGCCGCCTGGCACTACAAATACCGGTTCAACCGCCCGGCCCCCTACGCGGTGGACGGCTCGATCAAACCGTTGCACGGCGGTTCGGAACTGCCCGCGTATCCCTCCGAGGACGCCGTGGTGGCCGCCGCTTCCGCCGAAGTGCTTAAGTATCTCTTTCCCGGTGAAGTAGAACTGCTCGACGGCAAAGCCCACGAACACGCCGACAGCCGCCTGTGGGCCGGCGCCAACGTGCAGAGTGACCTCGACGCCGGGGCGGCCATCGGGCGGGCCGTGGCCCAGAAAGTGCTGGCTCATGCCCGGGCCGACGGGATGAGCAAAGCCGGTACCGCCGACTGGAAAGCGATAGAAGCAGCCTGCACGGCCCGCAGCGAAATGCCCTGGAAGAGCATGGACGCGCCGGCCCGGCCGCCCATGCTTTCGGGCTTTGGCCTGCTTAAAACCTGGAACTTCGGGGCAGCCGAAGTGGAGGCCCTGCGGCCCCCGCCCCCGCCCCGTACCGATTCCCCCGAGTTTCAGGCGGCCCTGTCGGAAGTAAAACGCTATTCGCAAAGCGTTACCCGCGACCAGATCCGGATCATTCACTACTGGGCCGACGGCGTGGGCACCTACACCCCGCCGGGCCACTGGAACGCCATTGCCGAGGAGCTGATCCGCAAACACGGGCAGAGTGAACTGCGCACAGCCCGCACGCTGGCCCTGCTCAATACGGCCCTCATGGACGCCGGGGTGTGCTGCTGGGACACCAAGTTTCACTACTACCTGCCGCGGCCTTCGCAGGTGGACCCCTCCATCAGGACGCTGACCGGGCTGCCTAACTTCCCCGCCTACACGTCGGGCCACTCCACGTTCTCGGGCGCGGCGGCGGCCGTGCTCGGGTACGTCTTCCCCGACGAACGGCCCAGCCTCGACGCCACGGCGGCCGAAGCTTCGACTTCGCGCCTGCAAGGGGCCATCCACTACCGGTTCGATTGCGAAGTGGGACTCAAGTGCGGCCGTGACATCGGCGCCTACGCCGTGCAGCGCGGCCAGGCCGACGGGGCGCAGTAGGGGGTAGTGGTCATTGGGCTTAAGATTCACCAGGGAGAAAAAGGGAGCGAGAAGCGAGGAGTGAGAAGAACTTAACCGCAAGGATCGCCATAGAGACGCAAGGGGCGCAAAGCAATACGCGTTTTCCTTGCGGTCTTTGCGTCTCCTTTGCGCTCCTTGCGGTTAAGTTTTTCATTTTCCTCAGTGAACCTCCGTGCCCTCCGTGTCTCCGTGGTTACCCCTTTTTCCGGCATACCCTTCACGGTCAGTACAACCAATGATTTGTGGACCGTACAGAAAAACGCAAAAGCCCGGCGGGTGAGGCCGGGCTTTTGCATGGGTAAAAATGATGCGTAAAAGCTACTGGAAACCGAGGGTTGCCACAATGTTTTGAGCCTCCACCAGGTGCCGGTCAATGTTGGGCTTGTACTGCGTAGCGTAAGCCTTCAGTTCAGGGTTCGTGCCCTGGTCAACCTGCGTGGCAAACTTGCCGGAGGTAACCTGGTGGTCGGCCACCTGGCTCCGCATGTAGGCCCGGTCAAAGGCAGCAGCCTGCAAAT
The DNA here is from genome assembly GCA_902805615.1 of uncultured Cytophagales bacterium. Classification (GTDB taxonomy): domain Bacteria; phylum Bacteroidota; class Bacteroidia; order Cytophagales; family 172606-1; genus CADCTQ01. Next base: position 12,599 of record CADCTQ010000298.1, read on the forward strand.
TGTTCAGGTTGTCCCGCTTAGCCTGGTTTTCGTCATTCAGTACGTCCCGAATGGTCCACTTCTGGGCCGTTGCGCGGTTCCGGAGATCGGCGTGCGCCGCCGTATGTTCCGTAATCATCATTTGGGCGTACCGCTTTACCGTTGAATCAGTAGCCCGCTGAACGGCCAGTTGGCCAAGTTGTATCTCCGTTAAGTTGCTTTGCACGGCCTGCTCCAGGAATTCCCGGTCAATGGGGTTCAGGTTGGCATTCTCCACGGAAGGACCGTCTTCGTCTTCTTTACACCCGGTCACGAAGCCCAGGGAGGCACACAGCATCAGGGCCAGCACCAGTTGCCGCACCCACGCCGCCCGCTGAATAGAGAAGGCGGCGCCATTATTGTTTACTTTTTGCATAGTTTGTTTGTAAGAAAAATTGTACTTACCCGGTAGTACGGACGGGTCGGGGCGAGGTTACCCGTGGAAAGTCTTTTTAGGTAAGTTGACGCTAAAAATCCGTATTAAACCGCCTTTATCGGCAAAAAGTACAAGAAAATACGGATTAAGCGGGGATAATTACCATTTTTGCTGCGATAAATGCGCTTCCAGACGAATTTTTGGACACTTATGCCCTTGGAAAAACAAACCGCTTGACGGCCGGTTTCTGTAAAAAAATAAGACCCGGACGCAACCGCCCGGGCCTTTATACGCATGAGGTACAAGCCTCTCCGCCCATACCTTCCAACCGATCATTCTGACTTTCTAACCCTCAAACTCCCTCACTCCTGCATTCCCTACTTCCGGATGATCATCCGCTGCGTGCGGCTGAAGTTGCCGGTTTCCACCGTGTA
>CADCTQ010000299.1 GCA_902805615.1 uncultured Cytophagales bacterium
GGCCAGACCGGCACGCTTGCTTCGTGGGATTTCACCGGCAGCAGCGGACAGACTTCGGTGGCTACCACCACGGCGATGCCGGGCGTATCGGGCACCGCTCCCAGCCTGGTTGCTTCCCTGGCCCCGGGCCTGATTGCGGTTGACTATTTTACCAATAGCCTGATCGGAAGAGGTCAAACCGCCCCTACCCTTGCCGATGCCATCACGGCCAACGACTACATTTCGTTTACCGTTGCCCCAACGGCTGGCAGTACCCTTTCAATCAGCGCGGTGAAAATCCGTCCCGTTAGCCAGAACGCTTCCAGGACGTTTGTCCTCCTGTCGAATGTACGCGGATTTACCGCCGGCAACGAGCTTTCTACGTTTACCGCTTCAAGCGAAGCGGGCGCCCCTTTAACGAACATCAACATTACGGGTCACGGCAACCTGGGCAGTGCCGTTGAGTTCCGTTTGTACGTTTTCGGACCAGCGAATGAGTGGGAAGCCGTGGGTCTTGGCGGCAGACATGCTTCGCTTTCCGAAGCGGACCTGATTGTAGAGGGAAGTGTAAATGGTACCTCTACCGTGGCCGTGACCGGGGTAAGCCTGACGCCCACTTCGGCCAACATTGTTGTAGGCAGTACCCGGCAATTGACGGCTACGGTGGCTCCGGCAAACGCCACCAACAAGAACGTGAGCTGGGCTTCTTCCAATGCCTCGGTTGCCACGGTGAACGCCACCGGACTGGTAACGGCCGTCGCTTCGGGCAGTGCTGCGATCACGGCAACGACCCAGGATGGCGGCTTTGCGGCAACCTCGGCCGTAACCGTGCCGGTGGTTGTCGTTCCCGACACCCAGGCGCCCACCGCCCCGGCGGCGCTGGCGGCATCGGCCATCACGACTAGCAGCTTCACGCTGACCTGGGCGGCTTCCACCGACAACGTGGGCGTAACGGCCTACAAGGTGTACCGCAACGACGTGCTGGTGGCAACCACCACCGGTACCACCGCCGCGTTGACCGGCCTGGCTCCGCAGACCGCCTATGCGGTGAAGGTAACGGCCGAAGATGCGGCCGGCAACCGGACGACAAGCGCCGTCATCACGGTGACCACCCCTGCCCCCGCGCCGGTCACGCTGACCCGGGAAGTGTGGAGCAACATCACCGGCAAAGGGATTGCGGGCATCCCGGTGGATGCGCCGCCCACCACTACCACGCAGCTTACCACCCTCGAAGGTCCGACGGACGCGGCCGACAACTACGGCGCCCGCATCCGGGCGTACATCACCCCGGCGGTAACGGGTTCGTACACGTTCTACCTGGCCGGCGACGACGTGGCCCAGCTCTGGCTGAGCTTCAACGACAACCCGGGCCAGAAAACCAAGATCGCCGAAGTGACCAAAGCGGTGAAGCCCCGGGAGTGGACCAAAGCCCCGGCCCAGAAATCCACGGCTAGAACCCTGACCGCCGGCGTGAAGTACTACATTGAAGTGCTGCACCGGGAAACCACCGGCCGCGACCACGTCGCCGTCGGCTGGACCGGCCCGGGCGTGCCCTCCGTCGCCCTGGTGCCCGCCAGCGTGCTGTCTCCCTACGGCGTGGTTGCGCCGCCCCCCACGTATGCGCTTACGGTGAATGACGGCACCGGCGCGGGCAGCTACCCGCAGGGCAGCGTGGTGAGCATCGCCGCGACCGTACCGGCGGGGTACGTCTTCAGCCAGTGGACCGGCGACGTCGCCGCGGTTGCCGACATCCAGGCCGCGACCACGACCCTCACCATGCCGGCCGCCAACGCGACGGTGTCGGCCACCTTCATCCGGCCGGTTACGAATGACATGCCGACGGTGAATGTGGGCATGAACCTGAATTCGGTCAATTATTACGGCAAGCAGAACGCCTTCAAGAACATGGCGAAGCAAAGCTCGCCTTTCCTGACCAGCTACAACGGCGGCCCCTGGGACACCCAGGAAAGACAGAACATTCCCGCCGACATCAACGGGTATCCGCTGGAACTGCCTTATAACGGCAACGTGTTCGTCCACGCCATCCTGCCGTTCTACTATCCCGAAGGCCGGTACGTGCTTACCTACGATGGCGAAGGCGAAGTGACGATGAACCTGAACGCACGGGTGGTTTCCAGCGCCCCCGGCAGGCTGGTATTCGACTACCGCAACAATGACAACGGCGGGTTGGGCGAATACAAGATCGTCCGGTCCACCCGGGGCAACCACGTCCGCAACATCGTGATCGTGCCGCTCGCCATGGAAGGCCAGGACGTGCTCACCAACCCGTTCCGGGAGGATTTCCTGGAATACCTCAAACCCCTGGAAGCCATCCGGTACATGGGCTTCATGCACATCAACGGCGCCCGGGAGCAGGAAGAATGGACCGACCGGTCCCTGGTGGGCGACTATACCTACCAAAGTGGTGACATGGATGAGGACAAGTACCTGGGCACGAAAGGGCTCGGGGGGGTTCCCATCGAAGTATGCGTACAGCTCAACAACATCCTGCAAAAAGCGGGTTGGTTCTGCGTGCCCCACCCGGCCAGCGATGACTACATCCGGCAGTACGCCCGGCTGGTGAAGGAGCAAATGAACCCGGGCCTCAAAACCTACGTGGAGTATTCCAACGAGATCTGGAACTGGGGCTACGCCTTCCCGCAATCCAATTACATCATCAACAACGCCCCGGGTCACCCCAACGCGTACGTGTCGGCTGCGCTGGCCGCCATTTCGCCCAGAACCGACATGCACCCGGAAAAGGACGCCTACATGATCGGCCGCACGATGCGCCTGTGGACCGAGGAGTGGGCCGGCCAACTCAACCGCCTGGTGCGGGTGGCCGCCGTGCAGCACGGCTGGGTGGACAATACCCGGAGAATCCTCGAATACCTGCGGACGAACAATCAGTTATCGCAAGTGGACGCCGTATCGCCGGCCGGCTATTTCGGCCTGAAAGGGGACGTGCGGAGCCGCCTCAACGCCAAAGGCGCCGCCCTCACCTACCAGGAAGTGGTGGATGGCGTCACCGAAACGTTCGACACGGAAGAGAAGCCCAACACGCTGGCCCAGGCCGCGTACGCCCGGCAATTCGGCCTTTCGTACGTAGCCTACGAAGGCGGCTCGCACGTGGATTACCGCGGCGACGATACCGAACGGCTGAAGGAACTCATCAAGCAGTACGATGACTCTCCGGAGGTATACGAGATGTACAAGCGGAACTTCCAGTTGCACGTCTCCCCGGAAGTGAACTGCCAGATGTTCATTGCCCTCACCTACGTGAGCGGACCGGGTGCTTTCGGCCACCTGGAGTACCTGGGCGAACCGATGGCCAATGCGCCCAAGTACCGGGCCCTGGTGGAAGCTTCCCCCACCCCGTACGTACCGGTGTACCCGGCCCCCGGCGCGGCGGCCCAGGCCCGGGAAACGGCCGACGGGCATTCCCCCGGCGTGCTGGAAGGCGTGACCCTGTACCCCAACCCCACCAACGGGCAGTTGTACATCCGGTCGGCCCCCGGCCGGGCGGTAAAGGCTTCCCTGACCAACCTCCAGGGCGTACGGGTAAACGTGGAGCGCCGGCAATCGGCCGCCGGCGACCTGCGCCTGGACCTTTCGGACCAGCCGGCGGGGGTGTACCTGCTGCGCCTGGAAGCCGGGGGTAAAGTCAAAACGTGTAAAATCGTGAAGTACTAGGGTAACCCGCAGATGGCCGGCCCGGTAAGGGATGCGTTGCTTTGCCTTCCCATGGATCGCAAAGCAGCCCGTTCCTCACCGGGCCGGCCGTTTTGTTGCAAGGGGGTATGTAGTGCTCCCCCTGGTGGGAAGGCTGGTGCGCAAGAAGGGGGCCGGGGGATGGCTGCCGTTTCGGACCGTTTCCCTGATTTTTTGAATGCACCCCGCACTTACGGGCGGAGGTCACGGAGAAACACCCGGTACCCGACCTGCACGATGTGGGAATTGATGCCGCTGTTGGGCTTTTCCAGGCCCGCGTTGGAGAGGTGCCGGCCGCGGACCTCCACGGAAAGGGCCGTTCCGGGCGAAGTGAAAATGCATACGCCCGCCCCCACGTTGTCGGAAAAAATGTACCCGTTGGCCTGTCGTTCGGTCTTGACGGTGATGAAGTGCGGCCCCGCCCCCGCCAGCAGGTACGGGTGCACCTTCGGGGAAAGCCGGAACATGTACTGCACGCCCACGTTGATGCCGAACTCAAAATCATTGTTTTTGGTCATCACCAGGTTTGCCTGCGGCTCCAGGTAGACCGTAAAGCGGCTGCTCCCCTCCGGCCGGTTTTCCCGGCGCCCCATCTCCACGGCCAGGTGCGCCATCAGGAATACCACGTCGTAGCGGAATTCGTTCACCTGGCCGGCCCCGTAGCCCACCATCACCCCCCGTTCGTGGCCGCGGGGCAGCCGTTGGCGGGGCGTCACCGGCAGTTCCTGGGCCCCGGCCAGCAGGGGCAGCCACAACAGGCCAGCCAGGCACGCCCATCGTTTGGCGGCGCGGACCGGACGCGGCCGGGGGCCTGGGCTGGGGCCGGCGTGGGGGTGCGCGGGCAGCCCGTGGGCGTACTGCCGGACGCCCGGCACTGGGGTTGCTTTCATGGGGATAGGGTTGCGTACAGAGAATGATTGCGCCGGGCGCCTCAGGGCACTACCCCTTGCAGGGTCACGCGCTGCCCGGCCCGGTACACCTCCACCGAGTAGGGGTCGTGCGACCGCAGGGCGGCCATGCGCTGGCGGCCCGCCACGAGTCCCTCCTCGCTGTCGAGGGCGATGCCGTCGAAGGCCAGCAGGACGTCGCCGCCCACCAGCAGGGCCTGCCCTTCGATCTGGGCCCGCAGGTGCCCCGCCCGGATGCCCAGGTGCCCGGCCGGGGAAGAGGATACGGTTTTCTGGATCAGGACGCCGCCGGCCTGCGGCAGGTTGAACACGGCCGTCATGGGGCCGCTCAGGAAGTAGCCCTCCACGCCGAACCAGAACACGCGCTGCTCAAGCAGCAGTTTGCGGGCAATGTTGGAGGTAGCGGCAAAGCCCAGCCCTTGAAATCCGCCGGTCTGGGTCAGGATCGCACTCACAATGCCGACCACTTCGCCGTTCATGTTGAACAGCGGACCGCCCGAATTGCCCTGGTTGATGGCCGCGTCCGTTTGCAGGAATTCCATGAGGGTAAACGCCCCGGTCATGTTTTTCTTGGCGTGCCGTCCGCTCACGTAGCCCACCGACAACGAATGGCCGATGCCGAAGGGCGCCCCGATCACCATGACCTGGTCGCCCACCCGCACCAGGTCCGAGTCGGCCAGCCGGACGACGGGGATGTTTTGCCGCGGCTTGTGGCGCAGCCTGATGAGGGCAACGTCGGCTTCCGCGACGGCCGCCACCACGTCGGCCGGAATGGGCTCCTCCCCTTCCAGCTCCACCAGGATGGCCTCGGCGGTGTTGACCACGTGGGAGGCCGTCAGGATGTCGCCCTCTTCGGAGATGAGCACGCCCGATCCGAGCCCGGCCTGGCTCAGCATCACCGGCGATTCGCCCGGGGGCCCCTCGCCGGTGGCCTGGATGGTTTTGATGACCACGACGGCCGGGTTTACCCGCGCGTACAACGCACTGACGGGCAGCGGGTGGTTCGGGTCTTTGCGCTTGGTTTGGGCGGCGGGCCGTTCGGGCAGGAACAGCCCGAGCAAAAGGAGCATCATCAGAGGGCGCATGAGGGTATGTTCTTTGGGCAGTTGCCACACTGCGGACCTGGCGTAAGCGTAACGCTTCGACCGTCTGCCGGCCAATTCGCGTGCCAGGCACTGCCACCGCGCGCACCTTGTTCTAACGCATTGACGCAAAGGCACTTATTATTTTAGTGAATGCATCTGTCACCGGCCCGCGGCAAGGGATTTCGGAGGTTCTCTTTGGAGGACTACAGCCCATCGGAGGTACGGGGCGGCGGGACCGCGGCCGGATGAGGCGGGCAGCCGCAAGGGCCGGTTGCCGGCGCCGGCTGCCCTCCCCTTTCCGGCTACGAGGAGGACACATTTTCAAAATTGAGTGAAAAGCCGTCAGTGAGACACTGACGGCGGCAACAGCGACACTGACGGCGGCAGCAGCGACACTGACCACGGCAGCACGAGCCCTCCAAAACGGCCCGGAACTACCCCGGTAAAGGAACCGCCGCCGGCAGTGTCGTATGTGCTTAGCGCCCTCCCTTGTGGATACGCAGTGTACATAAATACGCAGTAAGCGGGCACCCTTCCTTACGCGCTAGTATCGTTCCTGCGGCGTTGCGATAGGCAAGCCCCATTACGCGCTGGTATCGTTCTTTCCTTACGCGGTGGTATCGTTGTTTCGGCAGCGGTGGTATCGCGGCGCGTGGGCCCGGCCCAATGGCGAGGGGCGGGTTGACTGGCGGGGGGAAGCATCATTGGGCCTAGACCTTTTTGTTTCTTTTTGGGGCAATGCCAAAAAGAACAAACTCCACTTACGCAGCATCAACCAATCCCCATCCTATCTCCACCCATGCTGTTACCACCCCTCACAACCCTAAGCCCCTCAAATTCGCCCATACGCTAAGCACATACCTCACTGACGGCTCCCGATGCCCTTTTATGGACGTTCTGCAAAAGTGCCCTGATCGTAACCCTTTCCGGAATGTATCCAACCCCAACCGGGTTGCGCTACTGTCCCCTGGCGGACAAATGCTGTCCCAATTCGAACAGAGTTTACGGGGACTTTGCCCGCGGGAGAGCCCTCCGGCGCGTTTCCGGCCCTTTTCCCCCGGTTGGCAAGGTATTCGTTTGCAGTAAGCCGAACGCCTATCCCATCCCGATCCCCATGAAAAGACTGCTTTTAGACTACCTGCGTGCCGGGTTGCAAACCACCCTGCAAAAAAATGCAAAAGCGGCCGTCCTTGCCCTGGCCGTGTCGCTTTTACTCCTCCAGGCCAACCAATTATTCGCCCAGCCTGCCGGGGCCAAAAGCCAACGCATCGTGGTGGACGTGGCCCACGGACAGCGGTTCTGGAAAGATGCCGCCAGCCTGGCCGGGGATACCTCGGCAACGGCCGTCCGGGTAAGGTACCTGAACGGGGAGCTGGCTAAAAATGCCGCCTCGCTCAACGCCACCGTGAACTACCTGAACGCGGCCATCACCCCGGCGGCGCTGGCCGGGTGCGACGTGCTGTTCATTCACATTCCTTCCGCCAAATACACCCCCGCCGAAACGCAGGCCATCGGGCAGTACGTCCGGCAGGGCGGTTCCCTGTTCATGGTCATGGACGCCGATTTCTGGTCCACGCTGGAGCAGGTGAACGCCAACGAACTGGTCGGTCCCTTCGGCATTACCTACAAAAACAACAACCCGGACGGGCAGTCGTCGGGCGGGTATGCCTCCGCGGGCAAAGTGTCCACCAAGCGTTTTTCGATTCCCTACCACGGCGCCCGGATCGTGGAAGGGGGCACGCCTTTCTGCTTCAGCAACCAAACCGAAAAGAACCCTTTCGGCGTGTACGCGGAAGCGAAGAACGGCGGGAAGATCATCGCGATGGGAGACGGCATGGCGTCGCTGTACATGAACAGTTGGGAAGGCGTGAACGATTACCAGTGCGCGCCCTTCATGCAGGATGCACTGGCCTGGCTGCTCAAATAAGAACGGCCGGACAACAATAAAAGCACCACCCCGGTGGGTATGTGATCAACGCCACGGAGCAGGCAGCATTGTATAGACGGCAATGTACCGTCACGGTTGGGACAGTATCTTGAGAACGGCACGTCCTCCTTTAACCACCTCAATCACTCCTCCTTCCGGTTGGGGGTAGTCTCTGACTACCCCCTTTTTTCGTGCAAAACTTAGTTTTGCCCTCCGCTGGTCTTTTATGATCAATCTCCTCTAACCACTGCGACCTTCCCACAAGGACGCAGTGGGGGCAGTCATGCTAACCACAGGAGCGGTAGGGATGGAATGGCTGCAAAAGGCAAAACTAAGTTTTGCACGAAAAAAGGGGGTAGTCAGAGACTACCCCCAGCCGGAAGGAGGACGTGCCGTTCTCAGGACACTGTCCCAGCCGTGACGGTACATTGCCGTTCTCACAACCCAGTTCCCCTTTAACCACCACAATCACCTACAGCAGCGCTAATCACATACGAAGGTGGTGCTTTGCTTAAAACCGCATCCGGTTACTCCTCCGGGTTACTCCTTGATGATCCGGACGGTCTGCCGGCCGTCCCCGGTCACCACCTTCAACAGGTAGAACCGGCTGGCGAGTCCCGCCAGGTTCACCTGCACCTGGTGCTGGCCGCTCAGGAAGAACTCCTTTTCGTAGTAGGTCTTGCGGCCCAGGATGTCGTACACCATCACCAGCACCTGGCCCGACGGGGGCTCGGCAAACCGGATGGTGAGTTGGTCGCGGACGGGGTTGGGCGAAACCGAAATCCCGAGCGGCCGGTAGCCGAAAGAAGTTTCCTTCGCCGTGCCTGCCGCCGCCGTCCGGGCCGCTGCCGCGCCGGTAACGATGGTAAAGCGCACCGCCAGCGGCGTGCCGCCCATCACCGAACCCTTCTCCCGGTACAGCGGCGTTGCCGTCAGGTCGTACGTGCCGGCGACCGGTCGCCAGGCGGAGGTTGCCGAGCCGCCGTCGCCGAACAGTTCGTAGGGCCGCTTCTCTTCAACCGCGTAGTTTTTCTGCCCGGCAAAGTCAAAGAGCACTTTTTCCACCCGGCGGGGCGCGGTCTCGGCCACGATGTTCAAATTACTGCCCGGGGTGATTCCCAGCGCCGCGGCCCGGAGCGTGTCGCCGTCCCGGATTTCGGTGAGCACCTTGTGTTGCGCCACGTCCACCAGCAGCAGGCGGGCCACGGCCGGCTCATCCACCACCCGGAACGCCACGGTGGACGGGGTGCCCGGGGCGCCTTTGCCGCCCGGCCCGGCGTAGGGCGTCACCGTGAGCCGGTACCGGCCGGTCTCCAGCCGGTAGGGATTGTAGGCCGCCGTGGTGCCGACGTTGCCGAACAATGCGTAGGGCAACAGGTTTTCCACCTGCGTACGCGCCGCCCCGCCGTCGGTCTCCAGTTTGAATACCACGCTGCCCACGGTGGAGGGGTCGGCGTCGGCCCGCAGGTTGATGCGCCGGGCCGGCAAGGTGCGCAGGTTGACTACGTCCCCGTCCTTCACCGTCCGGATGTCGGCGGCGGTGCGGGCGTTCACCAGGGTGAGCTTGGCAATTTTCGCCGAGTTGGTCACCGTAAAGGTGATGGTGAGCGGCGTGCCCGCGGCACCCGTACCGCCGGCCGCGGCGTACGGGGTGGCCGTCAGCGTGTAGGTGCCCGGGGCCGGCGTCCACGGGGCGTAGCCGTCCCCGTCGCCGCGCAGGGAGTACGGCGGCAGGTTTTCGGGCCGGACCTTCTGGCCATCCAGCGTGAACACCACGCTGCCCACCGAATCGGGGCTTACCTCCGCGCGGACGTTGAAGGGCCTGGCGGACAGTTGGGCGTAGTCAATCACGGCGCCGTCGGCCAGCGTACCGATGTCCCGGCCGCCGCCCGCGTCCACCAGCGTAAAGCCGGTCACCACCTGCTTTTTGGTGATGCCATACACCGAAGTGGTGCCGCTGACTTCGTTGGCGACCACCAGCAGGTCCGCCCCGGTGGGGCTGTCGCCGGCGGGAATGAACAGGATGCCTTCGGGGCCCAAGTCACCGGCCGTGCCCGCTTCGGGGTCGCCGTCGAAGTTGCGGTTGTTGGTGTATTCCACGAACTGCGCCCGGGCCGGGTCGGTCACGTCGTACACCATAAAGCCGCCGATGCGTTCCAGGCCCACGAAGGCGTAAGTACGGCCGTTGATCACGCCCACGGCGACGCCTTCCGGCTCGGGACCCTTGTCGTCGCTGCGGTTGTCGAAGGTGTTGTTGTCGTTGCTGGCGTTGAAGAACTGCGGAAACTGGGCCGCGGTGATTCTTTCCAACTGGTCCCCGCTGTCGAACACCCGTTTGCCGGCGCTGTCCCAGATGGAAAACGACCGGGCGCCGTAGGTGTACAACCCGTCGTAGTCGCCGTCGCCGTCCGGGTCGCCGTCAATCGTGGACACGGTCAGGCGGCCCAGCTTGTCGGGGCGCTTGAGGGTGGAATCCGGAAAGGCAATCGGGTCCAGCGTCAACTCGCCGACCCGTTCGTCTTCGTCGCGGGTGTCGCCCTCGTTGGCGGTGATGTAGTAGGTCTGCCCGTTGGCGGTGTAGGCCGACACGCCGTCGGGCATGTACATCCCCCGCACGGGCCAGTGGCGGAGGCTGATGGCGTTGTCGCGGTCACTTGCATCGAGGGTGCTGCCGCCGGGCAGGCCGAGCGAATCGTCCTCCGCCCGGTAGTCTTTGGTACCCAGGGGAATGAGGTCGAGCAGGGCCGCACCCGGGACGTCCACGACGGCGAAGGCGTTGGCTTCCTGCAACGTCACGAAGGCCCGCTTGCCGTCGGGCGACACGGCAATGTATTCCGGCTCCAGGTCTTCGGCGGCTTTCTGCCCGGGAAACAGGCGGACGCCCTTCGCCCGCAGTTCGGCTTCCCGGCCGTTCCAGGCGGCGAAAGAAACCGTTTTGACCGTAGCGCCGGCCACGCCGCCCGCCAGGTCAATGAGGGAAATGGAGCCTTCGGGATTGAGCGTCGGACCCGGTTCGCCTTCGTTGGCGACGAGCACCTTGCTGCCGTCGGGGGAAAAGGTAAGCATGTCGGGCAGGGCGCCCACGGGCACCGTGTTGAGCGGCGCGGCGGGCGGGGCCGGGAGGTTTGCCGGGAAAAACGCCACCACGCCGGGCACTTGGTTCTCCGCGTCGTCTTCGCGCTGCACGGCCACGGCCACCAGGCCATTCTTCACGTCCACGCTGTTGGGCGTGCCGCCGGCCAGGGCTTCCAGGTCCAGGGCGAACAGTTTGGCGGGTTTGGCCGGGTCGGCGAGGCTGAGCACGTCCACGGTGCCCTGCGCGTTGACCACGAAGAGGCGTTTGGTGCCCGGGTCGTAGGCGGGTATTTCCGCCCCGCCGTCGTCGAAGATGCCCGAGGCGTAGGTGCCCAGCAGGCTTACGCCCAGGCCGGCGGCCGTGCCGGCGGTGGTGGGACGGCCGGGGGCGGGAGCGGGCACGATCACCTTGGCGGCGCTGGCGGCGGGGGCTTTCTGCAAGTGGTTGCGGCCCGCCTGCGTGTAGAAGCCCGCGTCGAAGGTTTCGCCGTTGGTGGGCTTGAGCACGTCGTCCACGAAGAACCAGTCGGCCTGGGCTTTTTCGGGCGTAATGTCGAGGATGAAGTAGCCGTGCCGGTCCAGGTCCACGTACTTCAGGTGCGGGTTGGGGTTGACGCCGGCAAACGGGCCGGCCTGCGGCGGCAGCGGTTTGTTGAACAGGGCTTCGAAGAGGGCCGACTGCTGGGGGCTCAGGTTTTCGTCGAAGTTGGCCGACGAGATGCTGGGCGTGGCAAACTCCACGGCCACCGAGCCTTTGCCCGTCACGGGGTCGTACTTGGGCTGTTGGCCCGGCACGCTGAACACCGACGGGTTGGGGGCCACGTCGAAGGCGAACGACGAGTGGAAATCACCCGTAAGCACCACCACGTTGTCAATCTTTTCTTTCGTGATGAAGTCAATCACCCGTTGCCGTTCGGCCGGGTAGCCGTCCCAGATGTCGAGAAAAACGCTTTCGAGTTGCGCCGGCGTACCCAGGTCGGGGTTGGCGGCGGCGGCCCATCCTACGTTGAACTCACTGAAAATAACCTGGTTGCCGATGATCTTCCAGCGGGCTTTGGAGGTTTTGAGCCGGTTGAACAGCCACTCCCGCTGGGTTTGGCCGAGCATGGTGCGGTTGGCGGCGTAGAGGGCCGGGCTGGTCACGTCGTTGATCTGCGCGTCGCGGCCCTCGATGCGGGTGTCAATCATGATCAGGTCCACGAGGTTGCCGTACGGCTTGACCCGGTAGATGGGCGAGGCGTCGCCCCGGATGGGCATCCACTCGTCGTACACCTGGCGCGACACTTCCTTGCGCACCGACCAGGGACCTTCCGTCTCGGGCTGGTGGTTTTCGGCGCCGTCCTTGTAGGAATCGTTGGCCGACTCGTGGTCGTCCCACACGGTGATGAAGGGGTGCTGCTGGTGGGCCCGCCGCAGGTCCGGGTCGAGCCGGTACCAGGCGTACCGCTGCCGGTAATCGCCGAGGGTGACGATTTCGTTTTTGGGTTTCACCGGCCGCTCCCCGCCCGTGATCAACGAAGGGGCGCCGTAGAGTCCTTCGGCCTGTTCGTAGATGTAATCGCCCAGGTGAATGACGGCGTCGAGGTCGCCCCGGTCGGCAATGCGGCCGAAGGCGTTGAAGTAACCGCCCTCGAAGTTGTTGCACGACACCACCGCGAAGCGCAGCTGCGACACGTCGCCGACGGGCGTGGTCTTGGTGCGGCCGGTCAGGGAGTTGCGGCCCAGGGCGTTGAAGCCGTAGTAGTACGTGGTGTTGGCCTTCAGCCCGGTCACGTCCAGCTTCACGGTGTAGTCGCGGCCGGCGTCCGTGGTGAGCCGGCCCGATTGTACCACCCGGGTCAGGGCGGGGTCGGTGGCGACGGTCCAGGCGACGGTGACGGGACCCTCTTTTTCGGGCGTTACGCGGGTCCAGACGATGACGCGGTCTTCCATCGGGTCGCCCGAGGCCACGCCGTGGTAGAAGGGCTTAAGCGTGGGGTCGTAACCCGTCTGGGCGGGCAGCCGGCCGGCCAGCAGCAACAGGCTGAGCGACAGCAGGAAACGGGTGATCTTTTTTCGCCGGGGCGAACGGGAAAAGGCGGGTGTCTGGGTACACATCGTTCATGGGTTAAGTGGTATCGCAAGAAAAATGACACGGCGTGGCCCGCCGCGGGCGGCGGCGGGAAGGATGGCATTCCGGAAATGCGGGGCAAAATGGGCAATTCCTGTTGTCGGTCAGTTAAGCGAAGGTTAACTGTCTGTTAAGTTCACCGGCCGGGGAAGCCGTGAACGCGCCGGGTGCCCGGGTAAAAAAACGGCGCGGGCCGGGCGCGGATTGACCGGGCGGCGGGAACATTCCGGCGGGTGTACGCGACTGGTTGGCGCGTCCAAACTTGTATGTGATTAGCGTTCCCTGTTGAGTCGAAGTGGCACGGGCTGGCGCGCAGCAAAACGGGCTGGCGCGAAGCTGTGCTTCGTGCCTACTATGTTTTCCGCCTCTGGCGGAACGAAGGCAGTTTTACAACGGATGTGAAGTGTTTTCACGCGCACGTCCAATGCATTGCCGCCCTTGCGGGCAGGGCTGGCGCAGGCGTCCGCCTGTGCCTTTTTTTACTCCCAAGCGTCCCGCTTTCCCTTCTCGCAAAAGCATGTATCCCACTTCCTGCCCCTGTAAAGGACAAATTTCGTTCCGCCAGAGGCGGAAAACATAGTAGGCACGAAGCTAGAGCTTC
>CADCTQ010000300.1 GCA_902805615.1 uncultured Cytophagales bacterium
AGCAACGCCCTCAAGTTCACCGAAAAAGGCTTCATCGAAATCAAAGCCATCGAAGCCACGCGCAAGAAGGACGCCGTCACGGTCGAATTCAAGGTGACCGACACGGGCATCGGCATCCCGGGCGACAAGCTCGAAACCATCTTCGACAGCTTCACGCAGGCCTCGTCGGAAACCACCCGCATCTACGGCGGCACCGGGCTGGGCCTCACCATCACCCGCCGGATCATCGAGATGCAGGGCGGCAAGATCGGCGTGCGCAGCAAGGTGGGCCTGGGCTCGGTGTTCACGTTCCAGCTTACCTTCGGGCTGCCGGCCAACCAGTCGCGCACCCTCTACAAGCACCCCGAAACCGTGGAGCCGGCCGTGCAGGACCTGCACGACACGCGCATCCTGCTGGTGGAAGACAACAAGATGAACCAACTGGTGATCTGCAAATTCCTCCAGAAGTGGGGCGTGCAGATCGAGATTGCCGAAAACGGCATCGAGGCCATCAACAAGCTCAAGCAGGGCCAGTACGAGGTGATCCTGATGGATTTGCAAATGCCCCAGATGGACGGCTACAAGGCCGCCCACTACATCCGTACGCACCTGGAGGGGGCGGCCCGCACGGTGCCCATCGTGGCGCTGACGGCTTCGGCGCTGCTCGACGTGAAGCGCAAGGTGCTCGAAGCGGGCATGAACGACTTCATCACCAAGCCCTTCGACCCGCGGGAGCTGCACCTGAAAATCCTCAAGTACACCAACAAAAAGGCCGAGGCGCCCCCCGTGCCGCCGGCCCCCAGCCAGTACACCAACCTGGGGTACCTGGAAGAAATCTCGGCCAACAACCGCGAGTTCATCCGCGACATGGTGAAGCTGTTTCTCCGCCAGACGCCCGGCTTCATCGAGGGCCTCAAGGCGGCCTGCCAGAATGCCCAGTGGGCCGACATCCGCTACCTGGCCCACAAAATGAAGTCTACCATCGCCACGGTGGGCATTGCCGAACTCGAACCGATCATGAACCAGGTGGAGACCTTCGCCGCCCAGGAGAGCAACCTGGCCGAAGTGACCCAACTGGCCCAGTACGTCGAGGACGTGTGCACCCGCGCCTACGACGAACTCCAGGCCCGGCTGCCGGGGTTGGAGTAGTGAGTATTGGGTATTGAGTAGTGAGTATCGCGTACCTGAACTTATCCGGCATGCACCGGAGACGCCGTACTCACTACTCACTACTCACTACTAACCTTGTCCATTTCCGGACACCTCTGGTCGGTGGCGAACAAACGGGAGGGGCTTAAAGGCCCTTTTTGCAGAAATTAACGATTTTTCCCGGCTGGCACACTTGTTGGCAAAGGTGTTATCAGACATTTAATAACAACCTTTAAATCGTTACCCGCCATGGGAATGGATCGCAAAATCGAGAAAAAGAGATGGACAGTGAGGAACATTGCCCTAATCAGCATCGGCAGCATGTTCGGCCTGTTCGCCCTTTACAACCTAATCTTTGCCGACAACTCCTCGAAGTTGAACGTTGAGAAAGACAAGATTACGGTTTCTACCGTCCAGAAAGGCAATTTCACCGAATACATATCCGTAACCGGGGTCGTTCAGCCCCTCAAGACCATCTACCTCGACGCCCGGGAAGGCGGCTACGTAAGCCAGAAGCTGCGCGACGGCGGCGTGATGATTGAAAAGGGCGACACCATCCTCCGGTTGGAAAACGACAAGATGGTGATGGGTTTCATGCAGCAGGAAACGGAAATGTACCGCCTCATCAACGAATCGCAATCCTTGCGGCTGTCGCTGCGGCAAAACCGGTTCACCCTCCGCAAAACCCTCGCCGACCTGGATTACAGGATTGACCAGGCCAAAGACCTCTACGAACGCAACAAGCCCCTGGTGCAGGACAAGCTGGTTTCCGAGCAGGAGTACATGAGGCTCAAGCGCGACTACGACCAGCTCGTCCAGCAGCGCCAAATCGAAATTGAATCCCAGAAATTCCAGGAGATGAACGCGCAGATGCAGATCACGCAACTGGAAGGCACCCTGCAACGCACCCAGCGGAACCTCAGCATGCTCAAGTCCAGTCTCAACAACCTGTACATCACCGCACCCGTGGGTGGTTTGTTGTCTTCCATCACCGTCGAAGTGGGCGCCTCCATCACTGCCGGCGACAACATCGGCCAGATTGACGACCTGAACGGCTTCAAAATGCGCGTCGGGGTGGATGAACACTACCTCAACCGGATTTTCCAGGGACTGAAGGGCGAGTTTGACTTCAACGGCAAGACCCACGAACTGGAAATCACCAAGATCTACCCAGAAGTAAATGACGGCCGCTTCGAAGTGGACATGATCTTCCCCAAGGGTCACCCCGATGGCATCCGCCGCGGGCAGTCGTCGCCGATCCGCCTCGAACTCGGCAAATCTTCGCAGGCCACCCTGCTGGCCGTGGGCGGCTTCTTCACCGATACGGGCGGCAACTGGGTGTTCGTAGTGGACGGCACCGGCAGCCGCGCCGTGAAACGCAACATCTCGCTGGGCCGCAAAAACCCCGAATACTTCGAAGTGCTCGAAGGCCTGGAGCCCGGCGACAAGGTCATTACCTCTTCCTACGAGAACTTCGGCGACAACGAAGTACTGGTGTTCTGATCGCCGGCAGGTACGGCGGCCGGGGCTGATTTGCGGGAGCGGTTATGATCGTAGCACAATCCTGCGTAACTTCCTGAAACGACGTACCTTCATCAACCCTACCCACAAGCAACGTATCACCCAACTCATTAAACTCTTCCTTTTACCATGGCAATGATCCAAACCAAGAACCTGCAGAAGGTCTTTACTACCGACGAGGTAGAAACCACCGCCCTCAACGGCGTAAGCATCGAAATCAACGAAGGCGAATTCGTAGCGATGATGGGACCTTCCGGTTGCGGCAAGTCCACGCTGATGAACATTCTGGGCCTGCTGGACAACCCTTCCGAAGGCGAGTATTATTTCCTGGGCAAGGAAGTAGGCAAAGTATCCGAGCGGCAGCGGGCCCAGCTGCGCAAGGGATCCATCGGCTTCGTGTTCCAGAGCTTCAACCTGATTGACGAACTGACCGTGTTCGAAAACGTGGAACTGCCCCTCCTCTACATGAAAGTGCCCGCCTCCGAGCGCAAGCAGAAAGTGGAAGCCGTGCTCGAACGCATGAACATCATGCACCGCCGCAACCACTTCCCCCAGCAGCTCTCGGGTGGTCAGCAGCAGCGCGTGGCCATTGCCCGGGCCGTGGTTGCCAACCCCAAACTGATCCTGGCTGACGAACCGACCGGTAACCTCGACTCCGTGAACGGCGAAGAGGTAATGAAGCTGCTGACGGGCCTCAACGACGCCGGTACCACCATCATCATGGTAACGCACTCGCCCTACGACGCCGGTTTTGCCCACCGCATCATCAACCTGTTTGACGGCAAGGTGGTTACCGAAAATATCAAGGAGAAGTTTCACGTATAGCACGTACAGGTTAAAGCCCTCGGGCCGGCGGTTTTTGCAGATTGACGGCCGGCCCTCTTCTCCTTTTCCCTCCCTCCCCTACCCCTTTACCCATGGCACCCGAACCCGGGCTGTTGGCACATTGCCGATGGCCCGTTGCCATTGCTTTGCCCTTTGCCCAACCTGCCGAGCATCAAACCTAACAAACCATGATTCGTAATTACCTCGTTACCGCCGTCCGCACCCTGCTGCGGAACAGAACCTACGCCCTGCTCAACGTGGCGGGGCTTTCGGTAGGCATCACCGCCTGCATCCTCATCTTCCTGCTGCTTCGCTTCGAGCTGAGCTTCGACAACTTCCACGCCCGGCCCGACCGCATCTACCGCGTCACCACCGAGTTCGGCGGCCCCGAAAAAGGCTATACGCCCGGCGTGCCCGGCCCGGCGCCCGAAGCCCTGCGCACCGACTTCCCCCAACTGGAAGTGGTGGCCCCGATCTATACCATCTACGACGGGCTGATGACCACCTACCAGGGCGGCCGGCCCGACAAGAAGTTCAAGGAAGACCTGGGCATCATCCTGGCCGACGGCAACTTCCTGAAAGTATTCAACCTGCCCCTGCTGAGCGGCAGCCCCGACAACGCCCTCTCCGACCCCAACACGGTAGCCCTGACCCGGGCCACGGCCGAACGGTACTTCGGCGACTGGCGCAAGGCCGTGGGCCAGACCCTGCGCTTCAACTACGACACCACCGCCTTCCTGCGCGTAACGGCCGTGCTGGCCGACCTGCCCGTCAACACCGACCTGCCGGTCAAAGCCCTGGTGTCGTACAAGACCCGCCGGCCCGACACCGGGTGGAGCGGCATCAACAGCAGCATGCAGTGCTTCATCGTGCTGCCCCCGGGCATGTCGCAGGCCCAGTTCCAGGGCCTCATGCCGGCCTTCAGCAAGAAGTACCGCGAGCCGCGGGACGCCGCCCAGGTGACCCAGATGCTCCAGCCGCTGGCCGACCTGCACTTCGACGACCGGTACGGCACCTACACCGGCCGCACGATCAGCCGCGGCGTGGTCCGCGCCATTGCCGTCGTGGGCCTCTTCCTGCTGGTGACGGCCTGCATCAACTTCGTGAACCTGGCCACGGCCCAGGCCGTGAAGCGGGCCAAGGAAGTGGGCGTCCGCAAGGTGCTGGGCGGCGACCGCAACCAATTAATGGGCCAGTTCATCGGCGAAACGGCCATCCTGACGCTGGTGGCCGTAGTGATCTCCACGGCACTGGCCCTGAGCCTGCTGCCGGTGCTCAACGCCTTCATGGACGTGCAGATTCCCCTGCAACTGCTTACCGACTGGCAACTGTTCGGGTTCCTGCTGGGGCTGTTCGTGGTCATGAGCCTGCTTTCGGGGTTGTACCCGGCCTTCGTGCTTTCGGGGTTCCGGCCGGTGGAGGCCCTCAAGAGCCGCATTACCACCACGTCGGTAGCCGGCCTGTCGCTGCGCCGCACCCTGGTGGTGGTGCAGTTCATCATCTCGCAGGTGCTGGTGATCGGTACGCTGGTCGCCATCAGCCAGATGCAGTACTTCAAGAACGCGCCGCTGGGCTTTGACAAAGACGCCGTCCTGATGGTGCCGCTGCCCGATGATCCGCAGAAAGCCGCCAAGCTCGGCACCCTGTACCGCCGGCTGGCCGACCTGAAGGACGTAGCCAGCGTGAGCTTTTCCTTTACGGCCCCTTCCGCCGACGCCAACTGGAACACCGGCTGGCGGTTTTCGGACCAGGCCGAACGGGCCCCCTACCCCGTGAACATGAAGCCGGCCGACACGGCCTACGTCCGCACCTACGGCCTGCAACTGGCGGCCGGCCGGATGTACCAGGCGGGGGATACGGCCCGCGAATACGTGGTGAACGAGACCTTCGTGAAAAAAGCCGGCCTCAAAAATGCGCAGGCCGCCCTGGGCAAGCTGATCGTGCTGGGCCGGAAAGGCATCCCCAAGCCCATCGTGGGCGTGGTGAAAGACTTCCACCTGTATTCGCTCCGGGACGGCCTCGATCCCTGCATTCTCACCACCACCCAGTCGTTTTACGGCCAGGCCGGCCTCAAGGTCCGTTCGCAGAACCTGCCCGCCACGGTAGAAGCCATCAAGCAGGTGTGGTCGGCCACCTTCCCCGACTTCGTGTTTGAGCACCGCTTCCTCGACGAAACCATTGCCCGGTTCTACGAGTCGGAGGACCGGCTCACGAAGCTGTTCCAGGTGCTGGCCGGCGTGGCGATCTTCATCGGCTGCCTGGGCCTGTACGGGCTGGTATCGTTCATGGCCGAACGCAAGGTGAAGGAAGTGGGCGTCCGCAAGGTGCTCGGGGCCAGCACGGGCCACATCGTCTTCCTGTTCTCGAAGGAATTCCTGCAATTGATCGTGGTTGCTTTCGCCGTGGCCGCGCCGCTGTCGTATTACCTGATGGGCAAGTGGTTGCAGGACTACGAGAACCGCGTTCCGCTGGGGGCCGGCGTGTTCCTGCTGGCAGCCGGCGTCACGGTGCTCATTGCCTTCTTCACCGTAGGCTACCGTTCGGTGCGGGCCGCCACGGCCAACCCCATGAAGGCGTTGCGCAGCGAGTAAGGATCAGCCATTCTCATAAGTCCTAATTCTGACAATATGCTTCGTAACTACCTCAAAACGGCGCTCCGGGCCTTGTGGCGGAACAAGGTGTTTTCGGCCATCAACATCGCGGGCCTGGCAATGGGCATGGCGTGCAGCCTGCTCATCCTGTTGTGGCTGGGCGACGAGCTGCGCGTAAACCGCCACCACGCCAACGGGCCGCACCTGTACCGCGTCATGGGCCGGTCATTCTCCGAAGGAAAAGTATCAGCCGGTCACGGCACCCCGGGGGTGCTGCCCGAAGAACTCAAGAAACAATTCCCCGAAATCCGGTACGCGTCGGGTTTCACCTGGCAGGAACCCCACGTGCTGTCGGTAGGCGACCGGGTAGCCAAGCAAACCGGTTGCTTTGCCGGGGCCGACTGGTTCAGGATGTACAGCGTGCCCCTGCTGGCCGGCACGCCGCAGACGGCCCTGAACGCCCCGAACGCCCTGGCCATCTCGCGGAAGCTGGCCGGCCACTACTTCGGCAGCCCGCAGGCCGCCCTGGGCAAGACCATCCGCATTGACCAGAAAAAAGACTACCAGGTGACGGCCGTGTTCGAGGACCTGCCCGCCGGGGCGCCGGACCAGTACGACTTTCTGCTCAGTTGGGAAGACATGAAGGTGCGCAACCCCTGGATTCTGGACTGGGGCAACAACGGCCCCTACACCCGCCTCATGCTTCACCCCGGCGCCGACCCGGCCAAACTGGAGGCCAAGATCAAAACGTTCCTCAAAGGGCGCAACCGCGGCATCGGCCCCACCTTCAACATTCACCTGTTTCTGCACCCCGAACCGGACGCTTACCTCTACTCCGAATTCGAAAACGGCTACCCCAGCGGGGGCCGCATCGAATACGTACGGCTGCTGGGCGTGGTGGCCGCGTTCATCCTGCTCATTGCCTGCATCAACTTCATGAACCTGGCGACGGCCCGTTCCGTCAAGCGGGCCAAGGAGGTGGGCGTGCGCAAGGTGGTGGGGGCCGTCCGGGGGCTGCTCATCGGGCAGTTCATGGGCGAGGCCCTGCTGCTGGCCCTGCTGGCGCTGGTCGTGGCCCTCGGCCTGGCGGAACTGCTGCTTCCCGCCTTCAACGACCTGACGGGCAAGCGGCTCACGCTGTCGTTCGGGGACGGCCGGCTGTGGCTGATCCTGCCCGGCATCACGCTGGTGACGGGCCTGCTGGCCGGCAGCTACCCGGCCCTGTTCCTTTCGTCGCTCAACCCGGTGCGGGTGCTCAAAGGCACGCTCAGGTTCGGGGCGGGAGCCCGCCTGTTCCGGCAGGGGCTGGTCGTGTTCCAGTTTGCCATGTCGGTGATGCTCATCGTGGGCACCATCGCCGTGTACCGGCAGATCACGTACGTGCAGCAGAAAAACCTGGGCTACGACCGCGAAAACCTCATCAACGTACTCAACGAGGGGGCGCTGGCGGCCAACTACGAAACCTTCAAGCAGGAATTGCTGCGGATGCCCGGCATCGGGTCGGTCACCCGGTTGCAGGACGCCCTCACGGGTTTCACCAGCAGTTCGAACGGCCTTACCTGGCCCGGCAAAGACCCGGCCGCCACCATTGAGTTCAACGTGCAGTCGTGCGGCTACGACCTGGTGAAAACCCTCAAGCTGAGCGTCCGGGGCCGCGACTTCTCGCCGGCCTTCGGCGCCGACTCCACCAACTACCTCATCAACGAAGCCGCCGCCAGACGCATGGGCTACGCCGATGCCCTCGGGCAGCCGCTCACGCAGTGGGGCCGGGACGGCACCATCATCGGGGTGCTCAAAGACTTCCACTACAGTTCGCTGCACAACCCGATCGAACCGCTGGTCATCCGCCTGAGCAAAGACCCGGCCGACGAGTTCATGATGATACGCACGCAGCCCGGGCAGACGCAGCAGGCGCTGGCGAGCCTGGAAACCTTGTACAAGAAAATGAATCCCGGCTTCCCGTTCACCTACGCGTTTGCCGACGTCGAGTACGATAAGCTGTACAAGAGCGAAGCCACCGTGGGCACGCTGGCGGGCTACTTTGCGGCGCTGGCGATCTTCATCTCCTGCCTGGGATTGTTTGGGCTGGCCGCCTTTACGGCCGAACAGCGCACCCGCGAGGTGGGCATCCGCAAGGTGCTGGGCGCCTCGACGGCGGGGGTGGCGGCGCTGCTCTCCCTCGGTTTGCTCAAGCTCGTAGGAATCGCCATCCTGCTGGCCACGCCCCTGAGTTGGTACGCCGTGCAGGTGTGGCTGCGCGACTTCGAATACAAAGTACCGTTGGAATGGTGGGTGTTCGGCCTGGCCGGGGCGGCGGCCGTGCTCATTGCCCTGCTGACGGTGAGTTTCCAGAGCATCCGGGCGGCCCTGGCCAACCCGGTCAAGTCCCTGCGGAGTGAGTGAAAGTTGGGCGGTGCATTTGCGTTGTAAGGACGCGGCCCGGGTAAGCTTCAACGTGATCAAACGCATTCGCTTCCATAGCAAAAGGGGATTTTTTAAAGCTAAATAAAAACCGGAAGAGAGAAATGCTGCGAACGTACCTGATTATTGCCTGGCGGAACATCCTCAAGAACGGCCTCTATTCCGTGGTGAACGTGGTGGGCTTGCTGGCCGGCATCGCGTTTACCCTGCTCATCGGCGCTTACGCGTGGGGCGAATGGCAGGTCAACCGGCAACTGCGCCACGCCGACCGCCAGTACTTCCTGACCAGCCGCTGGAAAGACCCGAACATGGGCCTGGAAATCACTACAGCCGCGCCGCTGGGCAAGTTCCTCAAGGAACACTACCCGCACCTGGTCGCCAATTACTACCGGTGGGACGGCCTCACGTCGGGCGTCTCGAAGGGTGACAAGCATTTCCGCGAATCCATTCAACTGGGCGACAGCACCCTGCTCGCCATGTTCGGCTTCAAACTGCTGCACGGCGACGCCCGGACGGCGCTGAAGAATCCGTATTCGGTGGTGATCACCGCCCCGGATGCGCTGAAGTATTTTGATCGGACGGACGTGGTGGGCCAAACCCTTACCATCCAGAGCTTTAACGGCAGCAAACGCGACTTTGCCATCACCGGCGTGCTGGAAGAGATTCCCGAAAACTCGGTTACGCAGATCAATGCCTCGATCAAAAATACGTTCTTCATTCCCAACAACACCGCCGCGTACTTCGGCCGAAACAGCTTCGATGATTGGAACAACACCGTGCTGCCGTCCTACGTCGAGTTGCGGGAGGGCGTTACCCCCCGGGACCTGGCGACCCCGATCCGGCAACTGCTGGGCCGCCACGCCCCCGAAGGCATCCGGCAAAACCTGACCGTACACCCGGTTGCCCTGACGGAGTATTACCTGCAAAAAGACGGCGGGCTGGTCAGGCAAATGGTGTCCGCCCTGTTGCTGGTAGGCGCCTTTATCCTGCTGATGGCCGTCTTCAATTTCATCAACCTGGCCGTGAGCCGTTCGGGTACCCGCCTCAAGGAAGTCGGGGTGCGCAAGGTGCTGGGCGGGCTGCGGCGGCAACTGGTGTTCCAGTTCCTGGCCGAGTCGGTGCTGCTCGTGCTGGTTGCCACGGCCCTCGCGTTTGCCGCATACCCGATCCTGCAACCGCTTTTTGCGCGAATGATCGGCAAGGAAATCGCGGACCTGTCCCAATTTCCCGCCTACTTCGCTTTCGTGCCGGTGGCCATTGTGCTGGTGGTGGGGCTGGCGGCCGGTTTGTACCCGGCCTTCGTGCTGTCTTCGCTCAACACCGTGGATTCGCTCAAGGGCAAGCTCAAAACGGTAAAGGACAAAGTGGTGCTGCGCAAACTGCTGGTGGGCTTCCAGTTCTGCCTGGCAAACATCGTACTCATTGCGGCGGCCCTGGTCACCCAACAGGTAAGCCATTTTTTCGGTGGGCGGCTGGGCTACGACAAGGAATACGTGGTGTCGGCCCAGGTGCCCCGGGACTGGTCGCCGGCGGGGGTGCGCAAAATGGAAACCGTGCGGGACGCGTTTGCCGCCCTGCCCGAAGTGAGCCGCGTGAGCTTGTCGCACGAGATTCCCAACGGCAACAACGGCGGGCAGCCCATGGTGTACCAGCTGGGCGCGGATTCTGCGCAGGCAGTAGTCATGCAGGCGATGATCTCCGACGAAAAATACCTGGACACGTACCGGATTCCCCTGCGGGCCGGCGCCTTTTTCAACGGCCGGGGGCTCGATTCGGGCAAAGTGGTGCTCAATGAACGAGCCATCCGGGTACTTGGCTACCCGAGCCCGGAGCAGGCCCTGGGCCGGCAACTGCGGATTCCGGGCGACCCGACCGTGTTTACCATCAAGGGCGTGATCCGCGATTTCCATTTCGGCTCCATGCAGGCGCAAATTCAGCCCATGATCTTCTTCAACGTCCGCACCTCGGCCATTTACCGCTACCTGTCCTTCAAGGTAAAACCGGGCAACGTGGGTCGCAGCCTCGAAGCGATCCGCAAGCAGTGGGCGGTGCTGCTGCCCGGCAGCGCCTTCGAGTACGCGTTCATGGACGACGTGCTGAAGGAACTCTACGGGACGGAAATTCAATTGGAACGGGCGGCGTACGCGGCCACGGTGCTGGCCCTGGTCATCGTGTTGCTCGGCGTGCTGGGCCTGGTGTCAGTCAGCGTGCAGCGGCGGGTGAAGGAGATCGGGGTGCGCAAGGTGCTGGGCGCCTCGCTGCCAAGCATCCTCACGTTGTTCGTCAAGGAATTCATCCCCGTGATCGTCATGGCAAGCGTGGTGGCCTGCCCGTTCGTGTACGTGATGATGCAGGGTTGGCTGAGCCGTTACGCGTCCCGGATCATGGTGACGCCCTATCCGTTCCTGGGGTCCATCGTGGGGTTGGGCGTACTGGCCGTGCTGCTGATCGGCGTGCAGGCCGCCCGGGCGGCCCTGGCCGACCCGGTAAAATCGCTGCGGTCGGAATGAGGATCAGGATTCACAGGATTACTTGTCTGAACCATGATGAACCTGATGGAAGGATGACCAGGATTAAAAAGGGAGGGGGATCAGGCGAAGATTTTCCTGAGGTCAATCTGGATGTCGAGGATGGTGTCTTTGAGGGATTCGTCGCCGTGGAAAAAGTGGAACGTGCCGGGAGCCGAGTAGACGGCAACGCCCCGGAGGGCCGGGAAAACCACCCAGCAAGACTGTACACCGAACGCAAAGTACCGGAGGGTCTTTTCCACCATCTCTTCGTTGGCTTGCGAGGGAGACTGAATTTCAACAGCCAGCAGCGGGGCGTCGGTTTGCCGGGCCGGTTCGTTGGTGAAATTGAGGGGCCGGGTTGGGTACACTACGATGTCGGGTGTTGAGCCGTCGGGAATTGTTGCCAGGGCTACTTCGCTGGCGATCCGGTAAGAGGCGCCGTAGTTGAGCTTTAATTCAAATCCCAGATTCATCTGAATGGCACCGTGAGTCAGGTTAGGCATCGGTTTTCCGCGTTCGAGTTCGTAAGGGTTGGCAGCTACAGTGGTTTCCATCGTTCGGCACGTTTTTCTCAAAGATACCTAAAACCCAAAAGGCATGTTGCGGAACTACGGCAAAGTCGCACTCAGGAACCTGTGGCGGAACAAAACGTTTTCGGCCATCAACATTGCGGGGCTGGCGCTGGGCCTGGCCGCCAGCCTGCTCATCTTCGGGTGGGTCGGGTACGAGCGGCGTTACGACGCCTTTCACGCCGACGGCCGCAACCTGTACCACGTCCTGCTCACGCAGCGTTACGACAACGGCCAGGTGTCAACATCTATCGCTACCCCCGGGCGGCTGGCCGAAGCCCTGAAACGGGAATTTCCGGGCGTTGCGCAGGCCGTGTTGGTGATGGACGATGAGAAGCTGCTGCTGCGCGTGGGAAACCGGTCGTACCGCGAAACCGGGGCCTACGCCGGCCCCGACTTCTTCGGCGTGTTCAGCTTCCGGCTGCTGCAGGGAGACGCCCGCACCGTGCTGACGGCGCCCTACACGGCGGTGATCTCCCGCAAGCTGGCCCGCAAGTACTTCGGCAACGGCAGTGCCGTAGGCAAGAGCATCCGGGTAGACAACCGGGAGGTGTACCAGGTCACCGGCGTGTTTGCCGACGTTCCCGTAAACTCCTCGCTGCAGTTCGACTTCCTGCTGTCACATAAAACAATTGAGCGCCAGTTCCCCGTGATGGCGAACGACTGGAACGCCATCGGCCCCCGGACCTTCGTACGGCTGCGCGACGACGCCCCGGTGGCGCGCATCTCGGCCGCGCTGAAGGATCACCTGAAGGACAAACAGACCGAATACAATTCCACGCTTTCCCTCCAGCGCTTCCGCGACGCGCACCTGCACAGCCATTTCAGCAACGGCCTGCCCGACGGCGGCCGGATCACGTACGTGCGGCTGTTCCTGGGGGCGGCCCTCTTCATCCTGGTCATTGCCTGCATTAACTTCGTGAACCTGAGCACGGCCAAAGCCGCCCGGCGGGCCAGGGAAGTGGGCATCCGCAAGGCCGCCGGCGCTTCCCGCCCGGCGCTGGTGGGTCAGTTCATGGCCGAAGCCCTGCTCCTGGTCGTCCTCTCGTTTGGCCTGGCCCTGCTGCTGGCCGCGCTGGTCCTGCCCCTTTTCAACGCCCTCACCGGGCAGCCGCTCCGCCCGCAGCTCGGGGCCGGCACCTTCCTGCTGCTGACCGGCCTGCTGGCCGCCACGGGCCTGGCGGCGGGCACGTACCCGGCCTTTTTCCTCGCTTCGTTCCAGCCGGTGCAGGTGCTCAAGGGCACGCTGCGGGTCGGTCCGCTGGCCGCCCGGCTGCGCAAGGGGCTGGTCACCTTCCAGTTTGCCGTATCCTGCGTGCTCATTGCCGGCACGCTGGTGGTGTACCTCCAGACCCGCTACATCGGGCAGAAGCACCTGGGCTTCGACCGCGCCGACGTGGTGTACGCCTGCATGGAAGGCGACCTGCCCAAAAATTTCCGGGCATTTAAAAACGAACTGCAAGCCTCCCCGGCCATCCGGTCGGTGACCACGGCCGGCCAGGCGCCGCTGCACGTCACCCATACGATTACTTCCGTGGAGTGGCCCGGCAAGGGTGCCGGCCAGAAAATTTCGTTTTCCTTCTGGGGGGTCAACCACGGCTTTGTCAAAGCCCTGGGCCTGCAACTAGAGGAAGGGCGGGACTTTTCGCCGGACTTTGGCACGGACAGCCTCAACGTGCTCATCAACGAAGCAGCGGCGGCGGTGATGGGCCTGGCGCACCCGGTGGGCCAGCCCGTTACGGTGGAGCGCAGCTTTACGGCCCGGGGCAAGATCATCGGGGTGGTAAAGAACTTTCACCTAGCCTCGCTGCACACGCCCATCCAGCCCCTGATTCTCTTCCTGAACACTGACCCCGACTGGGGATACGTCATCCTTAAAACGGCGCCGGGCCGCACCGCCGACGCCCTGGCGGCCCTGAGGGAGGCGCACCGGCGGTACAACCCGGCTTTTCCCCTCGAATACGAATTCGCCGACCAGGAATACGGGAAGCTGTACCGGGACGAAGCCACGGCGGGCCGCCTGGCCGCGTGCTTTGCGGGCCTGGCCATCTTCATTTCGTGCCTGGGGTTGTTCGGGCTGGCGGCTTTTACGGCCGGGCAGCGCACCAAGGAGATCGGCATCCGCAAGGTGCTGGGCGCCCCGGTGGGCGGCCTGGTCGTGCTGCTTTCCCGGGACTTTCTGCGGCCGGTGGGGTGGGCTATCGTGGTGGCAACGCCCGTGGCCTGGTACGTGGCGCGGGGGTGGCTGCAAGACTTTGCCTACAAGATTGACCTGTCGTGGTGGCCCTTCGCCGTGGCCGCGGGCCTGTCGGTGGTCATTGCCCTGCTCACGGTGGGTTACCAGAGCCTGAAAGCCGCGTCTGCCAACCCGGTCCAGTCATTGCGGAGCGAATAGATCAGGCTCAGGATTCGCAGGATCAGGGGATGAACAGGATTACAAAGGGAGGGGAATCAGGCGAAGATTTTCCTGAGGTCAACTTCGATGTTGAGATTGGTGTCTTTGAGCACTTCGTCGCCGTGGAAAAAGTGGAACGTGCCGGGAGCCGAGTACACGGCAACGCCCTGGAGGGCCGGGAAAACCACCCAGCAGGACCGTACGCCGAACGAGAAATACCGGAGCGTCTTTTCCACCATCTCTTCGGTGGCCTGGGAGGGCGACTGGATTTCGACCGTAAGCAGGGGGGCGTCGGTCTGCCGGGCCGGTTCGTTGGCAAAGTTGAGGGGCCGGGCCGGGTACACTACGATGTCGGGCGTGGAGCCGTCGGGAACCGTCGCCAGGGCTACTTCGCTGGCAATCCGGTACAGGGCGCCGTAGTTGACGGCAAGTTGTACGATTACATTTGCCTGAATGGCACCGTGAGTCAGGTTAGGCATCGGTTTTCCGCGTTCGCGTTCGTAAGGGTTGGCAGCGACAAGGGTTTCCATCGTTCGGCACGTTTTTCTCAAAGATAACCAAAACCCAAAAGGCATGTTGCGCAACTGCTGCAAAATCGCCCTTCAAAATCTCTGGCGGCATAGGAACTTGCCAGTGGTCATTGCCCTGCTCACGGTGGGTTACCAGAGCCTGAAAGCCGCGTCCGCCGGCCCGGTCCAGTCATTGCCGAGCGAACAGATCAGGGAAGCAGAAAGGCGTTCAGGTCCAGGTTGAGCACCCGGGAAAAAGAGGAGGTTTCCGTAAGCCCCCCGTTGCCGCGCCGGTAACAGTACCACCGGGTTTGGCCCGGCCGTGCGACAGTTCAAATTCCAGTTCCGGGAGGATGTCGTACTGCGTATCGTACCGGCCAAAACTTTTGCCCAGCCGGCAGACCAGTTTGGCGTGGTTGTAAGACGCAATATTTTCCGCCTGTACTTCTTCGCTTGCTTTTGTCCGGGGCAACCCCATAACTTATACGTTTTACCAAAGATAACCCCCGAATCATTACCAATGACCCATTACCACTTACCCATGATGCAGGCAGGGCGAACGCAATCCAACACCCTACGAATGACGCGCCACGCCATTCATTCTCCCTTTTCCCTCTTTCCGGTTTTATTACCAGCCCGTACCGCATCCCCGCGCGGCATGGGTACACCTCCTCCGGTCTCCCTTCCTCCTTTTCTCCGGTCTCCGTTCGTTCCGGTCTCCCTTTCTCCCGTCTCCGGTTTCCGTTCCCTCCTGGTCCTCGTTGTGCTGGCCCTGGCTCCTGCTGCCTTTGGGCAGAAGACGTCCAGCCAGTCGGCGGACCTGAAAGGACTTAATTCCCTGTCGGCCACCATCAGGATCAGTGCCGGCACGCTGAAGGTGACGGCTCAGGAGGCGCCGGCGGCCGCGTCGCGGTTCACCTACAGCCGCGAAGCCTGGAAGCCCCGCGTCACCTTCAGCCGGGAGGGCAGCACGGGACGCCTCACCATCGAACAGCCCGAGGCGAAAAACATGAACATGAGCGACGGCGAACGCAACGACTGGGAGATCAAGCTGACGCGGGGCGTGCCCACCGACCTGACCCTGCGCATGGGCGCCGGCGAGGGTACCATAGACCTGCACGGGGCCAAAGTACGGCGCCTGGACATGGAGGCCGGCGCGGGTAAATTCAACGTGAACCTGGCCGGTACGTCGGTTACCGACCTGGAAGCAGACGCCGGCGTGGGCGAACTCACCCTCAACCTCACCGGGGAGCGCACCACCAACCTCCGGGCGGCCATCAACGGCGGCATCGGCGACCTCAACCTGGTGCTGCCGCGCAACCTGAGCGTGCGGGTAAAAGTAAGCGGCCTGGGCGGATTCAACAGCGCCGGCTTCCGCAAGCAGGGCGACTACTACGTGAACGAAGCGTACGGCAAAACCACCCATTCCCTCGACATCACGGTGAACGGCGGCCTGGGCGACCTGGAAATAACCCTGCAATAACCCCTCCCTCGATATGATCAGGAACTTTATCACCATTGCCCTCCGCAACCTGCGCAAGGACAAATTTTACAGTGCCCTCAACCTGCTGGGGCTCACCATCGGCATCACGTGCAGCCTGCTGCTGCTGCTCTACATCACCGACGAGCTGAGCTACGACAAGTACCACAAAAAGGCCGACCAGATCTACCGCGTCGCTTCCTTCGCCCAGGAGCCCGACAAGCTCAACCGCTGGCCGTTCAGCGAGGCGCCCCTGGCCGCGGCCCTCAAGGCCGACTACCCGGTGGTGCAGAACTTCGTGCGCCTCTACCCCAACGGCCGCGTGGCGTTCCGGCAGGGCGAAAAGCGGTTTTACGAAGAACAAGTGTTCGTTGCAGACTCCACCATGTTCGACGTGTTCACGCACCAGTTCGTGGAGGGCGACGCCCGCACGGCCCTGGCGCGGCCCGGCAGCGTGGTGCTGACCCGCACCGTGGCCGAAAAGTTCTTCGGCAAGCGCAGCGCCCTCAACCAGCCGCTCCAGGTGTACGACACCACCTACCAGGTGACGGCCGTGATCGAAGACGTGCCCAAAAACTCCCACCTGCGCTTCAACGCCCTGCTCTCCAAGGGTCAGGGCGAACGGCAACAGGACGCCAACTGGGGCAACTTCGGAATCGCCACCTACATCGTGCTGCCCAAAGATTACGACCCCAAAAAGCTCGAAAGCAAGTTTCCGCAGGTGTACGACAAGTACCTCAAGCCGATCTTCGGGCGCATGAACATCAAGATTGACCACCAGTTGCAGCCCCTCACCAGCATTCACCTGCATTCCAAGCTGGAGTTCGAATCCAACGGCGACATCGGGTACGTGTACACGTTCATGGCCATTGCCGTGTTCATGCTCCTGATCGCCTCCATCAACTACATGAACCTGGCCACGGCCCGGTCGGCCAAGCGGGCCAAAGAAGTGGGGCTGCGCAAAGTGATGGGCTCGCTGCGCGGCCCGTTGATGGGGCAGTTCCTCACCGAGTCGGTGCTGATGACCCTGCTGGCCCTGGTGGCCAGCTTCGTGCTGGCGGCGGTGCTGCTGCCGTTCTTCAACGACGTGTCGGGCAAGGAAATCCGGTTCACCGAGTTGCTGCAACCGCAGTTCCTGCTGCTGGCCCTCGTGATCGTGGTGTTTACGGGCTTCGTGAGCGGCAGCTACCCGGCCTTCTACCTGTCGTCCTTCCAGCCGGCGGCCGTGCTCAAGGGTTCGTTTACCAGCCAGGGCGGCAACGCCCTCTTCCGCAAAACCCTGGTGGTGGCCCAGTTCGCCATTTCGCTGGTGATGCTCATCTGCACCTGGATCGTGTACGACCAGCTTAACTACATGCGCAACAAGGACCTGGGTTACGACAAGGAACAGGTGCTGACCATCCGCTTCCCGGGAGAGCAGCCGCGGTCCAGCTACAGTTCACTCAAAAACCTGCTGCTGGCCAACCCGCAGGTGCGCCACGTGGCCTCGGCCAACGACCCCGTCAGCCAGATGGGCGGGCGGATCATTTTCACCGTCGAAACCAACGAGGGAATCAAGGAAATAGGCTTCAAGCCGGCCGTGGTGGATTACGACTACGTCAAGACGATGGGCATGAAGATCGTGCAGGGCCGCGACTTCTCCGACAAGATTCCGTCCGATACGGCCCTCAGCGTAATTGTGAACGAGACCACGGTGGCCCGCATGGGCTGGAAACAACCCCTGGGCAAGCGCATCCGTCCCGGCGGCCAGCCGACCGACGGCGGCGAGGCCCCGCCCATGGCAAAAGTGATCGGCGTGGTCAGGGACTTTCACCAGCAGTCGCTCTACAATCCCATTGAAGCCCTCGTCATCCTGTGCCGCCCCGTCAACCAGGTGATCCACGTAAAGGTGTCGCCCCGCAACGTGGCCCAGACGCTGGCCTTCATCGAGCAGAAGTGGCGCCAGGTGTACCCCGACCGGCTGTTCGAATACACCTTCCTCGACCAGGATTTTGAGTCGGCCTACGAGAACGACAAACAGCGGGGCCGCATCTTCACGGCGTTTGCCCTGCTCACCATCGTGATTGCCTGCCTGGGCCTGTTCGGCCTGGCTACGTTCACCACCGAGCAGCGGGTCAAGGAGATCGGCGTGCGCAAGGTGCTGGGGGCATCGGTGAGCAGCGTGGTGCTGCTGCTCTCGAAGGACTTCACCAAGCTGGTGCTGTTTTCGTTCCCGATCGCCATTCCGGTTGCCTACTTCTCGATGCGCAAGTGGCTGGAAAGCTTCGAATACAAGACCACGCTCCACCCTTCCATCTTCGTGACGGCCTGCCTGCTCACCCTGCTCATCTGCTGGGTCACGGTCATCTACCAGTCCCTCAAGGCGGCCCTGGCCAACCCGGTCAAGTCGCTGCGAAGTGAGTAGGTCTGAACCTTGATGTACTTGATGAAAGGATGAACATGATAGTCTGAACCTTGATCTGCTTGATTTACTTGATGAACATGATCAGGATCGCGACGATTAAAATCATTTCTATCATTCCATCAAGCCAATCAAGGTTCTGACCATCCCCAGGACTGCTCAATACGAACCGATACCATTTCAACCACTTAACCAGCACCGGACCATCGGCAGGAATCGCAACGGCATTCCGGTCTCCCTTCCTCCCGTCTCCGGTCTCCTTTTCTTATGTTGCGCAATTACTTCACCATCGCCGTGCGGAACCTGTTCAAGAACAAGGCGTACGCGGCCCTCAACGTAGTGGGACTTTCCGTGGCGTTCGGCACCGCCATCCTGCTGTTGCTCACTGCCGCCCACGAGTTTTCGTTCGACAACTTCCACGCGAACGGCGACCGGATCTACCGGCTGTACTTCCAGTCGCAGCCGGGCGGCGTCGCGAGCAAAAGCACCGCCATGCCCGCCCCGCTCACGCCGGCCCTGGCCAAAGAGTTTCCGGAACTGGAATGGGTGGTGCGGCAGGCGGGCGGCAGTTGCCTCATCCGGTACGGCGACAAGGAACTGCCCCAATCCATCAAGTACGTTGACCCGGGCTTCTTCCGGATGTACACGCTGCCCTTCCGGCAGGGCAACCCCGGCGTGGCCCTGGGCGACCTGGGCGGCGTGGTGCTCAAGGAGAAGCTGGCCGCCCACCTGTTCGGGGCCGACAACCCGCTGGGCAAACAAGTGCAGGTCAAGGTCGGCGATGCGTGGAAAGCCTTTGCCGTGACGGGCGTCGTTACCGACTTTCCGCCCAACTCCAGCATCCACTACGCGGTGGTGATGCGCTTTGAGAACCACCCCGGCTACCAGCATGCCAAGGACGCCTGGGACAACGCCTTCCACGTGGTTTCCCTGCAATTGAAAGAGCACGCAAGCGCCCCGGTGTTCGAGCAGAAAATGCGGGCTTTCACCAAAAAATACCTCGCAGGCGCCCTCAGCAACCTCAAGCGCGACGGCGGCCGGCCCGACGAGCACGGCGACCTGATGAGCCTGCGGCTGCTGCCCCTGCGCGAACTGCACTTCAACGTGGAAGTAGGCGGTGACGACGTGGGTCCCGTCCGCAAGTCGTTTCCCTACCTGCTGCTTTCCATCAGCCTGTTCATCCTGCTCATTGCCGGCATCAACTTCGTGAACCTGTCGGTGGCCCGTTCGCTCACCCGGGCCCGGGAGGTGGGCATGCGCAAGGCGCTGGGCGCGGCCAAGCACCAGATCATTGCCCAGTTCTGGGGCGAAGCCTTCCTCATCCTGCTGCTGGCCCTGGTGCTGGGGAGCGGGGCGGCCTACCTGCTGCTGCCCGAGTACAAGGCCACGTTCGGCTTTTCGCTGCCCCTCTCCCTGCTGGGCGAGCCCGCGGTGATTGCCTTGCTGGCGGCCGGCTTCCTGCTCATCACGCTCCTGGCCGGCGGCTACCCGGCGTGGCTGATGACCCGCTTCCGGACGGTGCTGGTGCTGAAGGGCAAAGTGAGTGCGGGCGGCCGCAACACGCTGCGCAACGTGCTGGTGACGGTGCAGTTCGCCATCTCCACGCTGCTGATCGCCTGCACCCTGGTGGCCTGGCAGCAGATCGGCTACCTGCGCGACAAACCCCTGGGCTTCAACGAGCACCAGGTCATCAGCATTCCCGTGGGCAACGAACTGACCGGCGACCAGGCCCTGCGGCGCATGCGCAACCAGTTGGCCCAGCGGCCCGAGGTGCTGAGCGTGACCGGCGCCGCCCGCAACCTGGGCCTGGGCCTCGACGGCTCGGAAACCAGTTCGGTGCGGGGCTTTGAGCACCGCGGCCACGAAGTACGGTCGCAGTGGATGCGCGTGGATTACGACTACCTGCAAACCCTCAACATCCGGCTGCTCGCCGGCCGCGACTTTTCCCGCACCCACCCTACCGATTCCACCCGGAGCGTGATCATCAACGAGGCCATGGCCAGACACCTGGGCGACAAAGAGCCGGTCGGCACCCTGCTGAACGTGGATGACGGCGAGCCGCCCATGCAGGTAATCGGCGTGGTGGAAGACTTTCACTTCAAATCGCTGCACAGCAAGATCGAACCGCTCACGCTGGTGCTGGACCGCGAATGGCCGGTGCACTACCTCCTGGTGAAAGTACGGCCCGACCGCCTGCCTGCCAGCATGGAGGTGCTCCGGAAGGCGTGGGCCGTCACGGCGCCCAAATCCGAGTTCCTGGCCTCGTTCCTCGACGAAAACACGAGCCGCCAGTACCACGACGAGGAGCGGCTGTCGCGGATTTTCATCACGGCGGCCGGGCTTGCCATCCTCATCTCCTGCCTGGGCCTGTTTGCCATGGCCGTGCTGGTGATGGCGCAGCGCACCAAAGAGATCGGCATCCGCAAGGTGCTGGGCGCGTCGGTAGGTCACCTGGTGGGGCTGCTCTCCCGGGATTTCATCGTGCTGGTGACCGTGGCCATCCTGCTGGCGACGCCGGCCGCCTGGTACTTCATGAGCCGCTGGCTGCAGGAGTTTGAGTACCGCATTTCGCTCAGCGGCTGGGTGCTGGCCCTGGCCGGCCTCATTGCCGTGGGCGTGGCCCTGCTGACGGTGAGCTTCCAGGCCCTCAAAGCCGCCCTCGCCAACCCGGTTGACTCGCTGAGGAGTGAGTAGGTCTGAACCTTGATTTGCCTGATGGTCTGAACCTTGATGTGCCTGATGAAATGATGAACATGATGGTCTGAACCTCGACGTACCCGATGGAATAATAACCTTAATGTTAGTTGCCGCCATCGCAATCATGTTCATCATTTCATCAGGCACATCAAGGTTCAGACCGCATCAAGGTTCATACCATCCTGTTCATCATTTCATCAGGCACATCAAGGTTCAGACTGTATGATCCACAACTACCTGCTTACCCTGCTCCGGAACGTGCGGAAGCGCCGGTTTTACGCGTTGCTCAACGTGGGCGGCCTTTCCATCGGGCTTACCGTCTGCCTGCTGATCGCCCTGTACGTGCGGAATGAATTCCGCTACGACGCCCACCACCAGAAAGGCAGCCGCGTGGTGCTGCTCCAGCAGTTCGAGGGCGGCGCTGCCAGCGGGGCCGCGTTTGCCCCGGCCCTCAAAGCCCGCCTGTCGGGCGTGGAAGACGCCACCCGGCTGGTCCCCGTCACCGCCCTGCTCACGCACGGCCCGGTGTCGTACTACGAACCCCGGTTCTACTTTGCCGACAGTTCCGTGTTCAACGTGCTGACCGTGCCGCTGGTCGCCGGCAACCCGGCCCAGGCCCTCTCCACGCCGTACGGGCTGGTGCTTTCCGAAAAGATGGCCCGCAAGTACTTCGGCCGCCAGAACCCCATCGGCAAAGTGGTGCAGTTCGGGGAAGGCAACCCCCTCTACGTGACCGGCGTGATGCGCGACTGGCCCGAAGACGCCCACGTGACCGCCGATTTTCTCTGCCACTTCGGAAGCGCCGAACAACTTTTGGGCAAGTCGGCCGACGTGACCACGTACTGGGGCGGCTCGTCGCTGACCTACCTGCTGCTGACGGCGGCCACCCGTCTCGCCGACGTGCAGGCCCAACTGCCCGGCTTCGCCAAAAGCACCGGCGACCCCAACGCCGGCGTCTGGAAGCTATCCCTGCTGCCGCTCCGCGACATCTACCTGCGTTACCAGCTCGACGGCCGCGTGAAGGCGCCGGACGCCGTGCAGTACGTCTACCTGTTTTCGGCCGTGGCCGCCTTCATCCTGGTGCTGGCCTGTTTCAACTACATCAACCTGGCTTCGGCCCGGGCCGCCACGCGGGCCCGGGAAGTAGGCGTCCGCAAAGCCCTGGGAGCCAGCCGGGCGCAGCTCGTGGGGCAGTTCCTGGGCGAATCGGCAGTATTCACGGTCCTGGCCTTCTCGCTGGCCGTGGGGATGGCCCACCTGTCGCTGCCCGCCTTCAACCGCCTGGCCGGCGTGCAACTTTCACTGGACGGCCTGTTTTCGCCGGCCGTGATTGCCGCCACGGCCGCGGGGCTGGTGCTGCTCACGCTGGTTACGGGCGGCTACCCGGCGCTGGTGCTGTCGGCGTTCCGGCCGGTGACGGTGCTCAAAAACCTGCTGCCGCGGGGGGCGGGCAACGCTTCGTTCCGGCAGGTGCTGGTGGTGGTGCAGTTCAGCGTGTCGGTCACCATGATCGTGGCTACGCTGGTGGTGCTCAACCAGCTCGATTACATCCAGCACAAAGACCTGGGGTACCGGCAGGAACAGGTGCTGACCCTCTCGTTCGGGGGCGACGTGCCGGCCGCGCAGAAAGAACGGTTCCGGCGGGAAGTGTCGGCCCTTGCTTCCGTGCAAGCCTCCTCCCTGTCGAGCCGCCTGCCTGGCGTCGGCGGCTTGGGCCAGGAAAAGCTCCTCGAAGAACTCGTGCCGCCCGGTGAACCCGCCGGGGGCATGCAGCACCTCTACGCCGACGCCCACTTTCTCCGCACGTTCGGCATCCGGCTGGTGGCCGGCCGCAACCTCGACCCGGACCGCCCCTCCGACGCGCAGGCTTTCCTCATCAACCGGGCGGCCCTGGAGTTTTTGCGCTGGAAAAGCATCGAGGGCAAAACCCTGGGCTACTACACCTGGCAGTACGGTCCCGACGGCCGTTACCAGGCCGTGCCCCGGCGCGGCGCGGTGGTGGGCGTGATCGAAGACTACCACCAGGCCGACCTCAAGAGCCGCATCGCCCCGCTGATGATTACCCTCGACCCGGGCTGGGCGTCGCAACTGGCCGTGAAGATTGCTCCCGGGACGGTGCCCCCGTCGGTAGCCGCCATCGAAGCCAAGTGGAAAAGCCTGTTTCCCGGCAAGCCCTTCGTGTACGGGTTCATGGACGAGGCCTTTGAACGGACTTACCGCAACGAAATCCGGACGGGGCAGGTGCTGGGCCTGTTTGCGGCCCTGGCGATCCTGATCTCCTGCCTGGGACTGCTGGGCCTGGCGGCGTTCACGGCCGAACAGCGCACCAAGGAAATCGGCATCCGCAAG
The DNA here is from genome assembly GCA_902805615.1 of uncultured Cytophagales bacterium. Classification (GTDB taxonomy): domain Bacteria; phylum Bacteroidota; class Bacteroidia; order Cytophagales; family 172606-1; genus CADCTQ01. The sequence continues at coordinate 23,397 of CADCTQ010000300.1, forward strand.
GTGCTGGGCGCCCATGTGGGCGGCATCGTGGCCCTGTTGTCGCGGGACTTCCTGCGGCCCGTCGCCGTGGGCCTGGTGGTGGCCCTGCCCCTGGCGGCCTACCTGATGCACAAGTGGCTGGCAAACTTCGCCTACCGCGTGCCCCTGCAACCGGGCACCTTTGCCCTGGCCGGCGCCGGGGCCCTGCTCATCGCCCTGCTCACGGTGAGCCTCCAGGCCGCCAAAGCCGCCGGGGCCGACCCGGTGAAATCGTTGCGCGCTGAGTAGATGGTCTGAACCATGATTTACTCGATGAAATGATGAACTCGATTGCGATGGCGGCGATCAACATCATGGTTACCCTTTCATCAAGTAAATCATGGTTCAGACCATCAGGGCTATCCTTTCATCAGGCGAATCATGGTTCAGACCATCCACCGCAAAAATAATTGCGGAATTTGTTGCGTCACGAGCAACTCGGCGCGGGGCAGTTGCATCTGGTGGTTACGGAATCTCTCCCGTCTCATGTCTCACTTCTCCCACCTATTTTAAACCACTTCCCTATGAAACTGTCCGCCCTGCTTGCCGGTGCCGCCCTGGGGGTTGCGGCCCTCACTTCGCCCCTCCGCGCCCAGACCCTGGCCGGCGACCTGCCCCGGTTCGACCGGGTGGCCGTCAGCCCGCTGATTACCCTGGTGCTCGAACCGGGGGACCAGGAACGGGTGCGGCTCGAATACAGCGGCGTGGACCCCGAAAAGATCAATTACCAGGTGCACGGCAGGACGCTGCGCATCTACCTCGACGACGCCCGCTACGCCGTCCCGGAACGCAAGTACTCGCGCGACGGCCACGAATACCACCGCCCGGTGTACGACCGGAGTGTGCGCGTAACGGCCTACGTCACCTACAAGCAGTTGCGGAGCATCGAGAAGCGGGGCGAGGAAAACGTGACCTGCAAGGGCGCCCTGAACGCCAACCGGTTCACCGTGCGGCTCTTCGGGGAGATTGACGCCGACCTCCAAAGCGTCACCGCCCGCCGGTTCAAGGCCGCCCTGTTCGGCGAAAATTCCCTGCGCATTGCGTCGGGCAGCGCGGCGCGGCAACGGTTCCGGTCGTTCGGCGAAAACACCGTGGACACCCGCAACGTGGCCGGCCGGATCACTTCCACGAGCACCTTCGGCGACAGCCATCTGCGGCTCAACGCGTCCGACGAGATGCGCGTGACCACCTTCGGCGAGTCGGACGTGCGTTTCAGCGGCGGCGGCCAGCTCTCCCGGCGCCTCGTGTTCGGCGAGGCTTCCATCGGGAAAATAGATTGACCGCCCCGCCCGTCGCCGCAAGAAAATATTGTCAGCTCTCCAGTAACCTTCCCGGCGAACCGCAGTTTCCCGGGAAAGTTTTCTTTGTGAGGAATAAAATTTACCACGAAGACAGGGGGAAAAGGAGCGAGAAGTGAGGAGCGAGGCGTGAGAAGAGAAGACGCAACGCGCCAAGGAGTACGCGTATTGCTTTGCGCCCTTTGCGCTCCTCCTTTGCGCCTTTGCGTGAAATTCCTTTTTGCTCAGCGGAAAATGTCGGCCAGGTTCAGTCCAATGCCCGTTGCCGGGTCGGTGAAGGCGCCCTGGGTAAAGATTTGGACGGGTTGATCGGGCGTAAAGAGGTGAACCGCTTTGATGGTAGGCACCACCAACCACGCCGACTGCACGCCACCGGGAAAATACACCTTCCGGATTTTGCTCACCAGTTCGTCGAAAGCCTGCGTGGGCGATAAAATTTCAATGGCCGTGATGGGGGGAACCGGGTACCGGACCACGTCCTCTTCCCAGTCAAACGTCAGGTTGCCGTACACGGAAACGTCGGGCTTGGCCCGGCCGGCGGACAATTCCAGTTCCAGTTCGGGCAGGACGTCATACTGTGCCTCGTACGCCGCCAGCAGCACGCAAAGGCGGTACGTGAGGCGGGAATGATTGAGCGACATAGTTTCTTCAGGCGGCGTTTCAATTTCCGTGATTTCGACGGCTCTCCTTTCCATAACGAGTCATTTTACCAAATATACCAAAAACCCCTGCAACCTTTCCGCGCCGGCCGCATCCTTCGTCCGTCCGGCCCATTCCCACTTTTAACCCCCAAACCACGTATGCTGCGCAACTATCTTCTCATCGCCTGGCGGAACCTGCGTCGCCACAAAGGCTTTTCGGCCATCAACATTTTTGGCCTCGCCATCGGGATTGCCGCCTGCCTGCTCATCCTCCAGTACGTGCGCTTCGAACTGAGCTACGATGATTTCCACGCCAAGGCCGACCGGGTGTACCGCGTGCGGCAGGACCGCTACAACGACGGCAAGCTGAGTACGCAGTGGGCTGCGGGGGCCTACGCCGTGGGCAACTCTTTCAAGGACGCTTTCGGGGAAATCGAAGCCTACGTGAAGGTAAGATCAGACAACGCGATGGTCGTTACCCGCGGCGCCGACCGGTTCAAAGTGGAAAAGACTTTCTACGCCGGTTCCCAGTTCTTCAACGTGTTTTCGTACCCGCTGCTGGCCGGCGACCCGCGTACCGCCCTGGCCGAACCCAACACGGTCGTCATTTCGGAGGCCCTTGCCCAAAAGTATTTCAACGGGCAAGACCCCCTGGGCCAGACGCTGCGCTTCGACGAGAAGCTCGACTACCGGGTCTCCGGCGTGTTCAAAGAATTACCGCCCAACACCCACCTCAAGTTCGACGTGCTCATCTCGTTTGCCACGTTCGAGGCGATGATTGGTCCCGACAACAGCACCGACAAAGCCTGGCAGTGGGACGGCTGCATGACGTACCTGCTGCTCCGGCCCGGCACCAACCCCGGAGCCCTCGAAGCGAAGTTTCCCAAAGTGGTGAACCAACTGGCCGGCGAAGAACTCAAAAAGTACAACGCAGCGGCCATGTACCTGTTGCAGCCCCTGCGCGACATTCACCTCTACTCGCACTACATGATGGAAGCCGAGGCCAACGGCGACGGCAACGCCGTGTACCTGCTGCTGGGCATCGCCTTTTTCATCGTGGTCATTGCCTGGGTGAATTACGTGAACCTGGCTACGGCGCGGGCGGTCAACCGGGCCAAGGAAGTAGGCATCCGCAAAGTCGTGGGGTCCGACCGGGGGCAGCTCGTCAAGCAGTTCCTCTTCGAGTCGGCCCTGCTCAACGCCCTGGCCGTGGGGCTGGCCCTGGTGCTGGTGGTGGCAGCCCTGCCCTTCTTCAACGGGTTGTCGGGGCAGCAGATGGGCTTTTCGCTGCTCGGCAGCGGCGCCTTCTGGGGCGCCCTGGCCGCCCTGTACGTGACGGGCACGTTGCTCTCGGGCCTGTACCCGGCGTTCGTGCTGTCTTCGTTCATGCCGGTCACGGTGCTCAAGGGCAAGCTGAGCACCTCTCACCGGGGCGTGGTGCTGCGCAAGTCGCTGGTGGTGTTCCAGTTTGCCGCCTCCCTGTTCCTGCTGGTGGGCACCTTCACCGTGTTCCGCCAGATCCAGTTCATGCGCAGCCAGAACCTGGGCGTTCAGATTGACCAGACGCTGGTGATCAATTCGCTCATCGTCCGCGATTCCACGTTCCTCTCCCGGCTGGAGTCCTTCAAGGGCGAAATGCTGCAACTCCCGGGAGTGCGGAAGATCACCGTTTCCACGTCCATTCCGGGCGAGGCTTCCGGCTGGAACGCGGGGGGCATCCGCCTGAAGGGCACCGACGAGGCGCAGGGCAAACAGTACCGGGTGATCGGCATGGACTACGACTTCCTGGACGCCTACGGCATCAAGCTGCTGGCCGGGCGCAAATTCTCCAAAGCCTACGGCACCGATCCCCAGGCAGTGATCTTCAACAAACTGGCCGCCCAGCAACTCGGCTTCGACAAACCCGAAGCGGCCGTGGGCCAGGAAATAGATTTCTGGGGAAAGCAGTACACGATCATCGGCGTGGCCGACAACCACCACCAGCAGTCGCTGCGGGAAGCCTACGAGCCGCTCATCTTCCGGATGCTGCCCGACGTGTCGGACTATATTTCGGTAAAGCTCGGGACCGGGGAGCTGGCCGGCACCATTGCGGGTTTGCAAAAGGGCTGGAACGCGTTCTTCCCCGGCAACCCGTTCGAGTACTTCTTCCTCGACGACCATTTCGACGCCCAGTACCAGGCCGACCGGCGGTTCGGGCAGGTGTTCGGGCTGTTTACCGGCCTGGCCATCCTGGTGGCCTGCCTGGGCCTGTTCGGCCTGGCTTCGTTCACCACCATGCAGCGGACCAAGGAGATCGGGGTGCGCAAGGTGCTGGGGGCCTCCGTGCAGCAGATTTTACAACTGCTCTATAAGGACTTCGCCCTGCTGGTGGTGCTGGCTTTCGTGGTGGCCGTGCCCGTGTCGTGGTACGCCACCGACCGCTGGCTGCAAACCTACGCCTTCCGCATCGAGACCGAATGGTGGTTGTACGCGTTGCCCTTCGGGCTGGTGCTGCTCGTGGCCCTGCTCACCGTCAGCTACCAAACCCTCAAAGCCGCCCTGGCAAACCCGGTGACTTCGCTCCGCTCGGAGTAGGCCTGAACCTTGATGCGCTTGATGACTTTGATGGTCTGAACCCTGATTTGCTTGATGAAGAGAGGACCAGGATGAAAAAAGGAAGAACAGGGACGGATCAGGATGTAAAGGATGAAAGGATTGGCAGGATTGTGGTTCATGGGGAACGACGATGAGTGGTGCTGCGCGTGGGGTCGGGTTCTCAAACCCGACCCCTTTTTCATGACAATACCTGGAGGATGCAGGGGATAGGGATGGAAGGGGATAGGGTTTAAACCCTATCCTATGGATATTGCTGCCGCTTTCACCATCCGGTACCGCTTCGGATGAACCCCATCCGTGACCCGTCGGGTTTGGGAACGTGATCCCATTATCCATAGGATAGGGTTTAAACCCTATCCCCCTCAACCCTATCCTTCCAAACCTATCCCTATCAAACCCTATCCTTCAAAACCCTATCCCTCCGTTACCAGAAAAATCCGGCCCGAACAGCCCTATTTGTACAATAGGCGTACTTACCATTTGAATTTTTCAATAATTCTGTTTTTTTTGAACCCAATTGCCTTAGTTTAGTTAAAATGCTGAAAAATACCTGGTTTTAACTCGGAACCCCTAAACATCATTCGGAATGGCAACAAAAAAACAAACTTCTGACCCCGAAAGCACCGCTGCGCCGCAAACCACGGCCGCCAACGGGAAGGCCGGCGCGACCAAAAAGCCGGCCGCCGAAAAAGCCGCTCCTCCCGTCGAGCCGGTAGCGGCCGCTGAGGCACCCAAGCCGGCGGCCAAGAAGGCCGCGGCCCCCAAAGCCCCGAAGGCGGCCGACGAAAGTGCCTCCAACGGCGCGGCCCCCGCCAAGGCCAAAGCCAAGGCAAGCCCGGCAGCCGCGACGGCCGAATCCGTCGTGAAGGTTTTCGGTGAAGTAGAGGCTTCCGGCACCACGTTCTTCCTCCAGAAGGGCAGCGTACCCGAAGGACAACTGCAACTGGTGATTGACAAAGGCAAAAAACAACTGACCGACCGGGTTCCCGGCTACCATGGGCAGTTCGTGACGGTGCTCGGCGAGTACGGCAAGGCCAAAAAGACCGACAAGTTCCCCACCTTCCTGGTGCGCAACCTGGCCAGCCACGACGAAATTGCCCGCCGCGCCTATGAACTCTCCCACGAAAATCCCGCCACGGTAACCGACAACTGGCTGAGGGCGGAAAATGAACTGTTGAAGGGCTAAACGCCGGACGTGACCCGGCGGCCCGTGCGCTGCTTCCTGCCCAGCGCAGCCCCGCAGGTTGTCTCGTCACGGCGGCTCCTCCGCACCGCCTCCCCAAGCCGCGTACGCCCGGCTTCACCAACCCCCTTCAGGCCCCGCCGCCGGAACTCCGTTTCCCGGCGGCTTTTTTCTTACCCCGCACTGCCCGGCCGGCCCGGCTACGTCCGCCGGGTACCCACCCGCGGGGCGGGACGGCACCCAACCCGGTCGCCATCACGAATTAAATGGCTAACGGTCAGGGCGCGGCACGGGGTTTTACGCACGGGAACTTTTGTCCAGGCCGTTAAACCCGTAACGGACGTCGCTCCTGCTGCTTAATTGGCGAAATTAATAGCCGGGTAAGCCGGCCAACGATATTGTGACAATGCGTATGAGAAAAGTTCAATTTACGGACCTGATTTTATATTTTTACAAAGAAGTGAATCGGAAAATTTACAATAATGTGAGTCAAGAATAAGTAATAAAAAAAGCAATTATCAATCACAATTGCTTGACGCGTAAAGAATATATTGCCAAATTACGGCCAAACCGGTCGTGCAGGGGGCCCGGCCGGTTACCATCCGCCCCGGCAGTCGCCCAAAACGCCCGTTTTCGCCCCCTCCACTGGCTTAGCCACATGTGAGATTCCGTTTTTTATTCCATTTGGCGCTGTTACCCTTCTTCGTAGTTTGGTCTGCACCAAAGGAATTCGCTATCTGACTTCCCAAACCATACAAGGATCAGGCAGGTGAACCCCGTGGCTCCTGCCCCCGAGATAGTCCATTGATTTTTACTCCTTTAACCCAACGCCCGGCCTGTGCTGCGGCCCTGGTGACCCTTGCCGGAGTTCGCAACGGACTTTTGCGGGGCGACGGGGCGTCACCCGCCGGGATGCAGCAGCGTACTGTCCTACTTTAAGCTAAAATACGAGCACCTTTATGAAAATGGAACCAATTGCCATCATTGGCATGTCATGCCGCTTCCCCAAGGCTGAAAATGCCGAAGCCTTCTGGAAGCTGCTGCTGAACGGGGAAGACGCCATTGCCCCGATTCCGCAGGACCGCTGGCAGGTAGACGATTACTACGATGCGGACCCGGCCGCCCCGGGCAAGACCAACCAGCGGCACGCGGCCATGCTGGAACGGATTCACGATTTCGACCCCTTCTTCTTCAACATCTCCCCGGCCGAGGCCACCCAGATCAATCCTTCCCAGAAGCTCATGCTGGAACTGGTGTGGGAAGCGATGGAAAACGCCGGCATCCCCACCGACAAGCTTACCGGCACCAGGGCCGGCGTGTACGTGGGCAACATCTGGAGCGATTTCGAGCACCTGCGCAAGCACAAAAATGCGGCCGTCACCTCCCACTCCGCGGTGGGGCAGTCGTCCAACATCATTGCCAACCGCATTTCCTACACCTTCGGCCTGCGGGGCCCCAGCCTGGTGATGGATACGGGATGTTCTTCCTCGCTGGTGGCCGTGCATTTGGCCTGCCAGAGCCTCTGGGAAGGCAGTTCCGAGTGGGCCGTGGCCGGCGCCGTCAACCACATCCTCGACCCCGACCAGTACATCCTGCTCACCAAGTTCGGCGGGCTGTCGGCCAAGGGGCGTTGCAGCACCTTCGACGCCGACGGCGACGGCTTCGTGCGGGGTGAAGGCGCCGGGGTGGTGCTCCTCAAAAAACTTTCCGACGCCGAACGCGACGGCGACCACATCCTGGCCGTGATCCGCGGCAGCGCCATCAACAACAACGGCTTCAACGCCAGCCTGCCCGCCACCAGCGTGCAGGGCCAGGAAGAACTGCTCCGCGAAACCTACCGCATGGCCGGGATCAACCCCCACGAGGTACACTACGTGGAAGCGCACGGCACGGGCACCCGCCTGGGCGACCCCACCGAAACCAAGGCCCTCGGCGGCGTGCTGGGCGTGGGCCGCGACGCCTCGCGCAAACTCGCCCTGGGTTCGGTAAAAACGAACATCGGCCACCTGGAGGCCGCCGCCGGCATCGCCGGCATGATCAAGGTGCTGCTGGCCATGCAACACCGGGTGCTGCCCGCCAGCCTCAACTTCCGCACGCCCAACCCCAAGATTCCCTTCGACGCCATGAACCTGCGGGTGCAGGCCCAGGCCGGTCCCTGGCCCACCGTCAACGGCGAAACCCTGAAGGCCGGCATCAACTCGTTCGGCTGGGGCGGCACCAACGCCCACGTCGTCCTGGAAGAATACCGCCCGGCCAAAAAGGAAAATAACCCGCTTGCCCCGCAACGGAGCACCTTCCTGCTGCCGCTGTCGGCCCGGACGGAGGGCGCCCTGAAAGCCTACGCCGGGCTGTACCAAAACTACCTGGCCGAACACGCCACGGACGCCGGGCAGCTCGGCCAGGTGTGCGCCGCCACGGCCGCCCTCAAGTCGGGCTTCGAGTACCGCATGGTGCTGCACGGCACCGACGCCGCCGACCTGTCGGCCCAGTTGGGCGACTTCCTGGGACGCGAAGAACCCCTCACGCCCACCCGCAAAGAGGCGCCCAAAGTGGTGTTCATCTTCCCCGGCCAGGGTTCGCAGTGGATCGGCATGGGCCGGGCCCTGTACGCCTCCGAAAAGGTATTCCGCGCGGCCCTCGACGCCTGCGACGCGGCCTTCCGCCAATACACCGACTGGTCGCTCATCGGGGAACTGCACGCCGACGCGGCAACCAGCCGTTTCAAGGAGATCAACGTCATCCAGCCTTCCATCTGCGCCATCCAGATCGCCCTGGCTAAACTGTGGCGTTCGTGGGGCGTGGAGCCGCACGCCGTGGTGGGCCACAGCATGGGCGAAGTAGCCGCTGCCTGCACGGCCGGCGCCCTCTCCCTCGACGACGCGGCCCGCATCATCTGCATGCGCAGCCTGCTCATGCGCAAACTCAGCGGCAAGGGCGGCGCCATGGCCGTGACCGAACTGAGCGTGGACCAGGCCGAAGGGATCGTGGCCCGCTACCCCGGCAAGCTGTCGGTGGCCGTGAGCAACAGCCCCAAGTCCACGGTGATTGCCGGCGACCAGGGCGCCATTACCGAAGTGCTGGCCGGACTCGAAAGCCAGGGCTTGTTCTGCCGCCAGGTAAAGGTGGACGTGGCTTCGCACAGCCAGCAGATGGACCCGCTCAAGGACGAACTGCGGGCCGTACTCGGCCCGGTGGCGCCGCAAAAAGCCTCCGTGTCCGTGTACTCCACGGTGCGCAACCAGGTGCTCGACGGCACCGGCATGGGTGCGGGTTACTGGGTGGACAACCTCCGCGAGACCGTGCAGTTCTCGGCCATCATCGAAAAGCTGCTGGGCGACAAGTTCAGCGTGTTCGTGGAGATGAGCCCCCACCCCGTGCTGACGGCGGCCGTCACTGAGTGCGTGGAGGCGTTCGGCGGCGAGGCGGCCGTGATTCCTTCGCTGTACCGCGAAAAAGCCGAGAACGAAGAAATTGCCAGGAACCTGGCCGAAGCCTACCGGCGCGGTTGCCGCGTGAACTGGGAAGCCTACTACGGCGGTCCCGCGCCCCGCGTGGCCCTGCCCGCCTACCCCATGCAGCGCGAACGGTACGAACTCGAAGACCGCTCCGCCGAACGGGCCGCGGGCGGCAACGGCCGGAGCGGGCATCCCCTGCTGGGCAACAATTTCCAGTTGGCCGACGCCGGCCACGTGCAGTACTGGCAGACGGCCGTGAGCCTGGAGCAGTTCCCCTACCTCCATGACCACCAGGTGAACGGGACGCCCGTATTCCCCGGCGCGGGCTACTTTGAAATCGCCCTGGCGGCGGCCGAAGCCCTGTGGGGCCGCGGCGCCCACGTGATCCGCGACATGCAATTCATGAAGGCCAGCCTGCTCCGCCCGGGGGCGCCGCTCCAGGTGCAGACCAAAGCCACGGTCCTGGCGGGCACCCACGCCCACTTGCAGTTTTACGTACGCACGGCGGGCGGCGGCTGGGAAGAAACGGCGGAAACCGTGCTGGCCCGTTCCGCCGGAGCCGCCCTGCCGGGACTGCCCGCGGCGTCGGCGCCCGAAGCGTTTGCCGGCCGGCAGCCCGTGGGCAGCACCGCCTTTTACGAAAAATTAGAGGGCCTTGGCCTCCAGTACGGTCCCCGCTTCCGCGGCATTTCCGAGATCGTGCGGAAGGGCCGGCAGGTCCTCGCCAAAATGGACCCGGCCCTGGTGAACACGCTGGTCACGGGCAAGTACAAGCTGCACCCGGCCCTTCTCGACGCCGCGTTCCACCTGCTGTTTGCCGAAGTGGTGGGCAAAGTGCCCGCCTCGCCGGGCAATGCCACCTACCTCGTTTCGGCCGGTACGGTGCAGTGGTTCCGGGAAATGGAAGCCGGCGTGCCCCTGTGGGTGGCCGCCCACCTCGCGCCGGTGGTGCAGGACGGCGCCGCCTGCACCGTGGGCGCCGACCTTACGCTGTTTACCGAAGACGAGCACCCCATCCTGCACGTAACCGGGCTGAAAGCCAAGATTCTCCGTCCCGATGCCGGCCAGTCGCAGTCGGGCCAGTGGCTGTACGGCGTCAACTGGATTAAACGCGAAGGACCGGCCCGCAAAGCCGGCGCCGGGCAGCCGGCTACCTGGCTGGTGCTGGGCGACGCCGCCGGACGGTGGCAGGCCATTGCCCGCGAAATGCAGGCGGCCGGCCTGACCCCGGTGGTGGTGGTGCCCGGTGAGGACTTCCGGCGCCACGCCGCCGACGCCGAAACGGTCTCCCCGCACTTTACCATCCGCTACGGCGACCGCACCCATTACCCGTCGCTGGTGCAGTCGGTGATCGCTTCCCACGCGCTGGCGGGCATCCTGCACTGCGGCGGCCTGGTGGAATCGCCGGCCGGGGGCAGCGCCGACGACCTGTGTGCCGCCCAGGACGCGGGCACGCTGAGCGTACTGTACCTGCTGCAAGCCCTGGGTGGGCACAAACCCGCCCGGACGCCCCGGCTCGTGCTGGTCACCAACGGCGTGCAACGGGTGGAAGGCGAAAAGGACGTGCAAGTGGCCCAGGCGCCGCTGTGGGGCTTTGCCAAGGTCGTTGCCAACGAATGGCCCCAGTACGATTGCAAGCGCATTGACCTGGGCTTTGCCCCCGCCCCTGCCGAAATCGGGGCGCTGGTGGGCGAACTGCTGGGCCACGACGCCACCGAACGCGAACTCGTGCTGCGCGGCGACCGCCAGTACGTATCCCGCCTGGCGCCTTACGCCGGCCGCGCGGAAGGGAAAACGGTCAGCTTCTCGCCCGAGGGCACCTACCTGGTCACCGGGTTCCGCGGCCTGGGCTTCGTGTTCGTGGAATGGATGTTTGAACGCGGCGCCCGGCACTTTGCCCTGCTGAGCCGCAGCGGCAAGGCTTCGGCCGATACCCTCGAACGGATGCGCGAACTGGAAGCCGAAGGCGCAACCTTCACCATATTCGAAGCCGACGCGGGCGACTACGGCCAACTCGAAACGGCCCTCGGACGCATCGGTGAGCGGATGCCCGCCCTGCGCGGGGTGGTGCACGCCGCCGGCCTGATCGAACCCCGGTCGCTGGCCGAACTGGACGCGACCAGCTACCACTACGTGACGGCCCCCAAGCTGAAGGGCGCCTGGAACCTGCACCTGCTCACCCGGCACCTGCCGCTCGATTGCTTCGTGCTGTTCTCGTCGGCGTCGGCCCTGCTGGGGCTGAGCGGACAAGCCAGCTACGTGGCCGCCAACGCCTTCCTCGACGGCCTGGCGGGGTACCGCGCGGCGCAGGGGCTGCCCGCCCTGAGCGTCAACTGGGGCGTGATGAAAGACGTGGGCATGGTCGCCGACCAGGCCCACCTGGCCAAGTACGCCGAAGCTGAAGGCTTCAAGCCGCTGCACATGCGGGAAGCGGTTGCCGCCCTCGAAACCGTGTACGGCCAGGCGCCGGCGCAGGTCGGCGTGACCGACATGGACTGGGAACGCACGCTGTCCTTCTTCTCCACGCTGTCGGGCACCAACTACCTGGCGCACTTCACGGCTTCGGCGGCCCCGGCAGCAGTTGCCCGGCCGGCGGAAAAAGAAGAAACCTTCGTGACCCGCCTGCGGGCCCTGACCGCGAAAGCCGAACGGCTCAAAGCCCTCCAGAACCACCTGGTGGAGCACGTGGCGCAGATCATCAAGACGACCGCCTCGCGGGTGAGTCCGTCCATGACCTTCAAGGGCCTGGGCATTGATTCGCTGATGGCCGTGCAACTGCGCAACCGCCTCGAAAAGAGCCTGGAACTGAAGCTGCTCGTGACTTCCTTCTGGGAACGGCCCACGCTGACCGAATACGCGGCCTACCTGGAAGAACAGACCCGGCCGGCCGCGGCCCAACCGGCGGCGGCGCCCGTAGCCGTACCGGTCGCGGCTCCCGTGCCCCCCGGTCCGGCCCTAGCCGAATGGGCCCCCGTGGCGGGAGGCTGGAGCGGACGCATCTTTACGCCCAAGCCCCGCCCGAACGCCAAGGTGAAACTGTTCTGCTTCCACGACGCGGGCGGCAGCGCCTCCCTGTACGACGCCTGGGCCGGGCTGCTCGACGAAGGGATCGAACTGCAACTCGTGCAGTTGCCGGGCCGCGACGAACTGGCAGGCCACGACCGGTACACCAACTACACAAAGCTGATGGTGAGCATGGTGCCCGTGCTGCTGCGGCACCTCGACGAACGGCCGTTCGCCTTCTTCGGCCACAGCATGGGCGGCCTGATCGCCTTCGAAGCGGCCCGGGCCCTGTCGGTGATCTACGGCAAGCGACCCGATAAACTGTACGTGTCGGCCACGCCGGCCCTGCGGGAGTACACCGTGGAGCACCTGCACGAACTCAACAACGAGCAGTTGATGAACATGTTCCCGTACCTGCGCCAGGGCGATTCGGAAGATTTCCGCCAGGAACTGATCTCGATGCTCCGGGCCGACTTGCAGGTGATCAGCAGCTACCGCTACGAAGCGGTGGACCTGCTGCCCACGCCCATCACCGTGCTGGGCGCCGAAGACGACCCCCGCGTGGGCCCGCTGCACCTGAAAGGCTGGGAAAACGAAACCGACAGCACCGTGCAGATGGTCATCCGCAAGGGTGGTCACCGGTACATCGAACGGGACGCGCATTTCCTCACCGGCCTGCTCAACGGGGACCTGCTGAACGCGGACCGGTTGAACGCGGACGTGCTGACCCGGGTAGACGGGTAATCCAATGGTCATTCCCAACAATTGCATGAACACACAAGCGCACATCCCCGCCGAACTGGTCGGCACCTGGCGCCTGCTCTCCTGGACTTACCAGGACGAGGAGGGTACGCGCCGGGACTTTTTCGGCGACGCGCCGACGGGCATTCTCATGTACGACGAAAACGGGTACATGAACGCCCAACTGATGAAGCAGGGCCGGGGGGCGTTCCAGTCGGACGCCCTCGACGGCAGCACGCCCCAGGAGTCCAAAAGCGCCTTCGACAGCTACCTCTCCTACTTCGGCCGCTATTGGTACGACCCGGAGCGGCAGGCGGTGGTGCACAAGGTGGAGGCTTCGCTGATTCCCAACTGGGTGGGCCAGGAACAGGTCCGGTACGTGCGGCTGGAAGGGCGCAAGCTGTGCATTTACACGCCGCCCTTCCTGGCCGAGGGCCGGATGCGGGTATTCAACCTGGAGTGGGAAAAGTTGTAACGGCCTGACAATGCGGCGGCTATCCGGCCGCAATCCATGTAGTAAGTAGCACGAAAAGTAGCATAAATGCGCAAAAACGGTGAACACAATCCACTAATAGTCAACTTACTAACCTCGCCAGCCGGTTGCATGCCTTTGTTGAGTCCTTCACTAAACCGGGTCTTCGGGGTCGTTTACAAATGCGTGAATTTTTTGCGGCCTAAACGCCCTCCGGGCTTTACCGGGAGCGATGGCCGGGAAAGGAAAATGTAGCCTTTGGGTGAATGTCGGTTGGCACCCGGTTCAACAAAAGATGCCGGAATGCAAGAATGCATTGCTTTTGTACCATTGTGACCGGTGATTCCGGCGCAAAAAAAATGGTTGTCGGGAGTAGATTTCCCGTTGGGAAGGACTTGTAGGATCGGCTCAGTTTTAAAGAAACTTCCGTATTCCTTTTTATCCAATTTTGTTTACACAAAGATCAATTAGACGAAAAGACCATGAGTAGAGAAAAGTTGTACGCATCAAAGACCGTTGACATCGAGTTCGATGAGCAGGGCCAATTCATCTACGCCAACTGGAAGGGATTCCAGACGGTGGAAAGCGTGAAGTTAAACGCCCAGAAGATACACGACTTTATGAAGGAGAAGAAATCAACCAGGGTGCTCAACGACAACCGCCTGGTGACGGGCCCCTGGCAGGGTGCGGCCGAATGGGTAGCCAAAGAATGGTTTCCGCAGATGTTCGCCGCCGGCATGACGCACTTCGCCTTGATTCAATCCACCAGCGTGTTCAGCCAGCTCTCCGCCGAGAAGACGCT
>CADCTQ010000301.1 GCA_902805615.1 uncultured Cytophagales bacterium
TATAACACCTCAACTTTCTGTTCAGACATGCTTCTGTAACCAATAATGCAACACAATCAACAACCAGACCCGGTGGTACACGTAGGTATTGCCCCCGTTGAACTGCCGGAGCAGGTCCTTCACCGTTTCGAACCGGATCACACCGTAACGCTCCACGACTTCTTTGCTCAGATAAGCCTCCTGCAAATACCGCAGATCGCCCCCCAACCAACTCGCCAGCGGCACCGAAAAGCCCCGCTTGGGCCGGTTAAACAGTTGCCGGGGAACGTACTGGTAGAGCACTTCCTTGAGCAGGTATTTGGAGACGCCGTTGCGGTACTTGAGGTTGGGCGCCAGGTTCAGCGCAAACTCCACCACCCGGTGGTCGAGCAGCGGCACCCGGGCCTCCAGGCCGTAGTACATCGTGGCCCGGTCTACCTTGGTGAGCAGGTCGTCGGGCAGGTACGTTTCCAGGTCGTAGAGGGCCTGCTTTTCGCGGGGCGTAAGCGGCCGGGACAAGCCCTGATGACTCGCCGCTCCGTCCAGGGCGGGCCGGCCGGCAAGCAACCCGGATAATTCCTTCTTGGCAAAAAAGCCTTGTTCCTGGGAGAAAATGTGACCGGCCAGGCCCGACTCGTCATCGTACCCGAACAGGGAAGCGGCTTTGCGGTAACGCGGGGCCCCCGGAATGGTAAGCAGCCGGGACACGGGTTTGCGGAGGGCTTTGAGCAGCGGATTGGCTAACCGTTCGGCCCACTGGTACATGCCATAGCCAAAAAATAATTCGTCGCCCCCGTCGCCGCACAGGGCCACCGTGACGTGCCGCCGCGCCAGTTGCGATACCAGCATGGTCGGGATGGCGGAGGAATCGGCGTACGGCTCGTCGTAGGCGTCGAGCATGGGCTCTACCAGGCGTTTGGCCTCGGCCGATGACACAATGAACTCGTGGTGCTGCGTGCCCAGGTGTTTTGCCACGGCGCTTGCGTAGTGCGCTTCGTTGAATTTTTCTTCGGTAAAGCCGATGGAAAAGGTGTTGAGCCGGGTGCTGGTAAGGCGGCTGGCCAGGGCAGCGACGGTGCTCGAATCAATGCCGCCGCTCAGGAACACGCCGAGGGGCACGTCGCTGATGAGCTGGTACTGCACGGCGCTGAGCAGCAAGTCTTCCAACCCTTTTTTGGCCTCCTTCTCGTCGTGCAGCACGTGGGGGGCAATGCGCGCCGCCGGCGACCAGAAATGGATGTTCTTCAGCCCTTTGGGAGTGGCTTCCAGGTAGTGGCCGGGCTGGAGTTTGAATACGTTTTTGTAGATGGTGCGCGGGGCCGGGATGTAGCCCAGGTGCAGGAAGTGCGAAATGGACGTAAAATCGGGCTCGATGCGCAGTTCCGGTAAGGCTTTCAGCGCCTTCAATTCGGAAGCAAAGGCCAGTTGCCGGCCGTCCCAGTAGTAAAACAGCGGCTTGATGCCGAGCCGGTCGCGGACCACGTGCAGTTCCTGCCGCGCCGCGTTGTACACGGCAAAGGCGAACATGCCGTTGAATTGCGCCAGGGACGAGACGCCCTGCCGGGCGAATGATTCGAGGATGACTTCGGTATCGGAAGTAGTGCGCAGCGGGACGCGCAGCTCGGCGGCCATTTCGCGGTAATTGTACACCTCCCCGTTGAACACGATGGTGCAGGAGCCGTCGGCCGACTGCATGGGTTGGTTGGCGCTTTCGGAGAGGTCGAGGATGCTGAGCCGCCGGTGCCCGAGTCCGCAGGTGCCGTCGTAGAACAGCCCCTCCGCGTCCGGTCCCCGGTGCTCCAGCGACCGGGTGATGCGGGAAAGGCTTTGTTCGGAGAAGAACTTATTGAATGACAGGAACCCGGTAATGCCGCACATATTTGACCCTCAAAAACCTTTCTGCCACAAAGCTAAGTAAATACCCTAACGCCATGACCGCCCAGCCGAAGCGCGACATAAAATAGGTGATTTTGTGCAAAATGCGCACCCGGTGCCCGGGCAACGCGGCGGATTCGTCAAGGGTTACCTCGCTGAACATGACGTCTACCTGGCTTTTGCTCATGATGCCGCGGTAGGCCTGGTACGCAAGGTTTTTGTCGGCCATCAACTCGAGGCTGTTCGGAACGGGCCGGTCTTTGCTGAACCTGGGTTCTTTATTGGGATCGTAGAAGTGCCACTGCCCCTCGTAGAATACCCCCGTGCAGAAGTGCCCCTTGAGCCTCACGGTCCGGGTGCGGTATCCCTTCTGCCGGAGCATTGCCATGAAGACAATGGCCTGCTGGCTGCACGCGGCCTGGTTGAGTTTCAATATGTCGTCCGGGTCCACAATGGCCGAGAGGTCCGACCATACCAGGCGGCCGAGCAGGTAGCTGATCACGTCGTCCGACGGCCGGTAATGCGAGTAGCTGTGCACGAACCGGAGGCGAACCAGGGTATCGGCCAGGTCCACGTATTGCCGGGAGGCCGGCTTGATGCCGCGAACGGCGGCGGTGCTGTCGAGCCAATGGGTTACCCGGTCCAGGGAAGTCAGGTACGTGAGGCCGGGATCGAACGTTTCGGAAGCCGGCACGGGGACCGGCTCCCCGGGGCGGGGGCAAAGCCACTGGAAGAGGGAAAGGGCCGAGGTAACAAAGAACAAGGCCAGGAAAGTCCCTTTAATTTCTTTAATGTACATTTACCAGCGGATAGGCTTGGGGAGTGATTACAAACAAGCCATAAATTTTACATTTTTTCCTTTCACAACAAATGAGATATTTTCTGATAACTTACGCACATCCAACGGGTTTTGGGAACCTCTGCGTGACGGGGGAACAGTTTCCCTCGCAGGAATTTATCCGCAGCCACGTAGCCGGCGAAACGGGTACCGTACAGATTATTGTGGTTAACGTGTTCGAATTCAGGAGTGAAGCAGACTACCAGGCTTTCCAGGGACAACCGTAAGCGCACGATTCCGGCAAATACCTTACAGGCGGCTCAAAAAATAACCCAAAAAATAAACCCTCACGGGCCTGACAGTGACCGTGAGGGCGACGTAACCGAAGGGCCCGGGTTTAGTGGCTGATGCCGCACTGCTTGCAGAATTTCTTCTTGCCCGGGGCCCGTTTTTTGGGTTTGCTCTTGTGCCCGAAATACGTGGGATCGGCGTAGCGGGGCTTTTCCATGGCCTTGGCCTGCTCCTGGGCCCGTTTCGCATTGGCCTCCTGGCGGTCTTCGTACTCCTGGATCTTCTGTTCGGTAAAAGTCAGCCGGTTTTTGGACCGTTTGTTCTTCTTCGCTTTGGCGTCGCCGCCCCGGAAAATCCGGTATTCGTCCTGATTGCCTCCCGGGTCCACGGAAGAGGGATTGTCGCCCCGGCCCGACTGCGCAAAGCCGGTGCCGACGGCAAATAACATCAAAAAGCCAACAAGGGCGGTAATTTTCATGGGAAAGTGTATTTGAGCGGATAACGAAAAGCCGGGCAGTTTAAGTTTACCTGACCGTAAATAGTTTACCGCTTGCGGGCTGGTTCGTCCGCGCAACACCCGGCTGGCTTCACTCCCGGCGCACCTCCCGGCAAGGTGCAGCGCTGCACGACCAGGCGGCCTCAAGTGCCCCGGCTTAGTCTTTTTCCAGTGCCTGGCGAATGTCACGGATTACGTCGTCGGGATGCTCCAGGCCCACCGAAATCCGGATCAGGCCGGGCAGGATGCCCACCGCGGCCCGGTCGTCGTCGGAGAGCTTGGCGTGGGTGGTGCTGGCCGGATGGGTGGCAATGCTCCGGGTATCGCCCAGGTTCGACGTCCGCGAGACCATCTGGAGATTGTCCACCAGCCGCGCCGCCCGCCCAAGGCCGCCTTTCACGATGAACGTAACCAGGGGGCCGCCGGACCGCATTTGCCGCCGGGCCAGTTCGTGCTGCGGGTGGGAAGGCAGAAACGGGTAAATGACCTTTTCTACCCGCGGGTGCCCTTCCAGGAACGTAGCCAGTTGCAGGGCGTTTTCGCAGTGCCGGTCCATGCGCACGGCCAGCGTTTCCAGGCTTTTGGACAACATCCAGGCGTTGAACGGCGACAGCGACGGGCCCGTGTGCCGGGCAAAAAAGCGGATTTCCTTGATGAGTTCTTTCTTGCCCAGAATGGCCCCGCCGATGGTACGGCCCTGCCCGTCAATGAACTTGGTGACCGAATGCGTAACCAGGTGGGCGCCGTACTTGGCCGGCTGCTGGAGGTAAGGCGTGGCGAAGCAATTGTCCACGTTGAGGATGACCCCGCGCCGGGCCGCCAGCTTGCCCAGCCAGTCGAGGTCAATGAGGTCGAGGGAGGGGTTGGAAGGCGTCTCCACGAAGATCATCTTGGTGTTGGGACGGATCAGCGCCTCCCACGTGTCGGGCCGGTTGATGTCGGCGTAGGAGTGGGCAATGCCCCAGCGCGGAAAAATCTGCGTCAGGATCTGGTGCGTGGAACCGAACAGCGACCGGGAGGCCAGCACGTGGTCGCCGGCCTTCAGCAGCCCGGCCATGCTGGTAAACATGGCGGACATGCCCGAAGCCGTGGCAACGCCGTCTTCGGTGCCTTCCAGCACGCAAAGCTTTTCGATCAGCTCGGTGGTGTTGGGGTTGGAAAACCGGGTGTAGATGTTGCCCTCTATCTCGTCGGCGAACATGGCCCGGGCCTGCTCCGAATTCTCGAACGTAAAGCTGGAGGTCAGGTACAGCGGTACGGTGTGTTCGCGGTGTTGCGTCTGGGCCGCCCGGGTGCGGATGGCGGCCGTTTCAAAGTGCGGGTCGTTTTCTTCTTGCATCAGGCGAAGTGGAAAGGCCACCGGCGGTGGGCCGGTGGGCGTAAATGGGCGTAAAAATAAGGAGGAATTACCCGGCCGCCGTGGGGGCCGGCTGGCCGTTGCGCACCGAGAAGCTGTAGGTGATGGTTGCCGTCTTTTCGAGGGTTTTGGCGACCGAGCAGTATTTTTCCATGGAAAGGTCCACGGCCTTGCGCACCTTGTCCTCGTCGAGGTTGCCCTTCAGCGCAAAGTGCACGTGAATGTCGCGGAACAGGGAAGGCTCCACGCCCGGCTCCCGTTCGCCTTCCACGGTAATGGCAATGTCGTCAACGGGCTGGCGCTGCTTCTTGAGGATGCTCACAATGTCAATGGTGCTGCAACCCCCGAGGGCGGCCAGCAGCATCTGCATCGGGCGGAAGCCTTTGTCCTCGCCCCCTACGGCCGGCGAACCGTCCATTTCCAGGCTGGCGCCTTCCTCGTTGGTGGCCCGCAGGTGCACGGCATCGTTGAGGCGTTCTATTTGGATTTTCATGCTTTTTCGGAGAAAAGTTTACATTTGCCCCTTGAGTAGACGCAAGACGGGAGACGCACAGCCGTAAGACTTTCTGCAACTTACGCCTCCCGCCAAACAAAAGTCTTCCATCTGGTGTCTATTGTCTCAAGCTTACTGTTAATCTGGCAAAAATATGAAAGAAATCAGCGTTTCCGAACTGAAAGAGATGATGGACCAGGGAAAAGATTTCCAGCTCATTGACGTCCGCGAGCCGAACGAATACGAGTTCGCCAACCTGGGCGGCGAGTTGATTCCCCTGGGCAACGTGGCCGACAACGCCGGCAAGATCAGCCGCGACAAGCCGGTGGTGGTCCACTGCCGCAGCGGGGCCCGCAGCGGCCAGGCCGTCCGGATGCTCGAACAGCAGCACGGCTTCAAAAACCTGCACAACCTCAAGGGCGGCATCCTGGCGTGGTCCGCCGAAATTGACCCCAGCATTCCCCGGTATTGATTGTACCCCAGCACCGCAGGTACGATTATTGCAAACCCGTAACCATCACTCCCTTTTTTTACCCCATGAGATTTTTGAATAAGCAATTGTTTTCATTAGCCCTCCTGGTGGCCGTTCTCTGCTTTGGCAATGCCTACGCCCAAAACACCGGCGCCGATGCCGTGCTGGGCACCTGGGTAACGGGTTCCGGCAAAGGCCACGTGGAAATCTACAAGCAGGGCGATAAGTACTTTGGCAAACTCGTGTGGCTCAAGGAGCCCATGACTGAGCAAGGCACGCCCAAGGTGGACAAAAACAACCCCGACGCCAAACTGCGCAACCAACCCCTGATGGGCCTGGTGAACCTGCGCGACTTCAAGTACGGCGGGGACAACGAGTGGGAAGACGGTAGGGTATACGACCCGGAAAAAGGCAAGGACTACAGCTGCCAGATGACCCTCACCGATCCCAACACCCTCGAAGTGCGCGGCTACATCGGCATTTCCCTCATTGGCCGCACCGACGTCTGGAAGCGGGTCAAGTAAGGGCTGTACTCATTTATCTAAAGAAAGGCCCCTGCACCACCGTGCGGGGGCCTTTTTCGCGTTGGGTCCCGTGCGCAAAGCACCCGGGAACGTCTCCCATCTGACGCCTTAAAAGAATCCTTTCCAGTTGCCAATCTGTTCGACGAAGCCGGGCATGGACGCCGGAATGGCGATGGCGGTAAAGACCAGTCCGAACACGGCGCCGTACAAGTGGGCGTCGTGGTTGATGAAATCGCCGCCGCGCTGGGCCTGGTAGTACGAATAAAACATGTACAAGCCCCCGAAGATGAAGCCCGGCAGGCGGATGGGGATCAGCAACAGCCCCATTTCCATCAGCGGGTAGAGCAGAATGCCGGCAAACACAATGGAAGAGACGCCCCCCGAGGCGCCCAGTGAATTGTAGTACGCCTGGTCCTGGTGCTTGAGGTACGTGGGAATGTCGGAGGCCACCACGCCCAGGATATATAACGCGGCAAACAGCAGGCCGCCCGCCTCCGGAAATTCGTACGCAAATTGTTGTTCCACCACGCTGCCGAACGAATACAAGGCCAGCATATTGAAGAACAAGTGGAGGTAATCCTGGTGGATGAGCCCGGAGGTGATGAACCGGAAATACTCGTTGTTCCGCTTGACGGCGTAAGGGTTTAACATCCACTTTTGCATCACGGCAGCGTTGTTCCAGGCGTACAAACTGGCAAGGACGGTGATGATGATGATAATTAACGTAATGCTCATGGTGATGCGCTTGGTGCTTGCAAATTAAGAAATTAGCGTTTAAGCGGGGGCGTAAAGTCACTGCCCGGACCACCGCCGCTACAATACAATCGGTAATTCCATTATATTTATTGCTTCACGTTTAACCACTTCCTACACCCGTCTCCCCATGAAGAAGTTTGCCCACTTGTTTGTGCTGCTGTTCGTACTCCACTTACCCGCCCTGGCCCAGGAGGAAAAAGTTGACCTGGCAGCGGTCGAAAAAATCGAGGACGAAGGCCTGAACCGTTCGCAGGTCATGAAAACGGCCTTCTACCTCACCGACGTCATCGGGCCCCGCCTGTCGGGTTCGACGGGACTTAAAAACGCCAACGAATGGACCCGCAAGCAACTGGCCGACTGGGGGCTGCAAAACGCCGCCATCGAGCCCTGGGGCTCCTTTGGCCGCGGCTGGGAAATTCAGAAGTCGTACGCGGCCATGACCAGGCCGTACTACCAGGCCATGATCGGGACGCCGAAAGCCTGGACGCCGGGCACCAACGGACCCGTCACCGCCAAAGTGGCCCTGGCTACCGTTGCCAAAGAGGAGGATTTTGACCAGTACAAGGGGCAACTGAAAGGAAAAATCGTGATGGTGAAGGCGCCGGTCGAAGTGAAAACCACCTTTGAGGCCGATGCCAGCCGCTACACCGATGCGCAACTGGAGGCAATGGCCAAAGGCGAATCGGCCAGCACTTCCACCTGGACGCCCGAACGGATTGCCCAGTACCGCGCCGCCCGGGCGTTGCGGGAAAAGTTCGCGCAGTTCCTGGTGGGGGAGGGCGCCGTGGCCGTCCTGTCCAACGGCCGGGGTATGCACGGCACGTACTTTACGTCCAACGGCGCCCCGTACGCCCTTGACGCCAAGCCGGTACTGCCCGAAATGGAAGTTTCCGCCGAGCACTTCGGCCGGATGGTGCGACTGCTCGAAGCCAACCAGGAAGTAGAAGTGGAACTCGATACCAAGACTCAGTTCCTCGACGACCCGACGGGCTACAACGTGGTCGCGGAGATTCCGGGGACTGATAAGAAACTGAAGGCTGAACTGGTGATGCTCGGGGGCCACCTCGACTCCTGGCACGCCGCCACTGGCGCCACCGACAACGCCGCCGGCACCGCCGTGATGATGGAAGCCGTCCGCATTCTGCAAGCCGCCGGACTGAAGCCCCGCCGCACCATTCGCATTGCCTTGTGGGGATCGGAGGAGCAGGGGCTGCACGGGTCCAGGAACTACGTAAAGAAACACTTCGGTGACCCCGAAAGCATGAAGCTGCTGCCCGACCACGCCCGGCTGTCGGCGTATTACAACGTGGACAACGGAACCGGGAAAATCCGCGGCGTGTACCTGCAGGAGAACAGCGCCGTGCGGTCCATCTTCGAAGCGTGGCTGAAGCCCTTCCACGAGATGGGAGCACGGACGGTCACCCTGCGGAACACGGGCGGCACCGACCACCTTTCCTTCGACGGGGTGGGCCTGCCCGGTTTTCAGTTCATCCAGGACGAGATTGACTACGACACCCGCACGCACCACACCAACATGGACACCTACGAGCGGCTCCAGGAAGACGACCTCAAGCAGGCGTCGGTGATTGTGGCGAGTTTCGTGTACCACACCGCCATGCGGGATGAGAAGCTGCCCCGCAAAACGCTGCCCGAGGCCAAAGCCAAAACCACCCCTTAACCGGGTTACCCTGTTATGCAAATGAAGAAAGGCCGGTGAATGCCGGCCTTTTGGCTTTTTATGGAGCAGCCGGGGCCTTCTCAGACCGTCATGATCTCGGCTTCCTTCGTGGTGAACAAGGTGTCTACCTTCGCAATGAACTGATCCGTGAGTTGCTGCACCTTGTCTTCGGCCCGCTTCACGTCATCTTCGGCGGCGCCTTCCTTGAGCAATTTGCGCAACCCTTCGTTGGTGTCCTTGCGGATGGTGCGGATGCTTACCTTGCCGCTTTCGATTTCATTTTTCACCCGCTTTACCAGTTCCTTGCGCCGCTCCGTAGTCAGGGGCGGTATGTTGAGCCGCACCGTTTCGCCGTCATTCTGCGGGTTCATGCCGAGGTCGCTGTTGCGGATGGCCTTCTCGATCTCGGTAATCATCTTCTTCTCGAAGGGTTTGATGGCCAGCGTCCGGGCGTCGGGCGTGGTCACGGATGCAACCTGGTTGAGGGGGGTAGGGCTGCCGTAATACTCAACCATCAGGCCGTCCAGCATGCTGGGCAATGCCTTGCCGGCCCGTATTTTCGTGAGTTCCTGGCTGGTGTGCTTGATTGTTTTCTCCATTGATTCTTTCGCATCATCCAGGTATAGCTGTATCTCTTCCATGAGGTATAAGTAGGTTTGTTCGGGTATGACGATTGAATATAAAGTCGGTTTGGGTCGCTAATTTGGGCATTTTTACGGATAAGCGGACTGCGCTGACGGGCATTTAACGAAAAAGCCAGGTCCTGTAGTACAGAAACTGGCTTTTTTGCGTGTGGAGCAATTTACGGTGCAACGGCGTGGTAGGCTTTGACGCCTTTGGCTGAAACCCCTTCCACGAGGGTCGCCGTACGGCTGTCGCGCACAATCTTGAGTACATCTTCGATGCTGCGGACGGCTTTGTAGTTGAGGTGCGTAATGACGAATCCTTCCTCCAGCCCGGCGTCCCTGAATTTGCCCGGCCCGAGTTTGGTGATCTTCACGCCGTCCCGCACGTTGAGCTTGTTTTTCTCCTGGGCGCTGAGCGGTTGGATCACCGCCCCGAACACGCTGGAGGGTTTGTTGTTGGCTGCTTTGGCGAAAGTGGTTTCCCCGGCGCTGTTGCGCAGTTCCACCGACAGGCTTTTCTCGTCGCCGCCCCGGAGCACGATGATGTCAACCCGGTCGCCGGGGTGGAAGGTAGCCACGATGCCCTGGAGTTCGGAAGTGGAGTTGATGTCGTTGCCGTTGATTTTAAGGATGATGTCGCCGGCTTTGATGCCGCCTTTGCTGGCCGCGCTGTTGGCGTTTACCTCTTCCACGTACACCCCTTTGTACACCGTAATGCTTTTTTCGCGGGCAGTGCCGGCGTCAATGTCGAGGATGCGTACGCCGAGCAGGGCCCGCTGCACCGTGCCGTACTTGAGCAGGTCGTCCATCACTTTGCTCGCCAGCGAAACGGGTACCGCAAAAGAGTAGCCCTGCGAAATGCCCGTATTGGTGGCAATGGCCGTGTTGATGCCTACCAGTTCGCCCCTCAGGTTCACCAGGGCGCCTCCGCTGTTGCCGGGGTTTACGGCCGCATCCGTCTGGATGAAGCACTCCACCTGCGTGCCGTCTTCGGTGCGGAGAATGTTGATGTTGCGTCCTTTCGCGCTGACAATCCCGGCCGTTACGGTGGAGGTGAGGTCAAACGGGTTGCCGATGGCAAGTACCCATTCGCCCACCTTGAGCTGGTCGGAGTTGCCGTACTTCACGAAGGGCAGGTTTTCTTCTTCCACTTTGAGCAGGGCAAGGTCGGTTGTGGGGTCGGTGCCGATGATGGTGCCGGCGTAGCTGCGCTTGTCGTTGAGGACAATCTCGATCTTGTTGGCTTTTTCGATGACGTGGTTGTTGGTAACGATGTAGCCGTCCGGGGAGATGATCACGCCCGAACCCGCCGATTCGCGGGGCTGCGAGGGCATCCGTCCGTAGGGGCTGCCGTGAAACTCCTTGAACAACTCATCGGTATCGTCGTCCTCTTTCCAGTTCTTGGCCAGGCCGTTGTGGTACCAGGTCTTGATGTGCACCACGGCGGGCCGCACGTGTTCAGCCGCGTAGATGAAGTTCAGCCCCTCCGGAACGGTAAAGGACGAGTCGGCCAGGTAATTGGAAAAGCGCACGTTCTGTACCTGTTCGAACGACTCGTACACCCTTTGCGGTACCAGGAATTTATACCCGATTAAAGTGATGGCGCCTCCTAAAACAGATGCAAGCAAAAGGCTTACAAATAGTTGTCTTTGTTTCATGGTTTTGTCTGGGGAATAGCATGTAAGGAATGTCAGTCAAAGCGTACTCTCTTAGGCTCTCTCATTGCATGCTGTTTTAATGAAGGGACGGGAACTCGGGTGGCTGATGGTCTTTTTTCCAGGCGCCAGGGCATTCAATTTAAAGATTACCATCAACTATTCAAAACAAAAGGCATTTATAACGCCAGTAATATCTGGTAGTAGATTTATACGATTCGCCTATGCAAAAGGAATCAGATTTTAAAAAAATATTTGGAAGCTTGTATAAGTGTAAGCAATGCCATAATATTGCAGTCCAATTCAAACATTCCTCGATAGCTCAGTCGGTTAGAGCATCTGACTGTTAATCAGAGGGTCGCTGGTTCGAGCCCAGCTCGAGGAGCAAAAAGCCACTTATACCCGTAAGTGGCTTTTTTTTGTTTGCTCTGATCGCGTTTTCACCTTCCGTCGCTGCTTATGCCGCTCATCCTAAGCATTGAAACGGCCACTCCGGTTTGCTCCGTGGCAATCCACCGGGGAAGCCGCCTCGTGGCCCACGCCGAATTTCACGTTGACAAGGTGCACGCTACGGCGCTGACCCCGACCATTGAATTCGTGTTGCAGCAGTGCGGCATCCGGAAGCAGGAGTTGTCGGCCGTTGCCGTTTCCAAAGGTCCCGGCTCCTACACGGGCCTGCGGATCGGCGTAGCCGTAGCAAAAGGCTTGTGTTTTACCCTCGGCATTCCGCTGATCGGGGTGGAAACGCTCGAAGCAATGGCCCTGGGCGTGGTGCCGCTGGCTGCCAGGGACAATTCCCTCATCTGCCCCATGCTGGACGCAAGGCGGATGGAAGTATACTGCGCTTTGTTCGACGCCTCCGGCCGGCGGCTTGCCCCTACCCAGGCCGTGGTGGTAGACGAGTCGTTTCCCGATGCGATGTTTGCCGGCAGGAACGTCATTTGTTGCGGCGATGGGGTTGACAAATGCAAGCCTATTCTACAGCCGTTCCGGAACACTTACGTGGCCGATGCTGTTTATCCATTGGCAAAGACAGTAGGGGCGCTGGCGGCTTTGCGCCTGGAGCAGCGCCAGTTTGAGAACCTGGTGGACTTTGAGCCCTACTACCTGAAAGAGTTTTTTAAACCAACAAAATCAGCCGAAGATGGAAAATAACCTGGCCGAACGGGAAATCGTGAATCGGGTGGCAAACAGCGGCCTGGTCACCCTTGACCTGGAAGCGTACTATCACCCCGGGGATCGGGTGCTGTTTGACGTCAAACCCATGCTGTACCGGGAACTGATCCTGAAGGAAAAGGAGTTCAGGCAATTGTTGAAAGAACACGATTGGTCCGCCTACCAGGGCAAGAATGTAGCAGTTACGTGCACGGCCGATGCCATCGTACCCACGTGGGCCTTTATGCTGGTTGCGCTGCACCTGGAGCCATACGCCAATATGATTGTGTACGGGGGCCTGGAGGAGTTGGAGAACCGGTTGTTCCAGGAGGCTTTGTCGAAGATAGCGGCGGAGGACTTCCGGGATGGCAAGGTGGTAATCAAAGGATGCAGCAAGTACCCCGTTCCGGCTTACGCGTACGTGGAGATTGCGAGAAAGCTCAGGCCCGTTGTTGCCAGCCTGATGTTTGGAGAAGCTTGCAGTACAGTGCCTTTGTACAAGCGGCCGAAAGGTGCCTAAAAAATTAGTGAAGTTTTTTCGCCGGGCCATTTGGTAAGTTATGGGCCGTTTTTTAGCTTTGCTGCCCGTTTGAGACGGAGGGGTGAGCAAGAGCTGCCTTAGGAGAATACAATTTGAAGGTGCAGTGGGTGGAGCAAGTCTTTGGGGTTGAGAATGAAAAGTTGGAGTGGGGCAGGAGAGGATGAGGATAGAAAAAATAAAAAAAGTAGGGTTGAGATTTGGTAGATTGAGAGAAAGCCACTAAGTTTGCAATCCCTTACGGAAAGAGTCGAAGAATAAGCGGAGAGAGGCAGCAGGATAGCAGGGACGGTTCTTCGAAAAATAACAAAGGAGAGGTAACCAATCAGACGGATTGGAAACTAAAATACCCGCTACGGAAGTAGCAGCCATCTCGACAATAAGTGTTGAGAAAAGTTCTTTGAGCAGCAGAAACGTAAGTAGAAGTACTTACATACGCAGAAGACAGCGGACTCTTAGGGAGGCCCATGCCGTGAGGTACGGGTCGTCTCAAAACAAGTCAAGACCAAAAGAGCCAGACAGACAAAGGTGTTGATTGGGCGTACTTTAAGTACAAACATCAGCACCAACCAAACCAAGTCTTCTAGCTGGACTAGGAGCACCGGGTAGTGTCTCTGAGTGGAGTGATCTTCGCAAGCGGGTTAGTCTTCAAGGAGTGCTGCCAGGACGAGTATACAATGGAGAGTTTGA
>CADCTQ010000302.1 GCA_902805615.1 uncultured Cytophagales bacterium
GGGGGAACATAGGGCGTGGTTTTGGGCGAAGATAAGGGAAAAGCGACTTTCCGCCGCGCCGGCGGCAGGGTGCCGGCCTACGATCGAACAACGAACAACGAACAACGAGCAACGAACAACGAAATCTATGATTGAGATCAAGAACATAAAGAAGGCCTTCAACGGCAAGCAGGTGCTCGACGGCATCAGCGGCAAGTTCCAGAACAGTGATACCAGCCTCATCATCGGGGGCAGCGGCACGGGCAAAAGCGTGCTGCTCAAGTGCATCGTGGGCCTGGTGCAGCCCGACGAAGGGTCCATCCTCTACGACGGCCGCGACTTCTGGAACGGCGACGCCGACACCAAGCGCGACATCCGCCGCGAGATCGGGATGCTTTTCCAGGGCAGCGCCCTGTTCGACTCCAAGAACGTGGAAGAAAACGTGATGTTCCCGCTGGAAATGCTCACGGCCATGAGCAAGGAGGAAAAGCGGGACCGGGTCAACTTCTGCCTCCAGCGGGTGGGCCTCGAAGGCGCCTCCAAGCGGATGCCTTCCGAGATCAGCGGCGGGATGCAGAAACGCGTGGGCATTGCCCGGGCCATCGTGATGAATCCCAAGTACCTCTTCTGCGACGAACCCAACTCGGGCCTCGACCCGCTCACGGCCATCAAGATTGACGACCTGATCGCCGAAATCACCGACGAGTACAAGATCACCACCATTGTGGTCACGCACGACATGAACTCGGTGATGGGCATCGGCGAGTACATCATGTTCCTCTACAAGGGCCGCAAGCTCTGGGAAGGCACCAGCGACAACATCACCGAAACCAAAATCCCCGAACTCCAGGAATTCCTCTTCGCCAACAAGCTCCTCAAGGACATCAAAGACGAAGAAGACAAACGCAATGCAATGGAAAACTGAAGCAATTGAAAATTGCTTCAGTGGAAAATTGATCATCCGAGTTTGTAGAGGAACACTTCCTGGGCGCGGCCTTTGATGTGGACGAACCCCAGGGCCTGGGCGCCTTCGGGGGTTTCGGAGAGGCAGTCCATCACTTCCTTCGACACCAGCAGTTGCGAGCCGAAGTCCTTGTTGAGCTGTTCGATCCGCGAGGCCAGGATCACCACGTTGCCCGTGATCGAGTACTGCTGGCGGGTGTCGGTGCCGATGTTGCCCGTTACGGCGTCGCCCACGTGGATGCCGATGCCCACCCGGGTGGGCGGCAACTGGCCCAGGCGCGTGGCTTCCGGCACGCTTTCCATGATTTCCAGGCCGGCCCGCACGGCGTTGTCGCACGGGTTGTCGAGCATGAGCGGGGCGCCGAAGGTGATCATGCAGCCGTCGCCCAGGAACTGGTTGATGATGCCGTGGTGCCGGTTCACGGCTTCGATCACGATCCGGAAAAAAGCGTTCTGGTAGGCCACTACTTCTTCCGGCGGCCGGGTTTCGGCAAACGTGGTGAAGTTGCGGATGTCGAGGAACATCACGCTGACCCGCATCAGTTTGCTTTCCAGGGCCCCCTTCTGGCGCAGCATCACGTCCACGATCTCCCGCGAGATCTGCTGGCCGAAGAGCGTAATGACCTGGTTCTGGTTTTCGAGTCGCTCGATGGACGTGCGGATGCTCCGCTGGATTTCCCGGGCCACGTAGCCCGCCGAAATGCCCGCCATGAGCAGGACGATGCCCTTGGCGGCAAACATCACCGGCGTCTGGAAGTGCGCATCCACGGTTGGCGGGCCGGCGTTGCCCAGCAGGTAGAGGCTCAGACCGGTGTACATCACCCCCGAAAGCAGGCCCGTGTACACCGACAGCGAAAAGTTGAGCCGGAGCGTCGAAAGGATGATGAACAGGAAGTAGCCCATCGCTACGGGCGACTGCATCACCGTGACGGGCGAAGTGAAACTGTCGGCCAGCAGGTAGAGCACGAACGACAGGGCCAGCAGCTCGGCCGTGCCGTTGACGAACTTGCCGAACTCGGGCACGATCAACCGCTCCCGGAGCCGGTAGCGCAGCAGCCCCCAGATGAAAAATTCGTAACAGGCCATGATCACCATGAACCCGATCATGATGCGGGGGATGCCCGGATGCTGGAACGACAGGGCCTGGTTGCCAAACCCCCACTGGGCCAGCAGCAGGAACACCAGGCTGCCCACGAAGATGCCGAAAAGCACCCCGGCCCGCTGGATTTCCCGCCGGATGGACTCCACCGTGAACTGCTCCTCAAAAAAACTGCGGATGTGGGTGGCCGCTTCTCTTTTCATACCACGCTAGTTACAAAAAGCAGGGCCCTTTTTCAACCCTTATGTGATGAAACACCCGGGAAACGGCCCCGGGCGGTTCGTGCGCCTTTTGAACGAACAACCTCTACGTCATTTTCGAAGGGTTTCACGCAAAGACGCAAAGGAGGAGCGCAAAGGGCGCAAAGCAATACACGTACTCCTTGCGGCCTTTGCGTCTCCTTTGCGCCCCTTGCGGTTAAGTTCCTCTCCCGATCACTCCTCCGGTCTGCTTTCCTCCGGTCTCCCGTCTCCCTTTTCCCCGCACCTGCTTGGTATTAAAAACGAGAGGGGTACCTTTGCCCCCGCCCAGCCGGGAACCGTACGCGGTGCCCGCCGGGCGGACCCCTTACGACAACGCCATTTTATGAAAGCCTCCCTTCTGCGCCTTTACCGGCAGGAAATGCGCAGTACCGTGCTGCTCAGCTACCCCATCGTGATCGCCCAGCTGGGCAACGTGCTCATGAACGTGGCTGCCAACATGATGGTGGGCCGGCTGGGCGCCGCCCCCATTGCCTCGGTGGGCATTGCCAACTCCATCTACATCCTGGTGGCCGTGGTGGGCATGGGCACGCTGGCCGTGCTGTCGCCGCAGGTCGCCACGGCGCGGGGCCGCGGCGACCTGGACGAGTGCCGGGGACTGCTCCGGACGGCCCTGCGCCTGAGCATCGGCATGGGCGTGGTGCTGGCGGCCATCCTGCTGGGGCTGGCCGCCGTGTTCGAGGTGTTCCGCCAGGACCCCGAAGTCACCCGGCTGGCCCGCGGCTTCCTCTCCATCACGGCCGCCTCCACCCTCCCCACGATGGTGTTCATGGGCCTCAAGTACTTCACCGACGGCCTCTCGCACACCCGGGTGGCCATGGTGATCACCCTTACGGGCCTGGCGCTGGACGTCTTCATGAACTGGACGCTCATCTACGGCAACCTGGGGATGCCGGCGCTGGGCGTCACCGGGGCCGGGCTGGCCGTGCTCATCACCCGCGTGTACATGGCGGTGGCCATGTTCATCTACCTGCGCACCTCGCCCGTGTTCCGTCCCTACTGGCAGGCGTTTACCGGTTCCATCCGCCCGCTGCTGACGCGGGTGCTGCGGCTGGGCCTGCCCGGCGGCTTCCAGTATTTCTTCGAAGTGGGCGCCTTTTCGGGCTCGGCGGTGATGGCCGGCTGGATCGGCACGGCGCAGCTGGCCGCCCACGAAATTGCCATCAGCCTGGCGGCGCTGGCCTACATGGTGGCGTCGGGCAACGCGGCGGCCGGCTCCATCCGGGTGGGCGAAGCGGTGGGCAAGGCCAGCCGGGCGGCCGTGATCCGGGCGGGTACGGCCGCCATCCTGGTTGCCGTCGTTTTCATGTCGCTAACCTGCCTGCTGTTCATCACGGCCAACGTGCCCCTGGTGGAGCTGTACATCCAGGACAACCACGTGCTGCCCATCGCCACGTCGCTGCTGGTGATCGCGGGCATCTTCCAGCTTTCGGACGGCGTGCAGGTGGCCGGGCTGGGCATCCTGCGGGCCCTTTCCGACGTCAACATCCCGACGGTCGCCACGCTGTTTGCCTACTGGATCATCGGCATCCCGCTGGGCTACTGGCTGGCCTTCAACCTGGGCATGGGCGTGCAGGGCATCTGGTACGGGCTGCTGGCCGGCCTCACCGCCTCGGCCGCCCTGCTCACGGTGCGCTTCTACGTGCTGTCGCGGCGCATCGGGTTTGCAATGGACAATTGAAAATGGACAATTGACAATTGAAAATGGGGCGAAGCCGGGGGTTCCGGCTGAACATTACCCGCCGGATCGGTGTTGTGTAATTGAGCAGCAATTGTCCATTTCTCATTATCCATTCTCAATTTTCCATTAACTTCATCTATCATGAGTCGTTTGAGGGAGTACTTTGACCTGGGGCCGGTGTTGGGCTATTTCTTCCGCAAGAAGGACCCCAACCACAAGCCTAACTTTAACCTGCGCATGATGCACGGGATCAACAAGATTTCCATGCTGATGTTCCTGGTCGGAATCATATTCATCATCATAAAAAAATTCCTGTAAGGATGCCCCCGGGCGCTTCACGAAAGCGGGTTTTATGCCTACTTTCGTGAAGCACTCTTTTTTTTCCCATGCACATCGAAGCCTTCCGGGCGCACTGCCTGCGCAAGCCGGGCGTTACCGAAGCCTTTCCTTTCGACGAATTCACGCTGGTATTCAAAGTAATGGGCAAGGTATTTGCGCTGGCAGATATCGGGAGCCACCCCCTGTCGTTCAACGTGAAGTGCGACCCGGAGCGGGCCGTGCAACTGCGGGAGGCTTACCCCTGCGTGACGCCGGGCTACCACATGAACAAGCGGCACTGGAACACGGTGGTGGCCGACGGGTCGGTGCCCGGGCGGCTGCTGGCCGAGTGGGTGGACCACTCCTACGAACGGGTGGTGGCCGGCCTG
The DNA here is from genome assembly GCA_902805615.1 of uncultured Cytophagales bacterium. Lineage (GTDB taxonomy): Bacteria > Bacteroidota > Bacteroidia > Cytophagales > 172606-1 > CADCTQ01. The sequence goes on from CADCTQ010000302.1 coordinate 4,690, forward strand.
CCCAAAAAGCAGCGGGCGGAACTGGAAGCTTCCGGCGGAATGTAGCGGTAAAACAGACCGGCGGGGCCCGAACCTGACCCGGGCGGGACCCGAAATTTTGGCCGGGCCGCCGCAAAAATAGCCGGGATTGTCCTTTTAGTGTTAAATTGGCAGAAGTAATTTTCCCTTATATGAACAAAAACCTCTCTTTTCTCCTGTCTACTTTGATGCTGGTCAGTATGATGCTCGGCCTGCAAGGCTGCCCCGGCAAGAAGACCGAGCCCACCCCCGAAACCAAGACGAGCCTGCTTACCCGCAACTGGAAAGTGCAGAAAGTAACGGCCACGAGTGCGGGCACGCCCACCACCCTCTACGAGGAAGGCGCCGCCAGCAACCAGGTGAACTACGCCGCGTACCGGCTCAACTTCACCAGCGCCACCAATTACACCCGCACCGACCAGAATGCCGTGGAAAGCAGCGGTGGCTGGTCCTTCAACGCCGGCGAGACGCAGATCAACTTTAACCCGGGCACGCCGCCTTCCGTCAACGTCATCACGCTGACCAAAGATTCCTTCGTATTCACGTATACCGACGCCGGCGGCAAGAACGGCAACCGCGAGTTGCGCTTCGAAATGGTGCCGCTCTAACCGGCGCCGCCCCAATCCATCGCGAGAAAATAGCCCGAAATCTTTCCTGGGCTATTTTTTTGTCCAATTTCGTCCCACTTCCCGGTTACGGACCGGAACCGCTTACTTACCCCTTACCACCCCATGATCCGCGCCCTGCTTCCCCTGCTCTGCCTCCTGCTCTCCGCGGCCGCGTACGCCCAGGATACCCTGGTGCTGCGCAACGGCCGCGAACACACCGTGAAGGTGCTGGAAATCAATCCCACCCAAGTGGTCTACAAGCGTTTCGACAACCTGGAGGGCCCCAACATCATCGTGCTGAAGGCGGACGTGGCCCGCATCGTGTACGCCAACGGCACCCGCGAAGAATTTGAGGAAGAGCCGTCCCAAGCCCCCGCCGACCGCCCCGTGGTGGTGCGCAGCCCCGAGCCCGCTCCCAAGACCGACCCGGAACTCTACCAGCAGGGCCGGCTCGACGCCATGCAGCATTACCGGGGCAACGGGGCGATGATCGGCACGATGGCCGCCTCCCTCTACCCGCCGGCCGGGGTGATCACCGGCATCATCGTGGGGGCCGTGCCGCCCAACCCCGCCAACTTCTACTCGCCCACCCCCGAGCTGTTCCGGCAGCCCGCTTACCTGAAAGGCTACCAGGCCCAGGCGCACCGGCGCAAGGTCGGCAAGGCCGCCGCCGGCTTTGGCATCGGGCTGGGCTCTTTCCTGGTGTTTGCCCTCCTCTCGGTCGCTTCGCGGTAAACCGGCCCTCCCGCCGGGAAACTCCGTCCGCCGGGGCGGCTTATTCTCCGTGAATTTCTATTTTTGCGCGGCCATTGCCCCAACCCTTCCGGCGAGCCGTTGGTTATAATCCTATCGTACTACGGGGATGCCCCGGAAATTGCGCGTTTGATTTGATACGACCACTTAATCACTAAACAAATATCCGCCGATGCAACCGTTTCACCTGGTGCATCTTGGTTTACTAATGGATTGACCCCATGAGCAAATACTTTCAACTCCGCGTTCAGAAAATAACCCGGGAGACGCCCGACACGATTTCCATCCAGTTTGCGCAGCCCGACGGCGCCCGGCTCGCCTACAAGCCCGGCCAGTTCCTCACCCTGCTGGTCAACATCCGGGGCGAACAGATCCGGCGGTCGTACTCCATGTCGAGCTGCCCCCACACCGACGACCACATTACCGTCACCGTCAAGCGGGTGGCCGACGGCAAGGTCTCCAACTTCCTCAACGACAACCTCAAGCCCGGCGACACGATGGACGTGATGGAGCCGATGGGCAACTTTTACATTGACGCCCACCCCTCCAAGAAGCGGCACGTGGTGCTGCTGGGCGCCGGCAGCGGCATTACCCCGCTCATTTCCATCGCCAAAACCGTGCTTTTTGCCGAACGCGAAAGCCACGTATCCCTCCTGTACGGCAACCGCACCGAGGCTTCGATCATCTTCCGGCAGGAACTCGACGCCCTCGTCCAGCAGTACGCCGGCCGGTTGAACGTGATCCACGTGCTCAGCCAGCCGGGCTCCGACAAGAAAGGCTCCCTGCTGGGTTCGTTCCGCAAGGTGATCCCGGGCCTGGGGGGCAAGTCCCCCGAATGGAACGGCCCCACCGGGCGGCTCAACCAGAGCCTCGTGCTCAAACTGCTGCCTACCCTGCCGCAGTGGGAAACCGACCGCACCGAGTACTTCATGTGCGGTCCCGAAGGCATGATGGAGGAGATCAAACGGGCCCTGGCGATGCTGCACGTGCCCGAAAACCGCATCCACCGGGAAAGCTTCGCCACGGCTACCCCCGCCGACAAGCACGGCGAAGTGGAAATGGGCACGGCCACCAAGGCCACGGCCCAGGAAGTGACCGTGATCTACGAGGGCAGCGAGTACAAGTTTGCCGTGCCGCCGGGCAAAACCATCCTGGAGGCCGCCCTCGACCTGGACATTGACCTGCCCTACTCCTGCCAGAGCGGCAACTGCACGGCCTGCCGGGGCAAGTGCCTCTCGGGCAAGGTGAAGCTCGACGAGGAAGACGGCCTGTCGGCGTACGAACTCAAGGAAGGCTACGTGCTCACCTGCGTGGGCCACCCGCTCACCGACGACGTGGTGATCGAGATCGGCTGACGAAAAACGCACTGGCATCCCCGAAACCACGCGCATCAGCCTCAATGCGCCGTTCCGTGGGGTACGTAAAAAGGAGAAGGGTTTCCCCTTCTCCTTTTTGCTTGTAGCGGCGGCTTCCTCCTTATTGCTTGGTGATCCGCACCACGCGGTGTTGATCCTTCGTTTGCACTTTCAGCAGGTATACCCCCGCGGGCAAATGGGTTACATCCATCACGTCGGACCGGGTCGTAACCACATCTATTCCGTGCAGGTTCACCAGCGTTGCCTGTTCGAGGTCTTTCACCCTTATCCGCAGCGTAGCGGTTACCGGGTTGGGATAAGCCAGTATTTCCGGACCCGGTGCTGCCGTTGCATTTTCGGATGCGATTCTGCCGGTTGCATTGGTCGTAACCACCACGTAGTTCGACCAGCCGGAAATATTGCCGGCGGCGTCCCTGGCTCTTACCTTCACCCCGTAGGAAGTGCCCGGTGCAAGGTTCGTCAGCGAAGCACTGGTCGAAGCCGTCGTTACGCGCGGGGTGGTTTCGGCGTTCACGAACAATTCGTAAGCAGTCACGCCCACGTTATCGGTGGCAGCATTCCAGGTCCAATTCATGGTGGTGCTTGATTTGCCCGTGTTCCAGAGGCCGGTCGGTGCGGTCGGCGCCTGGGTGTCGGAGCCGGAGGGGTAGGACGTCAATCTGTCCCGGATGTATTTTCCATTGCTTGCGGTAACGGTTGCGTACGTCCAGTCGGTAATGATGGCGGGTCCGCCGCCGGGGTGCATGGACCAGCCCGACCAGGAGTACCCATTGTCGTCTATCCAACTGAAAGCTTTGGGGAACCACGTGGGATGATTTTCCACGGGAGGATTTATCCAATCTCCCCAGCCCAGCTCACCGACGTAGACCGGGTATTTGTCTTTGGCAACATCCACCATCGTCGCCCGGTGCGCCTCATTCACCGTGCCGTCCCCGTGTTTGCTTTTCCAGGGGTAGTAATGGGCGGCAAGCATGATGTTGAACCCCTCCAGGGCGTACGTTCCGGACGCCCCCGTCAGGTCGTACGCCCAGTCCAAGCCACCTACGATCACCACGTTGTTGGCTCCGGTGTTACGCACGGTATTGTACAACGCTTGCATGCCCGGAGAGTTGTACGTAACCCCGTTCTCCGTAACGGCGCCGCCGTTTCTCCATACGCTCCAACTCACATTGTGCGGCTCGTTATACAGGTCAAACAGCACGGCAGGGTGATTTTTATACGCAGCAGCCACGTCTTGCCAGAAGGTTGTGCTGTTGTTGTCGGGCATGTAGTGTTGTCCGATGTGGCTTCCCCATACCCCCATATCCGACCAGTGCAGGTCCAGCACGATGTATTTGCCCGCGGCATTGGCTTTTGCAACGGCATCCGCTACAATCTGCCGGTAGGAGGCGCCCCCGTCACTTTGCCCGGAAGCTTTGCCGAACCAACGGTCCTGGGCCAGCGGCAAACGAATGTGATTTGATTTGAAACTGCCGTAGGAGGCATCCATGGAAAGCAGTACCCGCCCTTCCCCATTGTTGGACCATTCCATAGCCGGAACATTCACGCCTACCAACCTGACCACCTGGTTGTTGCTGTTGTATAACTTGTTGCCGGTCACGCGCAGCGCAAGGGACTGGGCAAACAAGCCGGATGAATCAATACCAGGCGCAAGCGTAAAAAGCAAATAGACCAGCACGGTTCTGGCAACGAATAACGGATTTTTGGCAGCAGTTTCCGCTTTCCGGGAAAACCCGGCCCGAGCATCAGTACGTCCGGTCCATTCGAGGGGAGAAGCCGGCTTCAGGGGGGAGTAAGGAGTTTTTGTCATTTGTTCAGTGTTTAAAAAGTATAAAAAAGTGTAAAGTAATGATGCATCACGCAGGGTACGGCGCTGCTCACGCAGTTTGGCTGATGGCGGCCTGTACAGGGGACAAAAGCCGGGATGGCGCCACGCGTCATCAGTCAGCGGGCATGGACCATTTTCCACCGGTGTTTTACGGGAACGATTCATCCTTTTACGGGATTGTAAATAATTTGTGCCCGTTCACTAAGCCGGTCTTTAAACAATGCCACGCGGGGTTAAGACTCGATCTCCGTTAAATGCATGAAATCCGGCCGTAACCGGCTGGCTCTTACAGTAAATGATGATTGGCAGCGACAACTCATCTGATGCTTCCGTAGCGAAAAGTTCATATTCCCATCCGCGCCGGTTGCCAGCTGGCCGACGACGTGGTGATGGTGACCAGATTGGGTTCACTCCTTCCCGGTGGGGGTTCACTCCTCCCGTGGTGCTTTTCACTCCCTTCCGGCGAGACGCCTGCCGGAAAGCCCGGTTATAGAATGCGGTTGTTGGCAGTAGCCACCCAAATCATTGCTCACCATTCTTAACTAGCCTATCATGAAAAAGTACTTGCAGCAGTTTCGGGCATCGGCCCTGCTTGCGCTGTTGGCCCCCGCCCTGTTTCTCACCGGTTGCAACGACGACGACGACACCCCGGCCCAGCCGACCATTGCCGAAGTAGTGAACACCAACGCGGACTTTTCACTGCTGCGGGCCGCCGTGACCAAGGCAGGCCTGGGCAGCGCCCTCAGCAGCGGCAACCTCACCGTGTTTGCACCCAACAACGCCGCCTTCCAGGCTGCCGGCCTGACCGAGGCAAATATCAACGCCCGGTCCCAGGCGGAGCTTGCCGCCGTGCTGCAATACCACGTAATCAACGCCCGCACGCCGGCCGCTGACCTGCCGGAGGCCGTCAACACCCCCGTAACCACGCTGAGCAACGGCACGGTGTACGTGACCAAAGCCGGCAGCAACGTGTCGGTGAACGGCGCCCGGGTGGTGCAGGCCGACGTGGCCGCCAGCAACGGCGTGATCCACGTGATTGACCGCGTGCTGCTGCCCCCGTTGGCTGGCAACATTGTGCAGACGGCAGTGGCCAACAGCGACAACTTCAGCTACCTGGTGGCGGCCGTTCAGCGGGCCAACCTGGCTGGGACCTTGTCCGGCCCGGGTCCGTTGACGGTGTTTGCGCCGGTGAACCAGGCTTTCATTGCCGCCGGCTTCGCCACCATTGCAGACATCCAGGCGGCTGAGCCGGCTGCGCTTGCCAGAATCCTGACCTACCATGTGGTGCCCAGCCGGGTGTATTCGACCAACCTGGTCAACGGCAACGTCCTCACCGCGCAAGGGAGCAACGTGAGCATCAACCTGGGTACCGGCGTGCAGGTGACCGGGCTGGGCAACAACGGCAATGCGGCCAACGTGCTCCTGCCGAACGTGACGACCACCAACGGCGTGATCCACGCCATTGACCGCGTCCTGCTGCCCGCCAACTAATACCTTGATGAACATGATGAAACGGATGAATTGGAGGATGTTTATGTTTAATTGATAAGCGAATACTTGTAATCAATCAAATAGGTACTCTTCATCTCACACCGGCATCAATGTTTTCCCCGGACGTCAAACCCGGGAGGTTTCGGAAACCTTGCGGGTTTTCGCCGGGTGCAGCCCCGAAAGGTTTCCAAAACCTTTCGGGGCTTCTTTTGTTTGAACAGGAATGAACGTACTGATTATCGAGGACGAAACCCCGGCGGCCAGTTGGCTCAGCGACCTGCTGTTGAAATACGACGGCGGCATCCGGGTGCTGGAAACGGTGGGCTCGGTGGAAGACGCCATCCGGTGGTTTCTCAACAACCCGCCGCCGGACCTGGTGCTGATGGACGTGCACCTCTCGGACGGCAACGTCTTCCGCATTTTCGACGCCGTGCAGGTACTCAGCCCGGTCATTTTCACCACGGCCCACCAGCAGTACGCCCTCGAGGCCTTCCAGGTCAACAGCATTGACTACCTGCTCAAACCCGTCACCTTCGCGCGGCTGGCCCGGGCCTTGCAGAAGTGGCAGGACTGGACGGCCGGCCCCTTCCCCATCCCGGTGCGCCGGCCCGCCCCGGCCGCCAGCCCCGCCGCGCTGCCCACCGCCTACAAATCCCGCTTCCTGGTCCGCTTCGGCGACCGCATCCAATTCAAATCTACCGCCGAGGTGGCCTACTTCTGGGCCGACGGCAAAGCGGCTTACCTGGTGGCGGGCGACGGCCGGCGGTACGTGGTGGATTACACGCTGGAAGAGCTTGAGCACCGCCTGGACCCGCACTACTTCTACCGCCTGAGCCGCAAGGTGCTGGCCCGCATCGAAGCCGTGAAGGAGATCAAAGCCTACCCCGGCGGCCGGCTGAAGGTGCAACTGCTGCCCCCCCCCGACGGCGAGGTCGTCATCAGCCGCGAACGGGTCCCGGATTTCAAGGCGTGGCTGGATAAATAATCGGCAGTCGGTAATAGTCAGTCGGCAGTAAGCAATTGGCAACGTTCGCGTATTGCTTACTGCTTACTGCCGACTGCCTTCTAAAACCGTTCTTTTCCAAACTTCCCGGGCCGTACCGGGGTTATAGCTGGTATGACCACGGCATCCGTTGAAGAAGAGTTCAGGCAGTTCATTGAGTTCGGCCACATTTACGACAAGGCTACGCGGCGTTACCTGGCGCATTACCTCAAAAACAAGCTGTACGGCAAGCCGACCGACCGGCCGCACCGCTACGACAGCCCGCAGTACGACCACCTGAAGGAAACGCTGGACAAGATTTTTTCCGACGACCGGCTCCTGCGCATCAGTGCGGGCAACGAAGCCCTGGCCAACCAGGTCGTGCACGACACGCTGGCCTGGATGCGCAAGTCGCAGCAGGACGTGAACCGCGACAACCCGATGCAGGCCGAGTTCAGCCGGCTCAACTCCTGGAAGGACCGGCCCCTCGAACTCCTGCCCGACACCTGGTACCACCTCACCAACTTCCTCCAGGAAACCTATACGCCCGAGCAGATTGACGTGCGCTTTTACGTGGAACGCTTCGACCCTATCTTCCGCGACAAGGACAAGTTCCTCCGGCAGCTCAAAGCCGTGCCCGACGAGAAACGGCCGGTGGAAATCCTGATGGACGACCTGCTGGTGCAGTGGGAAAAGCTGCTGGTGGAAAAGAGCCTGGCGTACGAATTCAAGGAACTCGAAAACCGGGCGAAAGCCTACGCCGACCTGCTCTACGCCAAGGCCGACGAGTACGAAAAGATGATGGACCTGGTGGCGCCCTTTGCCGAGGAGGCGGGCCGGTTCTGGGACCTGTCGCGGGGCCTCTGGCAACAGACCAACTTCGACGTGCTGCGCCAGTACGCCGGGCTGCTGCAAAACGAAAAGGCGATCCGGGAACTGGCCGACCTGCTGGGGCGGCTCCGGGAGGCGCAAACGGAAATGGCCGAGGAACGGTACGAATACGCCATTGCCAAAGCTTCGTACCGCACCAGCTTCCAGGAACGCAGCGAGATCGGCGGGGTGTACGAAAGCGACAACCTCAACTACATGCTGCCGGCCGAGGCGGCCCTGCTGGCCGACCCGCTCACCGAAAATGCGTTCTACAAGCGCTACGCCGACAAGCACCTGCTCACGTTCCGGTTCCAGGGCAAGGAAATCGTGCGGGGACACGGCTCGGCCACGGCCACCCGCGAAAAGACGCGCCGCAAGGAAAAGGGCCCGTTCATCCTCTGCATTGACGCCAGCGCCTCGATGGAAGGGACGCCCGAACACGTTGCCAAGGTGCTGTGCTTCGCCATCCTTAAAATGGCGTCCCGGGAAAAGCGCCGCTGCTACCTGATCTCGTTTTCGACGGGCCTGCAAACGATCAACCTGCTGGAACTGGAAAACTCCCTAGACCAGGTGGTCAAGTTCCTGGCAATGACCTTCCAGGGCGGCACCGACGTGCACCCGCCCATGTACGAAGCCCTCAACATGCTGCACACCCGCGACTACAAGGACGCCGACGT
>CADCTQ010000303.1 GCA_902805615.1 uncultured Cytophagales bacterium
AAACAAAACCCCGGTTGTAACCAACCGGGGTTTTGTCGGGGACCTTAGTCAATAATGATGCAGCGGTTGTTTTTGAGGTCTTCCTCCACCTTTTTGTACTTCACGTCCCGTTTAATGCTTCCGTCGGCGTAGCGTACGCTCACCAGGTCGTTGCGGTTGGCTACCTTCTGGACGCGGATCGGCGCGGTTTTTTCCACGGGCGGCGGCGGCAGTTCGGGCATCGGGCCGTTGTTCTCCCGGGCGTGGCCGTCTTCGAGCACCGAGTGGGCTTCCTCCTTGGTGGTTTTCACCCGGGGCTGGGGCGCGGGGCGCTGCCGGCGGGCTTCCTGCACGTCGTCGCTGTCGTTCACCGGGATGTCGGCTTTCATCAGGAAGGACACCGTATCGCTGTTCACGCGGCTCACGAAGCGCTTGAACAGCTCCAGGGCCTCGAATTTGTAGATCAGCAACGGGTCTTTCTGTTCGTACACGGCCTGCTGCACCGACTGCTTGAGGTCGTCCATTTCGCGCAGGTGTTCTTTCCACTCCTGGTCAATGAGCGACAGCGTCACGGCTTTTTCGAGGGCCAGCATCAGCTCGCGGCCGTCGGTTTCCACCACTTTGCGCAGGTTGGCGGCCACGGTGAGCTGCCGCGTGCCGTCGGTAAAGGGCACCACTACTTCTTCGATGGCCGCCCCGCGCTGCTCGTGCACGTCGCGGAGGACGGGCATGGCTTTTTGCGTAATGCGGCCATTCTTCTCGAAGTAATGTTTTTCGGCTTCGTTGTAGAGCTTACCGGTGAGCTGGCTCACGTTGCCCTTGGCGAATTCCTCGCGGCTGATGGCCGTTTCCAGGCCGAAGGTGCTCAGCACGTTGAGCATGAAGCCGTCGTAGTTGCCCAGCGTGTTGCCCACAATGTCCTCGGCGGTGTCGTAGAGGATGTTGAGCAGGTCAAGCTGGAGGCGTTCGCCGAACAGGGCGTTGCGGCGGCGCTTGTAGATGGCCTCCCGCTGGTAGTTCATCACGTCGTCGTATTCGAGCAGGCGCTTGCGGATGCCGAAGTTGTTTTCTTCCACCTTCCGCTGGGCCCGTTCGATGGACTTGGTGATCATCGAGTGCTGGATCACTTCGCCCTCTTCGAGGCCCATGCGGTCCATCAGGCGGGCAATGCGGTCGGAGCCGAACAGGCGCATGAGGTTGTCGTCGAGCGACACGAAGAACTGCGACGTACCCGGGTCGCCCTGGCGGCCGGCGCGGCCCCGCAACTGGCGGTCCACGCGGCGGGCTTCGTGGCGTTCGGTGCCGATGATGGCAAGGCCACCCGACGCCTTTGATTCGGGCGTCAGCTTGATGTCGGTACCGCGGCCGGCCATGTTGGTGGCAATGGTGACGGTGGCGGGCTTGCCGGCCTCGGCCACGATCTCGGCTTCCTTCTGGTGGTACTTGGCGTTGAGCACCTGGTGCCGGATCTTGCGGATGGCGAGCATCCGGCTGAGCAGTTCGGAGTTTTCCACCGACGTGGTACCCACCAGCACGGGACGGCCGGCGGTGGTGAGTTCTTCGATTTCCTGCACCACGGCGTTGTATTTCTCGCGCACCGAGCGGTACACTTTGTCTTCGCGGTCGGCGCGGACGATGTTGCGGTTGGTCGGGATCACCACCACGTCGAGCTTGTAGATCTGCCAGAATTCGCCGGCTTCCGTCTCGGCCGTACCGGTCATGCCGGCCAGCTTGTGGTACATCCGGAAGTAGTTCTGGAGAGTGATGGTGGCGTAGGTCTGGGTGGCTTCTTCCACCTTCACGTTTTCTTTCGCTTCGATGGCCTGGTGCAACCCGTCGGAGTAGCGGCGGCCTTCCATGATGCGGCCGGTCTGCTCATCCACGATCTTGATCTTGCCGTCCATGATTACGTACTCCACGTCCTTCTCGAAGAGGGCGTAGGCCTTCAGGAGCTGGTTGATGGAGTGGATGCGCTGCGACTTGACCGAGTAGTCGGAGATGACCGACTCCTTTTTCATCAGGCGGTCGTGGTCGGAGAGGCTCTTGTCGTTTTCGATGTTTGCCAGTTCGATGGCAATGTCGGGCAGGATGAAGAACGTGGGGTCTTCGCCCGAGCCGGTGATGGCGTCAATGCCCTTTTCGGTCAGCTCAACGTTGTTGTGCTTCTCGTCAATGGTGAACAGCAGGGGCTGGTCGGCCTCGGGCATCATCTTCTGGTTGTCCTGGAGGTAGTAGTTCTCCGTCTTCTGGAGCAGCACCTTGATGCCGGTTTCGCCGAGGTACTTGATGAGGGGCTTGTACTTGGGCAGGCCGCGGTAGGCCCGGAACAGCGACACGCCGCCTTCTTTTTCGTCGCCGGCGGCGATCTTCTTCTTGGCGTCGATCAGGAAGTCGGAAACGATCTTTTTCTGGGCATCCACCAGGCGGGAGATGCGGGGCCGCAGTTCGTAGAATTCGTGTTCGTCGCCGCGGGGCACGGGGCCGGAGATGATGAGCGGCGTCCGGGCGTCGTCCACGAGTACGGAGTCCACTTCGTCCACCATGGCGTAGTGGTGCTTGCGCTGCACGAGTTCGTCGGTGCCGCGGGCCATGTTGTCGCGCAGGTAGTCGAAGCCGAATTCGTTGTTGGTGCCGTAGGTGATGTCGGCCAGGTAGGCATTTTTGCGGGCGGCCGTGTTGGGCTGGTGCCGGTCAATGCAGTCAATGGTGAGGCCGTGGAATTCGAACAGCGGGGCCATCCACTCGCAGTCCCGCTTGGCGAGGTAGTCGTTGACGGTCACGATGTGGACGCCGCGGCCGGCCAGGGCGTTGAGGAAGGCGGGCAGCGTAGCCACCAGCGTTTTGCCTTCACCCGTGGCCATTTCGGCGATTTTGCCCTGGTGCAGCACCACGCCGCCGATGAGCTGCACGTCGTAGTGCACCATGTCCCAGGTGATTTCGCTGCCGGCGGCCAGCCATTTGTTGTGCCAGATGGCCCGGCTGCCTTCGATCTGGACGTTCTGCTTGGTGGCCGAGAGTTTCTTGTCGAGCAGGGTGGCTTCCACGTCGAGCCTGCCGTTCTCCTTGAAGCGGCGGGCGGTTTCCTTCACCACGGCAAAGGCGGCCGGCAGCACTTCGAGCAGCACGACTTCGAGTTGCTTGTCGCGTTCCTTTTCGAGCTGGTCAATCTGGTTAAAAATGGCTTCTTTCGCCGTAATGTCAAGGGTTTGCTCCTCGGCGATGCGCTTGTGCAGGGTAGCCAGCTGGTCGTCAATGTTTTGCAGCGCCTGCTGGATGGTCAGCTTTATTTCGGCGGTTTTGCCCCGCAGTTGGTCATCGGTCAGGGATTGCAGCTTGGCAAACGCCTCATTCACCCGCCCCACGTACGGCAACAACTCCTTGATGTCGCGGTCGGATTTGGTGCCGAATAGCTTGGTTATTCCCTTGGTTAGAAAATCGAGCATATATGCGTTAATCTATGAGATACAGTCGTGAACTAGTAACAAAAAACAGGCAACGGATTGGCCGCAAAGGTACATTTTTTTTGGGCAACATTCCCGCGGGGCTGTAATGCAGCCGGTTACGTAAAAACCGCCGTACAGACGATTCTTTTACGAATAAACCCGGTCCGTAGTGATGTGACAATTTGACAGGGAACAGTCGTAAGCCGCCAGTCGTAAGTCGTAAGGGGATCGGGAGGGGATTGTTGGTGCCGGTGCGGTTTAACGCATTGCTTAACCGGGAATGTGCCGTGGTTAGTCGTTCACCTCCCATTTTTTTGTCTGGCTGTTATACATGCTGATGGTCCAGCCGTCCATTATGTATTGAAGCCGGTACTGCGCTCCTCTGGAGTCAACCTTGTACTGAGGTTCGATGTAACGCAGTTGCAGGGATAAGCCATTGAGGCTGGCCGGGTAATGGCCTTTTCCCCGCCGGTACTGCTCCAGTTTGCTCACCACGCGGTCCGCTTCCTCCTGTTGAAGGTCGTCTTTCACACTGAGCGTCCCCGTTGCGACCACCAGGGCAAGCAGCAAGCCGCAAAACACCAGCCGGGCGGGCTGCCGGGTATTCCAGCCGGTCTCCGGGTCGGTGGTAACGGCCAGCCTCAGTACCAGAAAAGCCAATCCGGTAGCCATGAATAACCAGAAAATGAGAAAGAAACCGGTAGTGCCGATCAACAGCCCGGCCGGTACGGAAACCGCTCCGGTGGCTGCAATTGTTTTTAGGGTGGCTTTTTTCATTGCGCCGGCAGTTTTACCAGTTTACCCCTCCACAGAAGCAGGCCCGTCATTTAAGTAAACTGTAAAGAAAGTAAATGGAAATTCAGGACAACTATCCCCTCGCCGTCATCCCCTGGAACTTCGTAGTGAGAAGTGCTGCTTGACCTTTACTGCGAACCTTTGTCGGGTCGGTTATTCATTGCTTTTCACCACGAAGTTCCCGGGGATGACGGCCGAACGGAGGAAAGCCGTGAAATCCATAAGAAGTTCCCCTAAAAGGTATTAAGCCGTTTTCAGTGCTATTCTGGCGGGTTACGCTAAAAACCAATGGATGTAGCTGCATTCCGAGCAAATTAAACAGGTGGCGCTCTGATCCGCCCAATCCAGATTGAACAAGGTGGAAACCGCAGAGTTTAGCTGTGCGCGTTTCACCCAAAACAAGTCATTTCCACAGTGGTTGCACTGCACACGCCGGCCCTTAATTTCATAGGATTCCGGTTCTGCTTTATCAAATAATCCCATCTTGATTCTATTGTTTTGCTGAAATCGTTTACGCTTCCCTTGTCCATCACATCCGGACCCGGCTCTGTACGTGATTTATTTACCTGCTCCCCGCATTCCTCATCAAATTACCCGCTGCTTCATCTGCCCCACGGCGTGGTCGCAGGCCCGGGCGGTGAGGGCCATGTAGGTGAGGGAAGGGTTCACGCAGGAGTTGGAGGTCATGCAGGCCCCGTCGGTGACGTACACGTTGGGGCAGCCCCACACCTGGTTGTGCGGGTTGAGCACGGACGTTCTGGGGTCGCGGCCCATGCGGGCGGTGCCCATCTCGTGGGCCGTCGTGCGCAGCGCCTTCACGCCGTAGTGTTCCTTGATGTCGGTACACCCGGCGGCTTCGAGCATTTCCCGGGCCGAGGCTACCATGTCTTCGGCCATCTTCAACTCATTGTCCTTCCATTCAAAGTCAATTTCGGCCACCGGCAGCCCGTGCACGTCCCTGACCGTCTGGCTGACGCGGACCTGGTTGTCGTGGTAGGGCAGTTGCTCCCCGAAGCCGCTCAGCGACAGCGACCACGCCCCGGGCTGCCCCACGAACTCCTTGAATTCGGCGCCCAGCCCCGGCCCGGGAAAGTCGGCGGGGTTTTTCCGGTTGCGGGTAGCGCCGCCCTGGTAGTTGAAGCCCCGCAGGTAGCCGGGGTGCTTGCTGCCCACGTTGCGGAAGCGGGGAATGTAGAGGCCGTTGGCCTTGCGGCCGTAGTAATACTTGTCGGTCAGGCCCGGGAAGGCGCCGCCGGCCCCGGTTTTGGGGTGCGTCATCAGGTTGTGGCCCAGTTCCCCCGAATCGTTGCCCAGCCCGGCCGGGAAGCGGCCCGAAACCGACTGGAGCATGATCATCGTGGTGGCAATGGTGCTGGCGTTGAGGAAGATCACCCGGGCGTGGTACGTCACGGTTTGCATGGTTTGCGTATCGAGCACTTCCACTCCACTCGCTTTGCCCTTCGCCTCGTCGTGCAGCACCCGGAGCACCACCGAATGGGGTTTGAGCGTCAGGTTGCCGGTTTGCGCGGCGGCGGGCAGCGTGGCCGCGTTCGAACTGAAGTAGCCGCCGTACGGGCAGCCCCGGTCGCAGAGGTTGCGGTACTGGCACACGCCGCGGCCCTCGATGGGCGTGGTCAGGTTGGCGACCCGGCCCGGGATCACCTGCCGGTCGCCGAAGTGCCCCGTCACCTGCGATTTAAAGTGCGCTTCGAGGCAGTTCAGCTCCATCGGGGGCAGGAATTCGCTGTCGGGCAGGTGGGGCAGGTTTTCGCGGCTGCCGCTGATGCCGGTGAACTTTTCCACGTAGCTGTACCAGGGCGCGATGTCCCGGTAGCGGATGGGCCAGTCCACGGCTATGCCTTCTTTGGCGTTGGCTTCAAAGTCGAGGTCCGACCAGCGGTAACAGTGCCGCCCCCAGGTCAGCGACCGGCCGCCCACCTGGTAGCCGCGCACCCAGGTAAACACGTCGTTTCTGGTCTGCACGTAGGGGTGCTCCTTTTCGTTGACGTAAAAGTGCCGGTTGGCCTCGTTCACGTTGTAGTTGCGGCCCTGCAAGGGGTAGTTTTCGCGGTCAAAGGGCGTTACGCGGCCCCGGTGTTTGAGTTCCCAGGCGGGCGTCTGGGCGGTGGGGTAGTCCGTCACGTGTTCCACGGGCCGGCCGCGTTCGAGCAGCAGCACTTTGAGGCCCTGCTGCGTGAGTTCCTTGGCGGCCCAGCCCCCGCTGATGCCCGAGCCGACCACAATGGCGTCGTACGTGTTTTCTTTGCTGGCCTTGCCGTGAATGTTCATCGTGCAGAGTGGGTTGCTTAATTATACCAGGATGCAAATGATTAAACTGATAAAATGGAGGATATTGATTTGATCAATATTTAGTTGTATCCAATCAAACGCATGATCTCCGAGTCATATTCGTACCATTAAAACTACTCAGTTGTTGGCGGGGTTTGCCGGGGGCATGCGTGTACCCTTTCAAAGGAGCATGTCCGGAAATTCTACTTTCTTTGCAGGGCATGAAAAACAAAGTGGTAATCATTACCGGCGCTTCTTCGGGCATTGGCAAGGCCTGCGCGGAGGTGTTTGGCCAGGCCGGGGCCCGCGTGGTCATCACCGGCCGCAACGCCGCCAACCTCCGGGCCGTGGCCGACCACCTCACCGCCCGGGGCATTGACAACCGGGCCGTGCTGGCCGACGTGAGCGTGGAGGCCGACAACCGGAAGATGGTGGAAGAAACGATCCGCGCCTACGGCCGCATTGACGTGCTCATCAACAACGCCGGCATCTCCATGCGGGCCCTCTTCGAAGACGTAGACCTCGACGTGATCCGGAAGGTGATGGACATCAACTTTTACGGCACCCTCTACGCCACCAAGTACTGCCTGCCGCACCTGGTCGCCGCCAAAGGCTCGGTGGTGGGCATTTCGTCCATTGCGGGCTTCCGCGGCCTGCCGGCCCGCACGGGCTATTCGGCTTCCAAGTTTGCCATGCAGGGCTTCCTGGAAACGCTGCGCACCGAAATGCTCCGCAAAGACGTGCACGTGCTCATTGCCTGCCCGGGCTTTACGGCCTCCAACATCCGCAACGCGGCGCTGTCCAAAGACGGCACGCCGCAGGGCGAGTCGCCGCGGGACGAAGGGAAGATGATGACTTCCGAAGAAGTGGCCGGGCACATCCTGCGGGCCGTGGAAAAGCGCAAGAAGTACCTGGTCCTCACCACGCAGGGCAAGCTGACGGTGTTTCTCAACAAGTGGCTGCCCGGCTGGATGGACAAGATGGTGTACAACGCCATGGCCAGGGAGCCCGATTCGCCCCTGAAATAGCCCGGCAACTGGCGCATATCCCTTATGTTTGCATGTTTGCGGCTTATCCTCCGCCGCCAAGCCCCCTACCGGCCCCCGCCGGGGGAAGACTGCCCGGTGGACAATAAACCATTGCTTCATGCGCGTACCCCCAAAAGCATTCATACTGGCTTCCCTGTTGCTCATACTCCTCTGCGGGCTAAAGCTCACGTACCAGTTGCAGGACTACCTCGACATTGGGCTGCACGATGAAAGCCTGTATATGTGGAGTGGCATTACGTTTTTCAACGCGGCCCCGAACCCGCAGGGCGGCCCCCTCTACAGCCTCTGGTACCATTTGTTGTACCTGTTCCAGCCGGACCGGATCAAACTGTATTATTTAAACCAGGCCCTTTTAACAATTCTTCCCCCGCTTTTCATCTTTCTCCTGCTCGTTGCCTACCGGGTGCCGCTGGCATTGGGCCTCCTGCTGGCAATCTTTTTTTTGTGTTCCAATTCGAACCTGCCCATCTGGCCCAAAGTCTCCGTGCTGGTGCTGCTCCTGGTCACGGCGGCTACGGCGCTGCTCCCGCTGGTGCAATCAAGGCTCAACAAGTTTTTACTGTTCAGCACGCTGGCGCTGCTGTGCGCCTACATCCGTCCCGAACTTTACGTTGCCTTCATCCTGCTGGGCATCTGCGCGTTGCTGCTGTTGCTGCACGGGGTATGGCACCAAAAACTACCGGCAGCAGCGATGGTGCCTGCGGGGCTGCCGGTGGCTCTTGCCGTCATCCTGCAAAGCACACTTGGCAACCCGATGGGTGGCAACCGGAGCATCATTGCTTTCGGACAACACTTTGCTTCCAACTACCTGACGTGGACCAACGGCGACCTGAACGCCTGGAATGACTGGCCGTTAATCATGGCCGAAAACTTCGGGGAATCCACTGATTCAATTGTTGAAGCCCTGCTTGCCAACCCACCAATATTTTTTAAGCACCTGTTACAAAATGTGGGAGATTTTGCCGCTTTATGGGCAAACAAGTCATCCAACATCGTCTATCCCGGCTCCTTGTTTTTCGGGTCCAACAACCAGCCGCTGGTGCTTTGGTTTAAAATCCTCCTGCTGGGCGGCCTGGCGGTTGGGCTTACCCGGTTTGTGGTACGCACCTTCGCGCAGCGGGGGAACCAGCCCCGTCCGCAGGCCCTGCTCACGGCATCTAAAAAAGCGGTGCGTGCCGTGGCCGGCCGTTTCACCCAAAACCTGTCGGCGAGGCGGTGGGAGCTGGTGCTGTTGGGCTTGTTGCTGTTGCCGATACTGGCGTCCTGCATTCTGATTTACCCCCGCGAACACTACCAGGTGATGCAACTGCCCCTGGGGCTTGTGCTGCTTTCACTCTTGCTGGGCGGGCCCGGCAGCGGCCGGGCTGCGGGCTCAACCGCCTGGAACGTGTATTACGCCGTCCTGTTGGTCACCCTGGTGGCGCTGGTTCCCCGGGCCGGTGGCATCACCAAGAACCAGGGCAAACTCGACGATACTAACCTGAACGTGATCCGGGCGATCCGGCAGTTGAACGTCAGCGGCAACGTCAACCTGCTGGAAGGGGAAGGGGGCTACCACATTTACCTGGGGGAGAATTACAGCTGGGTGGCGATCTACGCGAAAGACACCGGCTTCAATGCGTTCATGAAGCGCGAAAACGTCAACATGGTGTACGTTTCGACCGGGATGTTGGAAAACTACCGGTACCGGGACGACGCGGAGTGGCACGCATTTCTCAACAACTACCAGCAGTACGGTTTCCGCAAAGTACCCATCCCCCGGTCTCCCTACTACCTGCTCGTAGCCGACGCGTTGTTCCCCCAAACCGGTGCGGCCGTCCCGTAACGGGTCAGTGGTCACTGGCCATTGGATGCGCGTAAGTCATCGCATCCGATTGACCAATGACTACTGTACCAATGGCTATTGACTAATGACCAATGCCCCGTTATGGCAGCTTGATGACCATTCCTTCGTCGCCGTTGAGGCTGACGCGGCCGCGGACGGCGCGGCCTTCGCGTTCGGGAATGGTGTCGAGGACTATTTTGCCTTCGGGGGCCAGGTGGTGCATGGCAAAATGGCAGGTGCGGTGCGTCAGGTTGAGGATCACCAGGAAGCGGTTCCCTTCGAACTCCCGCAGGTAGGCCAGGATGTTGCCTTCGGCCGGCACGGGCACGTAACTGCCAATGCGGAAGGCCGGCTCGGCGCGGCGCAGGGCAATCAGGCGGCGGTACAGGGTCAGCACCGACGTTTCGTCCCGTTGCGCCGCTTCCACGTTCACCCGCCGGTAATCGTCGGCCAGGGGCAGCCAGGGCACCGTGTTCGTGAAGCCGCCGTACGGACTCGCATCCCACTGCATGGGCGTGCGTTCCGGGTCACGGCTCAGGTCGAGGTCGGGCATGTTGAGGCCCTGCGGGTCGCGCACCAGTTCCGGCGGAATGGGCACGTCGCGCATGCCGATCTCGTCGCCGTAGTACAGCGTGGGCGTGCCCCGGAGCGTGAGCAGCAGCACGGCCGCCACCCGGGCCTGGGCGTGTCCCACCCGGCTCGCAATGCGGGGCTGGTCGTGGTTGCCCAGCACCCAGTTGGGCCAGCCGCCGCTGGGCAAGGCGCCTTCGTACTGGTCAATGGCCAGGGCAATCTGCCGGGCATTCCACGGCAGCACGATGAGCTGGAAGTTAAAGGGCAGGTGGGCGCCCCGGTTGTCGGCGCCGTAATACGTGACCAATTTGTGGATGGGCAGGTAAATTTCCCCGATCATCACCCGTTCGTCGTACTCGTCCATCACGGCCCGCATCATGGCTACGATCTGGTGCACTTCGGGCTGGTCGGTGGAGTACGCCGGAATCTGCTGGTCGTAAGTTGCCATGCCTTGCCGGTAGTCGGGGTTGGGCGGGTTGTTGCGCCAGTTGGCATCCTTGATCACGTGGTAGATCACGTCCACGCGGAAGCCGTCCACGCCCTTGTCGAGCCAGAAGCGCATCACGTCGAGCATGGCCCTTTGCACCTCGGGGTTGCGCCAGTTAAGGTCGGGCTGTTCCCTCAGGAAGGCGTGGTAGTAGTACTGGCCGGTTTGCTCGTCCCACTCCCAGCCGGAACCGCCGAAGACGCTCAGCCAGTTGTTGGGCGGTCCGCCGTCGGGGGCCGGGTCGCGCCACAGGTACCAGTCCCGCTTGGGGTTGTCGCGCGACGACCGCGATTCGAGGAACCAGGGGTGCTGGTCGGAAGTGTGGTTGGGCACCAGGTCGAGGAGCAGTTTCATGCCCCGCCGGTGCACCTCGGCCAGCAGGCGGTCAAAGTCTTCCATCGTGCCGAACAGCGGGTGCACGGCCGTGTAGTCGGAGATGTCGTAGCCGAAGTCGGCCATGGGCGAGGCGAAGATCGGCGACAGCCAGACCGCATCCACGCCCAGCCACTGGAGGTAGTCGAGGCGCGAAACGATGCCGGGCAGGTCGCCCACGCCGTCCTGGTTGCCGTCCTGGAAGGAGCGGGGATAAATCTGGTAGATGATGCCTTCCTGCCACCAGAGGAAATTACCGGGGGCGGGGTTTACGGGAATCAGGGATTGGGGGGCCGCTGCTGGATGGGTCATAGGTGCGGATAGTACCAAAAGGGGGACGGTAAATACTGAATTTTCTGAAGTCAACCGGGCCGCTGGTAAACCTTTCCGGCCCGGGAAAGTATCATACGAAAGCGCATGGGTGAACCAGGCCGGAAGGGGGCCGCCCGTGTTTGGTTGTATTATACTTATCCGTAATGGTTTGGGTTATGAAAGATTTTGTGAGGGTACTGATTATGTTGGTGTTGGTATTTGCGGCAATGGCGGGGGTGGTATACCTCAATTACGCGTTGAACCAGGCGACCCTGGCAGTGCTGGCCGGGGTGATTGCCGTAGTGATCATCGTGCTGGTGTACCGGAATTTCCAGCGTTGGTTCGGGCCGCGGTAAGAGATAAATTTATATTTTACGCATCCGGTCCGATTTAGAGCCCCGGTAAGTGAAGACCTTTTCGCGGACGGCATGAAGGGCAGCCGTTCTTCTGCTCCGCACCGGGCTTCTTGCCCCCTGTACGTACCTATGGCACACGAAAAATTCAGAAATACCCTGACCTTCACGGATCAGTTTGGCAAGTTGCTCAAGCTTAGCCCCGAACAGATAAAGGCCATTGATAACCTGGACTACGAACACGCAAGGTCGTACATGTTCAACGTGCCGGAGTATCCTTTCAAGAATGAACGCGAAGCCCGGCTGGCTTACCGCAACAAGATATTGGACGTCCTGCACCCCGATCAGCGCCGGTTGCTGGAGGAACATGCCCACAAAGAGCAGGCCCGGCAACTCCAGCAAGAGGCAAAGGAAGCACAACGGGAAAAGGCCGCCCGGGCTGATCGCAAAGCGTATTTGCTGCGCAGGTACAAATCCTTGAAACTGACACCCGGGCAGGCGGACCTCTTTACCAACATCCTGATCGAATCCCGGGAAGAAGCAACCCGAGCTTGGAGGGAGGAACGGCCCCCAGGCGTAGCCATGGATTGCGAGGAGGAGGCCGGCAAACTGGCCGAACGGCAGCTAAAGGATGTATTGGGCGAAACGCAACTGAAGAAGTTCCGCCAGGTATTTGATAAGCTCTTGGAGCGCAGCCGCGAAGCAGACCGGAAATGGCAGATCAAACAGACCCTCATCGAATACAAGCAATTGCAGGGAATTGACCTGACGCCCGGTCAAGCCGAAGCGATTGCCAACTTCAAAAATGGTGAACAGGGAGTGGATGAGCAGGACAACATTCTTTCGTTTTGGGAAGAAACCGCCCGGGAAGAAGACCTGATGCGGAGGGTCCTCACGGAAAGCCAACTGGCGACTTACCTGAAAGGATTGGAGGCGCAGAGAGCCGCTTACACGCAACACCTGGAAGCGTCTGAACGCAGAAAGCTGCAAGATATCAATGCGGCCCGGCAGCGCTTTGACTACGCCGCCGCCAACACGCTGCCCATGCTGGTGGCTTTCCGGCAGGCGTTGGACGGGCACCTGGCGTTGGCAGACAAGCAACAGCTTGAACGCATCAGGCAGGCATGCCTGGAGGCGCTGGACCGGGAACTGGCCCTTTCGGAAAAGGAGAACCGGAGACATAACGGCCCCTACATCAACGAGTACATTGAGGCGCAGTGGAGGGCCGCCCACCGGGCCGTGTTGCCCGACAGTGACCTGCTCCGGGACTCACCGCTCTTTCCGGTGCTCCAGTCGCTGGCCCGGAAGTACGCTGCCCCGCTAGAGGCCATCATAGACTTTGAAAAGCTGCGGGCGGCAAACCAGGCCAGGCAGGAATTTGCCGTAAAGAATTACGAGGAAAATGGGGGACTTTACGGAGGATTCGTTATGGTAATCCGAACAGAATCATCCGATGCTGAACTCCGTATGGCGACTGACATCCTGTTGTTAAGCCCCGAACTGGAGGCCAATTTGGAGGAGGCCAGAAAGCGGCAGCCTGGCGGCTAGCAACCTCAGAAGGGGCGGTTTTTACAAATGCAAGGAGTAACCGGGCATAAAAGTACGGGCTATTGATTATTTTTACCGGATGATGGCAAAGAAAAATACATCAATCCTTTTACCGACTTTGGCTTCAAGCGTTTCTTCGGCACGGAGTTCAACAAGGACCTGCTCATTGACTTTCTCAACCAGGTGCTGGGCGAAAGGGAACACATTAGGGACTTGACCTACCTGAACACCGAGCAGCAGGGCCGCACCGCAAGCGACCGGCAA
>CADCTQ010000304.1 GCA_902805615.1 uncultured Cytophagales bacterium
TTCCCTTAGATTGTTGTTCAATAACAGGTTTAATGTGTTACTTAAACAGGGTCGCGTTAGATTATTAATTACTCGGTTGGGTTGGCGCAATACCGCAATCTGCCAGGCAGTAGTTCGGCAGGTTCCGTCCCTACCGGTGTATGCTCCCTCGCAGGGCAGTGCTTCTTCGTACGAACTGCCAGTGCCCGTACCACCGGTGGTAGTTCCCCCACTGCCACCGCCGTATCCCAATACATCCGTTACTTTGGGAAACGTTTGGGTTGTGGTACAATACGTGTGATACTGGGTGTCCAGGTAACTCGTAGAAGTGCTACCACCTACCGTCACCTTTTGGAACCAGTCCACCGAGTATGTGACGCAAGCTTGGGTACGTCCCGACGGTGAGGCTTCCTTGTCGCCGACGGTACCGGTAATCTTGCCCCCGCTGGATAACCAGCCGCCGGTAAAACTTTCGTCCCAACCGTAGGCGAACACCAAGCCGGTAAAGTCTTCCTCCCTGATCTTGAAACCGTTCTTTTCGAGGTAATCCCCCAGGGGAACGAACCGGATGATTTTGGATTTGTACTTGCCGTCTTTGTCGGGCGTGAGGAACAACCGGTTGTACCCCCGCCGGGCGGACAGCGTATCGTCGTACAACAGGGGCACTACCACCTGGCCCCGGACGGTAAAGGCTTTTTCCCAAACGGTCTTCTTGCTGATGACCTGCCGGCCCGCGGCCGCATTGGGTTGCAAGTTGGCATCAAACCACTTTTTCGCCTGGTCAATCGCTTCGTGGTCATCAATGATTTTAGGTGGTTGTGGTTCGGTTTCCGTCCGCTGGCACTGGACAAACAAACCCATGAACAACAGGCTGAAGAGACAATGGCGAACGAAGCGATGCTTCCCCGCGGACACGCGTAGGCTTTCTTTCATAGGAGAATGTAGTGAAGTGATTTGTGATGAATACCCACAGAAGGAATGGGCTTGACACAATATACAAAACACTTTCTTTTATTTTACAATTGTCCTGCTATTTATAAATTTTGTAAAACGATACGCATAATTATCAAAATGCGGTAAAGGTTAACATCATTTGACATAAGCTCCCAATCTATGGATTGCCCGGCCAACAGAAATCCATACGCGGCACAGCATTATTTCCTCTGCACGAGGGGCCACCCGGACGGCCCGCACCCGGTGACGCACATACGTGGCAAAGCCTCGCGGTTCCGGCCATTTTTTGCCCCTTTCCAGCCCAAAACTTAGTATTTTTGCGCCGCAAACCCGGCCGCCCCATTGACCTTTAACCGCTATCACCTCCTCCTCGCCCTCTCCATACTGCTCCTCGCCGGGGCCTACTTTGGTTACCGCTGGCGCGAACGGCAGTTGTTCTCCTCCGTGTGGGCCTTTATTCCGCAAAGCGCCGTGCTGGTGCTGGAAAGCGCCCACCCGGCCAACGACCTGCGCGACTGGCAGGAAAGCCGGCCCGGCGGGGCCCTGCGTACGCTTCCCTACGTGCAGCTCCTCCAGGCGCGGCTGACGGCCCTCGAAAAAGCGTCCCCCGGCGTGGCCGACTGGCTGCGGGGCAACCGGGTGGCGGCTTCCCTGCACGTGACCGCCCCCGACGACTTCGACTACCTCTTCTACCTGCCGCTCCCGGCCGGGCCGGACAATGACCAGTTCGGGCAAGTGACGACGCACTTTGCCAAAAGCCGCGGCTACCGCACCGACAGCCGGAACTTCGGCGGCTTCCTCATCCGCGAGATTACCCACAGCCGCAGCGGCACGCGTTTTTCCTACATCCTGCACGAAAAGGTGGTGGTGGGCAGCTACTCGCCCTTCCTGGTGGAAGATGTGGTGCGGACGCTCAACCGGGGGTCTACCCTCAATCCCAACCCCTGGATCGCCCTGCATCAGCGCTACCGGGCCGGCGGCGACGATCTGCACGTGTACCTTTCGGCCGGGGGCCTGCCCCGCCTGGCCCAGGTATTTGCGTCGTCGGTGCTCGACGGCGAAATGCGCGGCCTGGCCCACCTGGCCGGCTCGGCCCGGCTCACGGCCAAGCCGGCGCCGGACGGCTTTTTCCTGGCCGGGGAAGGCAGGTTTTCCGAGGACAAAAAGACGGCCGACTACCTGGGGACGTTCCGGGGGCAGGCACCCAAGCCTTCCGGCCTTTTCCACCTGGTGCCGACCCGCACGGCCACCTTCCGCCGCTGGGCTTTCGCCGACGCCGCCGGGTGGACGCGGCGGCTGGCCGGGTACTGGGCGCGGCACGAACCGCAGACGCCCGTCCGCCGCCAGGCCCTCGCCAAACGGTACGGGGTGGACCTGGACAGTCTCCTGGGCGGGTTAGGCCACGAACTCGCACTGCTCACGCCCGAAAGCGGCGACCGGCCCGACGAGAAAGTGCTCCTCGCGGGGATGGCCCGGCCCGGTGCGTTCGTGGCGTCTCTGGATCGCCTGGCCGACGCCGTGGACCGCCAGGCCGGCACGTCGTCGTACCGGGAGCAGTCGGGCGGGGTGCCCATCCGGCAGCTCGCCGTGGAAGACTTCCCCGCGGCCCTGCTCGGTGACGCCTTCCGGGGGTTCCCGGGGTGCTTCTACGCCCCTGCCGGCAACTACGTGGTGCTGGCCAGCAGCCTGCCGGCCCTGCGCCAGCAACTCGCCGACGTGCAGGCCGGCAACACCTGGAAAACCACCCCGCCGCGGGCCCTGGTCACCGGCCAGTTCGACGAAGGGGCCGTGTACGCGCAGTACGTGGACGTGACCCGGGCCTGGCCGCTGCTCCTCCAGAGCACTTCTACGCACTGGGGACGGCTGCTGAGCCGCCACGCGGCCCTCTTGCGGGAGTTTGACTGGTTCCTGTGGCAGGCCCGCGAGGTGACCCTGGAAGGTTTTTCGGTAAACGCCCGGCTGCACTACGGCGCCGACCCGGACGCGGGAAAGGCCCGCAACCAGTATTTCGTCACCTACCGTTCGAGTGCCGACACGACGCTGCGCACGCCCCCGGCGGTGGTACGGAGCCACGTGGACCGGAGCCTGGAAGTGCTCGTGCAGGACGCGGCCAACCGCCTCTACCTGATGGGCAGCAACGGCAAAGTGCTGTGGCGCAAGTGGCTCGAAAAGCCCGTAGCCGGCGAGGTGCACCAGGTGGATTACCTCAAAAACAACAAGTTGCAGTACCTCTTCGCCACCGAGCGGAACCTGTACCTGCTCGACCGCAACGGCAACCCGGTGGGCAACTTCCCGGTGCGGGTACCGGCCCCGGCCGCCCTTCAAACGGTGACGGTGTTCGACTACGACAACACGCTCGACTACCGCTTCCTGGTGCAGGACCTGGTGGGCAACCTGTTTTTGTACGACAAAACCGGCAAACTGCTCGAAGGCTGGAACCCGCTGCGGCTGGGCTACCGGCTGGCCGGCCCGGTGCGGCACCTGCGCATCCGCGACAAAGACTACCTGATCGCCCTGCAACTCGACGGCAAGGTGCACGCCCTCAGCCGGAAGGGCAAACCGTACGACGGCTTCCCGCTGGCCCTCCCCCACAGCACCAACCCGCTGTACGTGGAACCGGGCACCGGCGCGGCCAGCACGTACCTGACGGCCCTCTCCAACGCCGGGGAGATCGTGCGCTTCAACCTGGCCGGGGAAATCACGGAACGGCAGCAGTTGTACCGGCCCGGCAAGAACACCCGGTTCCGCCTCCTCATTGACCGGGCCCGGGGCGGCAGTTGGCTGATGGTGCGGCAGGATGAGCAAACGCTGAGCGTACTGGACCGCAAGGGCGAAACGCTGTTCACGCGTGAAACCGAACCCGGCGGCAAGTACCAGGTGCAGTATTACGACTTCGGGGCGGGGCTGCGGCTGGTTGCCCTCGCCGACCTCGACCAGAACCAGCTCCAACTCTTCGACCTGGCCGGCAACCGCGTGGGCGACCGGGAACTGCCCACCGACTTTGCCGCGCCTCTCTTTTACGCCGACCGTTCGGACAAGCTCCTCGTGTACACCGGCCAGGGACGCCAGGTGCAGGCCACCGCGGTGCAGGTACGGTAAAAGACAAAAAAATAAGGAGGGCAATGCCCTCCTTACGTTTATCTCCATCAGTGTACTGGCAGTCTCCTGCCCATTTCGATACGGGTACGGGTTGGGAACAACCAGACCAGACTCCTTTCCATCCTGGTCATCCTTCAATCCTATTAATCAAGGTCCTTACTCGGCGCCTTTGCCCCGGAGTGCCCGCGGAATTTCGATGCTGGCAATGGGGTTGGCCGGGCTGTTGTGGATCGTAAAGTTGCCGACGGAAACGTCACTGACCTTGATGGACTTGCCCATGTCCAGGTTCGACACGTCAACGTCAATGTAGTCGGGCATGTCGGCGGGCAGCGCCTTTACGGACAGCCGGCGCAGTTTGGGGATCAGTTTACCACCCTTCTGTACGCCGGGAGCCGTACCGACGAAGCGCACGGGCACTTCCATCTTGATGGGCTTGTCGGCGTGCAGTTGCAGGAAGTCCACGTGCAGAATGGTCTCGTTGACGGCGTGGAACTGGGCGTCCTGCAGGATGCAGTCGTATTTGGTACCCTCGATGTTCAGGCTCACCTGGTACACGTTGGGGGAGTACAATAATTCGCGGAACAGAATCATGGGCGTGTAGAAATGGACCTGCTCGGCACCCCCGTACAGCACGCAGGGTACGTTGCTTTCGTTGCGCAGGTCTTTGGCCCCTCTTTTACCGAGATTTGCTCTTTTATACCCTATAATCTCTAGTGTTTGCATAAAATGGAATTTGAAATTTGGTGAACTTATTTTTGAAGATTTATAAATAAAGAACTAATGGATTCGTGGTCGTGGACGTTCCGGATGGCCTTGGCGAAGAGTTCGGATACCGTCAGCACTTTGATTTTGGAACCGGTTTGTTTGAGCGGCAGCGTGTCGGATACCACCAGCTCGGCCAGTTCCGACCCTTCTATCTGTTCGTAGGCGTTGCCCGACATGACCGGGTGCGTGCAGATGGCCCGCACGGACACGGCGCCTTTTTCGCGCAGGATCTGGGCGGCCTTGCAAATGGTGCCGCCCGTGTCAATCAGGTCGTCAATGAGGACGACGTTGGCGCCTTCCACGTCGCCGATCACCTGCATGGAGGCGACTTCGTTGGCCCGCTTGCGGTGCTTGTCGCACACCACGATGTCGGCGTGGAAGTGCTTGGCAAAGCTGCGGGCCCGGCTCACGCCGCCCACGTCGGGAGAGGCAAACACCAGGTTGTCGAGCTTGAGGCTGCGCAGGTAGGGTACGAAGATGGCCGTGCCGTCGAGGTGGTCCACCGGGAAATCGAAGAAGCCCTGGATCTGGCCGGCGTGGAGGTCGCAGGTCATCAGGCGGTCGGCGCCGGCGGCCGTCATCAGGTTGGCGACCAGTTTGGCGGCAATGCCGACCCGCGGCTTGTCTTTGCGGTCCTGGCGGGCGTAGCCGAAGTAGGGCACCACCGCCGTTACGTACTTGGCCGAAGCCCGGCGGGCGGCGTCAATCATCAGCAGCAGTTCCATCAGGTTTTCGGCCGGCGGGCACGTAGACTGCACGATGAACACTTCGCAGCCGCGGATGGATTCGTCGAAGCTCGAAGACATTTCCCCGTCGCTGAACCGTTGGGTGGTGACGGACCCGAGTGGCTTGCCGTAATTGTACGCTATCTTCTCAGCCAGGTACCTGCTTTGCGAAGCAGAAAACATTTTTACCGGATAGGAGGCCATAAGTGGAGGAAGTAGTGGGCAGTAGGCCGCGTCAAATGAAGCTGCAAACTTACGCAACTTTGCCCCATCGCACAAAGAATAATGCAATTAAACGCAAATCCCACCAGCCTGATCCTCACAGTGCCGGGAACGGAAGCCTGCCAGGGAGAGGTCATCCGTGCCGTTGCCCGCAGGGAAATAATTACAGGCGTTTCTGAGGTCGCGCGGTTCAAAATTCTGCGCCCCCGACTTGTTACGCAATGTAACTCTGCGTATCTTGTTACGTAATCAAACAATCCCTCATGAACCAGGGCTTATTGAAAAGTTACCGGGCACAATTGGAAAAGCTGAAAAACTATTTGAAGGAGAATGCGAATCAACTTACTGAGGACGAGATCAATCAAGTGCTGGAGCGAATAGGCTCACTGGTGGAGTTGATTGAGCTGCTGGAAAATAGTTAGCGAGAGATCAGATTTCATTTTAATTGCTCCTTTCCCATGGAAAACAAACAAAAATTGCAGGCATTGCTCAAGGAGACGGATGCCTTGATTGCAGCAGGGAAGCGCTACCTGGAGTTGAACGGCACCAAGTATCCCCTCGGCGAGTGGATTACCCTGAAGGAATACGCCCGGCGGTTCCACCTCGAAAGTACCAACGTGGTAAGCAACTGGATCAGCCGGGGCATCGTGCCTCCGCAAAATGTAATTACGATTCCGGAACTGAATGATTTAAAGCTCATCAAAGCTGTGTCCTACCGCAGTGCAGTCCTCAAAGACGGGGCGGATGATTGATGCTTGCTGACCGGCCAGCAACGAACAACGAAGGAAAGGCTTACTTTTTGATCCCCGCCTGGCCGTCAACCGTAGTGGTGGTATCCGTACCCGAATAGGGCCGTCCCGCGGCGTCGGCGTTGCCGCCGGGGGCGTCTACGGCCTTTACGGCGCTCTCCCGGCGGCCGTACCGGATCTTCTTGGCGTAGTGGGAAGGCAGGATTTCCTCGCCCCGGCGTTTGGCGTACACGTAGATGTACTCGGCGCCGATGAACAGAATCCAGGAGGAGTAGTTGACCCACAGCAGGATGATGACGATGGAAGCCGCCGCGCCGTACGTGGAGGTGAGGTCGCTTTGCCCCAGGTACAACCCGATGAGGGACTTGCCCAGGGTGAACAAACCGGCCGTCAGGATGGCACCCCTCCACACGTTCTGCCAGCGGATCTTCACGTCGGGCAGGAACTTGAAGATCATGGCGAAAAGCAAGGTGATGATGCTGAAGGAAATGCCGATCTGGATGGCCCGGATGAGGTAGATGGAATAGTCCACCAGGATGCGCTGGATGTAATCGTCGAGCACATTGATGATGATGTCCACCGTGAGCGACACCATCAGCAGGAAGCCGATGGCCAGCACCAGCGCAAAGGAAAGCAGGCGGTTGATGACCATCGCCACGATGCCGCTCTGCGGGTCGGCCTGTACCTTGTAGATTTTGTTGAGGGCGTCCTGGAGGGCCGTAAAGGCTATGGTGGCCGAAAACAGCAGCGTGAGCAGGCCGATCACGGTCGGAAACAGGCCCCGGTCCTGGAGGTACGCGCTTTCCACCATTTTCTGGATGGCCGTTGCTCCGTCGGGCCCGATCAGCCCGCGGATCTGCTCGTACATTTCACCCGTAACGGCATCCCGCCCGAAGAAATACCCGGCCACCGAAACGGCGACCACGATGATGGGCGCCAGGGAAAACACCGAGTAGTACGACAGGGCGGCGGCCAACTGAAAGCAGGCGTCGGCCTGCCATTCCGCGTACATTTCCTTGATAAACGTCCAGATTTTCAGCAGTCGTTCTTTCATATTCCGATTGCCCTTTGTAGCGGGGAGCTTGGTCTGCATCTTTCTCTCTTACGCAACCCGGACCGTATTGTTGGCGTGTAAACCCGTAAATTGCGGCTTCCCGCCCGCAACCACTCACTGCAACTCACGCTCCCATGAACACCCTGTACCTGAAAAATGAATACGAGGACGGCACCGTCTTCTTCAAAATAGACCGCCTGCCCAACCCAGAGGACGAATACATCTACGAGGGAACCGAGATCATGATCGAAGACGAATTGATCACCAAGGATGAATACGAACTCACCGAAGACGACTTGCAGGAGATGTACGACGACGGCTTCGAAGTCATTCCCAAAAACGAATTCGAAGAAGCCGAGCAGCAGTACCAGAGCTTAGACTTAGAATAGTCATTGGTACATTGGTCATTGGTTAGGCGGTACGTAAATCAACCAGATGCGATGACTTACGCACACCCAATGTACCAATGACCAATGTACCAATGATTAACAGCCACTACCTCCGGTTCATCAACGCCTCAATTTCCTCCGCTTCGATGGGGATGGTGGCCATGAGGTCGAGGTTGCCCGTGGGGGTGATGAGGATGTTGTTTTCGAGGCGGATGCCCAGCCCTTCTTCGCGGATGTAGATGCCCGGTTCGCAGGTAAACACCATGCCGGGCTCGAACTTGCGGTACTTGTCGCCCACGTCGTGCACGTCGAGGCCCAGGAAGTGGGAAGTGCCATGCATGAAGTACTTCTTGTAGAGGGGCTTGTCGGGGTCCTGCTTGCGCACTTCGGCCGCGTCGAGCAGTCCCAGCCCGATCAGTTCCGACTCCATGATCTTGCCTACCTCCTTGTGGTAATCGTCCCAGAGGTTGCCCGTCACCAGCATCTTTTTGGCTTCGTTGAGCACCCGCAGCACGGCGTCGTACACCTGCCGCTGCCGGCGCGTGAAGCGGCCGTTCACGGGCACCGTGCGGGTGAGGTCGGAGGCGTAGTTGGCGTACTCGGCGGCCACGTCCATGAGCAGCAGGTCACCGTCGCGGCAAGGCTGGTTGTTGTCCACGTAGTGCAGCACGCAGGCATTGGCCCCCGAGGCGATGATGGGTTCGTAGGCCGGCCCCCGCGACCGGTTGCGCAGGAACTCGTGGTACAGCTCGGCCTCGATCTCGTATTCCCACACGCCCGGCTTGATGAACGACAGCACGCGGCGGAAGCCCTTTTCGGTGATGTTGCACGCCTGCTGAATTAGTTCCACTTCCGGCGCCGACTTGATGGCCCGCAGGTTTTGCATGATGGGCGCCACCCGCAGGTAGGGGTGCAGCGGGTACCGCTCCCGGCACCACTTGATGAACCGGGCGTCGCGGGTTTCGACCTCGATGGTGGCCCGGGTGTGTTCGTTGGTGTTGAGGTACACCGATTCGCATTCGGCCATCAGGAGTTGCAGCGTCCGCTCGAACTGGTGCGTCCAGTACACCGTAGCGATGCCCGAGGTCTGGGTGGCTTCCTCCTTGGTGTACTTGTGGCCTTCCCACACGGCGATGTGTTCGTTGGTTTCGCGCACGAAGAGTATTTCGCGGTGCTTGGGGTCGTGGGCGTCGGGGAAGAGCACCAGGATGCTTTCTTCCTGGTCAATGCCCGAGAGGTAGAACAAGTCGTTGTTCTGGCGGAAGCGCATCGTGCCGTCGGCATTGGTGGGCATGATGTCGTTGGAATGGAACACGGCCAGGCTGTTGGGTTTGAGCTTGTCGCGGAGCCGCTGGCGGTTCTCGGCGAAAAGGCGCGGTTCGATGGGATGGTATTTCATAAGGTCTCGGGTCTGTATCCTGTGTCTTCTTACTCGGTTTCTGGTTAAATTGCGTAAGGGGCTCCTTCCGGGCGGCTCGTCACCAAACCACTACGC
Source organism: uncultured Cytophagales bacterium (assembly GCA_902805615.1). Classification (GTDB taxonomy): domain Bacteria; phylum Bacteroidota; class Bacteroidia; order Cytophagales; family 172606-1; genus CADCTQ01. The sequence goes on from CADCTQ010000304.1 coordinate 9,432, forward strand.
ATGGCAAAAATGAAAAATTTTTTAATAACGGTGCTGGCCTTCCTCTCGGTGGAACTGGCGGGGGCACAACCCAAATACTGGATTTCCTTTACCGGCAAACCCGCCGCGGTACCGGGCCGCCCGTACGTATCGGAGGCCGCCGTGCGCAACCGGCAACTGCTGGGGCTGCCCGTCTGCCAGCCCACCGACGTGCCCGTACCGGCCGGTTACCTGGCCCGCCTCCGCCAAGTGGGCGTGCAGCCGGTCCACCTGTCCAAGTGGCTCAACGCCGCTTCGGCGTACCTGGACGCGGACCAGTTGGCCGCGGTGCGGGGGCTGCCGTTCGTGCGGGAAGTTACGCCGATTGCGGGTGAATTGATCCCGGCGGGAACGCCCGAACCCGAATTCATTTCCACGGTGCTGACCCAGATCGGGGCGGGTGAGTTCATTGCCAACGGGCTCACGGGCAAAGACGTGAAGGTGGGCGTGATTGACGTGGGCTTTTACGGCCTCACCACCAACCGGAGCCTGGGGCACCTGTTGCAGGAGGAACGCATCAAAGACGTCAAGGATTACATCACGCCCTCCCGCACCGAGCATTTTACCGAAAACGAAACCCACTCCGACTACCACGGGGCCGAGGTGCTGCAAATGCTGACCGGCTACGACCCCGACCGCAAGATGCAGTACGGCCTGGCCACGGGGGCGCACTTTTACCTGGCCCGCACCGACCACGGCATCCGCGAGGCCCGCACGGAAGAAGACAACTGGATTGCCGCCGTGGAACGCCTCGACAGCCTGGGTGTGCGGCTGGTGAATACGTCGCTGGGCTACGCGCTGGGCTTCTCCAACCCGAAGGAAAACTACAAGCCTTCCGAGATGAACGGCCGCACGAGCAAGATCAGCCGGGCCGCGCAGGTGGCCGTGGAGGAGAAAGGCATGCTGATCGTGGTGTCGGCCGGCAACGAGGGGGACGACGCCCGCTGGCGGGTGGTATCTACACCCGCCGACGCGCAGGGCGTGCTTTCGGTGGGCGCCACCAAAGCCAAGTCGCGCGACAAAATGAGCTACAGCAGCATCGGCCCCGACTTCCTGCCGTACCTGAAGCCCAACGTGGCGTGCTTCGCCCCCAACGGCACGTCGTTCGCGGCCCCGGTCATTACGGGCTTTGCCGCCTGCCTCATCGAAAAAAACCCGTCTTTGACCAACCGGCAACTGGTGCGCATCATCGAGCAGTCGGCCCACCTGTACCCGTACGGCAACACCTACGTGGGCTACGGCGTGCCCGACGCCCGCAAGGCGATGGCCCTGGCCGGGGATTCCACCCTTACGCTCAACAACGTGAAGGAAGTACGGACCAAAGGCAACACCTACGCGTACGCGGTCACGCAGCCCGGCACGGAGAAAGGGGTGGTTTTCCACAAGAAGAATGCAACCGTCGTGCTCCGGCAGGAACTCCTGGTGGTGGACGAGGGCAAGCTCAACATCCGCCGCGAATCGGGCGAAACCCGCACGACGCTGGATTTGGGGACGGAGGTGGTGGAGGTGTTTTGGGAGTAGTGGTAAGTGGGATCGGGAAGGGGTCGTTTGCGGGAAAGCGTCGCAATGCGGGAGAGGGGCGCATCGCGGCTCCCCTCCTCGGAGGGGTTGGGGGTGGGTTTACTTCTATGAGACAAGTTATCGAGGGATCACCGCCAGGGAAAATACCTCCGTGTGAAATCGCAGATTCTCATTTCGGTAAATTCTCCAATGTGATGATCCCCGTAGTATTCGTCACATTTAAGTAAACCCACCCCCGGCCCCTCCGAGGAGGGGAGCCGCGATGCGCCCCTCTCCCGCATTGCGACGCCTTCCCGCAAACGACCCCTTCCCGATCCCACTTACGACTTACGACTCTGGACTTACGACTGTTGTACGACTTTTAAACAAAAAAGCCGGCGCTGCGTGCGGCAGGCCGGCGGGTTTAGGCTCGTAATCTAATGGGAAAGGGTATTCTGGGGTATTGGGTATTGCGCTGCGGGGGTTACTGGCTGATGACGTGGGCCACTTGCGGCAGTCGCTTGATTTCGGTGAGGGCCTGATCGGTGAGGGGCTTGGTGATGAACTTGATCACGTGTTCGTTGTCCACGATCTTCTCAATGTCACGCTTGTTGTCGGAGCTAGACAGGATCACCACTTTGCATTTGTTCTTGAGTTCGTCGGGGAACATTTCGAATTCGAACAGGAATACGAAGCCGTCCACGATGGGCATGTTGATGTCGAGGAAAATGATGTCGGGCAGTTTGCTGGGGTTGTCCTGCTCTCTTTCCAGGTACTCAAGGGCGCTTTTGCCTGAGTTCTTTACTTCAACGTGTTTGGCGAACTTAGTAATCTCGATGATCCGGCGGCTGATGAAGTTGTCGGTATCGTTATCATCCACCAACATCACTAAGTTGATCGGGTTTTCCATGGGAACAAATGTTAAAATGGCTATGAGAGAGGGAAATCAAGAAACGTTGGGAAGCACCTGATTTCCCTGACGGTTTTGCTTAAACGATTTATCAAAAATACAGCATTTGGCGCCGGAAGAATTCCACTAATTGGCCCTTACCTGAGCCGGGTAATAAAACGGCTGAATTTGAAAAAATTGACTTTCGGGCGCCCCGTTCGGGGGCAGGCGCACCGGCCCTATTCGGCTGCATGGAGATTGCCGGACGTACCAACGGTGGGGCGGGCATGACGCCAATTCATTACGTACCAGTAAGTTATTTTGAAACCCGATTGCCATTGGGCCGGCGGTGACATTCGGGGGCCGCAATTTGCCGGGTAACCCCGTCCCCAAAAGTAAAGTGTAAGATTCCGGTCCAATGGTTGCGATTGGAGCCACCCTGGCCCCCCGCCCATCCCCCGGATTCGGATTTGGTACGACCGGGAAAGCGGCCGTCCCTGCCCCTCCTGCAACGACCTCCGGCGGGCCGTAGGGAGCCCTTCGATGAGGGGAGCCAAGCTAACTTTCTTCGCCTCAACGGCTTAATTACGGACGGGCGGCCGGCACTCAGGCGACCGGGATGTAGACCACGAACTTGGTCTCGAAGAAGGGCTCTTCGAAGTATTCGGCCAGGGGATAGAGCTTGTGTTTTACTTTGGCCTCCGCCAGTTCGGCGGCCAGGTCGCCGCCCTTCAGGTAGAGGATGCCGTTGCGCAGGTTGTGCTGCCAGTGCTTGTTGAATTTGTGCTTCACCCACCCATGAAACTCCTTCAGCTCGGTAACGGCGCGGCTCACCACGAAGTCGTACGTATCGGGCAACGCTTCGGCCCGGGCCTGCTCGGCTTTTACGTTGGCGAGGCCCAGCGCCGACGCCACCTCCTGCACCACTTTGATCTTCTTGCCGATGGAATCCACCAGGTGGAAACGGCACTCCGGGAACAGGATGGCCAGCGGAATGCCCGGGAACCCGCCGCCCGTGCCCACGTCGAGTACGTCGGTACCGCCCTTAAAGGCCAGCACTTTGGCAATGCCCAGCGAATGCAGCACGTGCCGTTCGTACAACTGGTCAATGTCCTTGCGGGAAATCACGTTGATCTTCGCGTTCCAATCCTGGTACAGCGGGCCGAGTTGGGCAAACTGGTCGCGCTGCTTCGGCGTAAGCTCGGGAAAATAGTGGCTGATGCGTTCCGGGGTCACGGGAGTGGGGGTGTTTGGGAGTTAGCGCGTCGCGGAGTGGGGCCGCTGGAAATAGACTGGTTTGGGTTTGATCTTCAGAAAGATGCGGGGTTCATAAGCCTTTACCACCCCTGTCCCCTCCTTGAAGGAAGGAGGGGAACTGTGACAATCGGCTGCGTAATAAGGAGCCGTACCCGATACGTCTCGTTGTCCTGT
>CADCTQ010000305.1 GCA_902805615.1 uncultured Cytophagales bacterium
CATCAACGGCGACAACCCGCAGGCGTACGCCAACGACATTGTCCTGTTTGACCGCCGCAAGGGCAGCGGGGAAAGCGTGTGGGAGATCAAGCGGAAGATCGGGTACGTATCCCCGGAACTGCACGCCTACTACCCCAAAAGCGCCACCCTGTTCGAGGCCGTTGCCTCGGGCTTCGGCGACACGCTGCACCTCCAGGGGGAACTGTCGGCCCGGCAGGCGGAAACGGTGGCGGCGTACCTGCACGGGCTGGGACTCGAAGGGTTGCGGGAGGCGCCCCTGTGGCGGCTGTCGGCCGGGGAAGTGCGGCTGGCCCTGGTGGCCCGGGCGTTGGTGAAAGCGCCGCCCCTGCTCATCCTGGACGAACCCTGCCAGGGCCTCGACGAAAGTTACGGGCGCCGCATCCGCACGCTGCTCGAAAGCACTTGCACGCATCCCGGCCAAACGATGATCTACGTAACGCACTACCCCGCCGAAATTCCCGGCTGCGTTACCCAGTTACTGCGCCTCGAAGCGGGACGGGTAAAGGATCAGGATTCACAGGATTAAAGGATTAACGGGATTACGACGCCGGTGCGGGTCTTCAACGGAAAGACAAAATAAAGGGGCACTTAACCGCAAAGCACGCAAAGGAGAAGTAACATCTGCGGGCTCAAATGCTATGATAATCATTGAAGATCATTCGAGCAAAACCGGCCCGCACCCATCTGCGGGATCGAATCCTTCGACCCTTGCAAGGCCACCCGCCAAGTTCCCTTTCAATCAAAAAATCTGCGTTCATCTGCGCCCTGATCTGCGACAATCTGCGTGAACTCCTTTCTTTCCTTTCTTCTACCGAGATCAGCGAGAAACCCTTCCCGCGAGATCAGCAAGAAACCCTCCCCCACCAGCATCCACGAAGCATCCGGATGCGCATGGAACTTTGCCGCGCCGCTGCCCCTTATGTTGATACCGGCCCTCAACACCACGTAAATCCATATCTTCGCGCAACCCATGACCTCCGCATTCTTCCCCAAAGCACTCAAGAAACTCCGCCACCCCGTCGCCGAGTGGTCCCTGTGGCTGGGCGTGCCCCTGGTCCTCTACCTCACCGGCCTGCACACCGACGTAGTGGCCGGCGCCCAGCGGGTGTTGCTGGCAACCGGCCTGCTCCGGCCCGAAACGCACGCGGCCGTCACGGCCCCCGTTCCCGCCGACTACAACCTCACCCTGCTCACCCTCGACGGCAAGCAAACCTCCCTGCGTGACCTGAAAGGCAAAGTCATCTTCCTCAACCTGTGGGCCTCGTGGTGCCCGCCCTGCATTGCCGAAATGCCCGGCATCCAGCAGCTCTACCGCGAAAGCGATACCAGCCGCGTGGCTTTCGTGATGCTCTCCCTCGACGAAAACCCCGAAAAAGCCCGCCGGTTGATGAAACGGAAAAAGTTCACCTTCCCCGCCTACACGCCCGGCAGCCGGATGCCCCAAGTGTACGCCACCCAGTCCATTCCCACCACGTTCGTCATCAGCAAGCGGGGCGAGATCGTGGTGCGGCACGAAGGCATGGCCGACTACAGTTCGGCGGAGTTTAAGGCGTTTTTGTCGAAATTGGTGAACCAGTAGCCGCGCCGGGCCGTACTTTTGCGCCGTCAACGCCCCAACTGCCCGCCCGGATGCCCCCTTCCCAACCCGTTCCCCGGAAATCATTCCGCTCCCGCTTCTCCGCCGGCCGCGTGGCCCTGGTGGTACTCGCCTGCACGGCCCTGCTCCTGTGGCAAGACGTGCCGGGCCGCGCCTACCGCCGGGCAAAAAACGCCCTGGTCAGCCGGGGCTACTTCCTGCCGGTCACAACCCTCGTGGTCAAACCCATCGGCCCCGCCCGCTACGACCTGCCCCTCCGTACCCTGGACGGCAAAAGCCTTTCGCTGGCGCAATTCAAGGGTAAAGTGATATTCCTCAACGTGTGGGCCTCCTGGTGCCCGCCGTGCCGCGGCGAAATGCCGGGAATTGACAAGCTATACCGCGAGAGGGGCGGCGATGTGGCCTTCGTGCTGCTTTCCGTGGACGACAACCGCAAGATGCTCGACCACTACCTGGCCCAAAAGGGCTACGGGCTGCCCGTGTACCTGCCCGGTTCCGCCCTGGCGGCGCCTTATAAAACCCAATCCATTCCCGCCACCTTTGTCATTGATCACCAGGGGCAGATCGTGTTCCGGCACGAAGGGGCCCTGGACTACTACGCACCCTCCTTCCGGACGCTGCTGGCGTCGCTGGTAGTGGCCTCGCAGGGCAAGGCCGATGGGGTCGCCGAACGGGCAAGCGCATTAAAAAAACCTTAAAACATTCCCGCCCCCGAAACCATCTGCGGCCGGTCCGGGTAACGTATAACGAACGATGGCCCTGCCCGTCAGGGTCCTAAACGCCCGTTCCTATGCCGCTTACCCGCGACAAACTCTTCACGCTGATCGGCGTCCTGCTGGCTCTGTTCCTCGGCGCCCTCGACCAGACCATCGTCGCCACGGCCCTGCCCCGCATCGTGCAGGACCTGCGGGGGCTCGAACGGTTTTCGTGGGTGGCAACCTCCTACCTGGTGGCTTCCACGGCCCTGGTGCCCGTGTACGGCAAGCTGGCCGACATGTACAGCCGCAAAAAGATCGAACTGGTGGCCGTGTGGCTGTTCCTGGCCGGGTCGGTGCTGTGCGGGCTGGCCGGCGAGTTCGGGGACCTGCCGCTGGTCGGCGACGGCATGAACCAGCTCATCCTCTTCCGGGCGGTGCAGGGCACCGGCG
>CADCTQ010000306.1 GCA_902805615.1 uncultured Cytophagales bacterium
GTAGAGGTCGCCGTGCCCGGCGTCCGGCACGAACCCTTCCCAGATGCCCGATCCGTCGAAACGGATGTAGAGGGGGTGCGACTCGCGGTTCCAGCCGTTGAAGCTGCCGATCACCGACACCTTCTCGGCGTTGGGCGCCCAGAGGGCAAAGTACGTGCCCTTGACGCCGTTGTGCTCCATCACGTGCGAGCCCAGCTTTTCGTACAGCTTGTAGTGCTTGCCCGACTTGAACAGGTACACGTCGAGGTCCGACAGCAGGCTCACGCCGGGCACGGACAGCGGCTGGGGTTGCAGGGGCGCCGGGGTTCTGCCCTCCGGGGCTATATCGTTTGATTGCGGATCGGGTGCCGGGAGTTGGGCCTGGGTCAGCGTAACGTCAGCTTCTTGGTTATCCATGAGCAGTGGTTTAGGTTTACGGGGATAAAAAGGCTACTTGTCGTGATTTTTTCTTTTTTACGGGCAAAGTAGGCCCGAAGGATGTATAAATGCAAGGATAAAACCGAAAAAAGGTAGCAGCTTTGGGGCAAACGGCGCGTGTGGAATGCATTAATAATCAGCCGCGTACTCGCAACTTTGTCCGTAAATTCGGAACAAAACGAATCTTGCCCGCGCGAACATTATTTGTCTGCGACCAGTAGTAAGCAGGAACCGCGCGGCACCGTACCCCCGCCCGGCCCCGCCGTTTCATCCGTTAACCCCCCCTCACCCACTCATGAAAACCCGCACCATTCTGCTCGAAAGCCGCCCGCAGGGAATGCCCACCGAACAAAACTTCCGGTTCACCGAAACCGAACTGCCGCCCCCCGCCGACGGCGAGGTGTTGCTCAAGGCGCTGTACGTATCGGTAGACCCTTACATGCGCGGCCGGATGAGCGAAGCCAAGTCGTACGTGCCGCCTTACGAACTGCACCAACCCATCCGGGGCGGCGTGGTGGCCGAGGTGGTGGAGAGCCGGCACGAGAAGTTTCCGAAGGGCACGGCCGTGGTGGGCGACTTGCCCTGGCAGGAGTACATCGTCGCCAATGGCAAGGGACTCAACCGGGTACACCCCGACCTGGCCCCGCTGGGCTACTACCTGGGCGTACTGGGGATGCCCGGCCTGACGGCCTACTTCGGCCTGCTCGACGTGGGCAAGCCGCAGGAAGGTCAGACGGTGGTGGTGTCGGGGGCGGCCGGCGCGGTGGGCAGCGTGGTGGGCCAACTGGCCAGGATCAAGGGCTGCCGCGCGGTGGGCATTGCCGGCACCGACGAAAAAGTGCAGTACCTGACCGATACACTGGGCTTCGACGCGGCCATCAACTACAAGACGGCCCCTAAGCTGCGGGAGTCACTGGCCGCGGCCTGCCCGGACGGCGTGGACGTGTACTTCGACAACGTGGGCGGACCCGTCACCGATGCGGTGTATTCCCTCCTCAACAACTTTTCGCGGGTTGCCATCTGCGGGCAGATTGCCTACTACAACGCCACCGAGCCGCCCGTGGCGCCGCGGGTGGAGTCGCGGCTGCTCATCAAGCGGGCTACGATGCAAGGCTTCATCGTGACTGACTACGCCGCCCGCTTCGGCGAGGGCATCAAAACCCTGGCCGGCTGGGTGAAAGAGGACAAGATCCGCTACGAAGAAACCGTGACCGAGGGCTTCGAAAACATTCCGGACGCCTTCCTGGGACTTTTCCGGGGTGAAAACACGGGCAAGCAACTGGTGAAAGTGGCCGAGTACGGCGGCTGACCGGCTGGTCACCGGGAGGGCACGCGCATCAGGGCCGGTCCAGCGCCTCCGCAATCAGCCGGGAAAGCAGTGGCGCCTCCTGGGCGATCATGAAGTGACCGCCGCCGGGAATGGCCGTAAAGTGTCGGATGCGGCCGGCGGGAAAAATGCGGTCGGCGATGCCGTGGAAGTGAACCAGGTTGGGCACGGGCGCCGGGGGCTGCCAGCGCACCACTTCGTTGACCGCCCAGCGCAGGAATGCCGGGTCGGTGTCGCGGACAATTTCCCGCAGGAGCTGCGCCTCGGCGCGGGAGCGGATGGAGAAATAGTAGTTGCCCGTCAGGGTGTTGCCCGCCTTCAGCAGCCATCCCGGCACGAGCCGGTGTACGCGCGTGTGGCGCACCAGGGAGATCGTCCAGGGCATTTCCCGCGGGCTTTTGATGCTGGAAAGGATGATTACCCGGCGGCAGGGGAGGAGAGCGGCAAGTTCCTGGGCGACGATGCCGCCGAAGGAGACGCCGAGGAGCGTAACCGGCTGTTGCGCGTCAAACTGGGCCAGCAGCCGCCGGGCGTACGCGCCGATGGGTTCTTGCCGCTCGGGGGGCAGCCATTTCACGTGGATCATTTCTACGCCGGGCAACTCGATGAACTTAAACACCCGCTGGTCGGCGCCCAGCCCGCTGAGACAATACACTTTCTTCATGCATTTCGGATGCTGCTGCCCGCAGGGCTATGGTTTCCAGTAGGTCTTCAGGCTTTCATCGTAGGTTCTCATCTCCTCAGGGTTTAGTTTGGCTTTCTCACAAGTTTTCGATCTGTTCTTTGGATAGACCAGTGATTCGAACAATCTGATCCGTTGATAAACCTTCGTTCTTCATCTCTTTAGCGATTTGGAGTGCTTTTTCACTCGCTCCTTCCTCTCTTCCTTGCTCGCGGCCTTCGTGCTTGGCAGTTTGGAGGACGCTGTAGTTGTCCCAGTAGATCTTTTGGCTTTCGTCGTAGGTTCTCATCTCTTCGGGGTTTAGTTTGGCTATTTCTGCCTGGTTGAACAACTTCTTGAA
>CADCTQ010000307.1 GCA_902805615.1 uncultured Cytophagales bacterium
CGGCCCCTCCGAGGAGGGGAGCCGCGACGCGACGCTTTCCCGCAATGCGCTTCTTTCCCGCAATGCGACCCTTTGTTCTGCGCTGTAGCCACTTTGTTCCCCATTACAACCTTCATTGTCAATTCAGGTAAGGGCTAGGGAATCTGTTTGAGCAGGTGAACCACTCCGTTCGTGGCCCGGATGTTATAGGTCCGGTTGGCGTACGTGCGGTCGTCGAGGGCGTAGTAGTATTCTTTGCGGGACCGCACCTGCGTCACCCCCGGCCGGACCGGGGCAATCGGGGTGAGGTTGCCGTTGAGCAGGTCGGGGAAAATGAGGCCCTTGTAGAGGAGCCGGTTCACCAGGCTCACCACCGTGTCGGTGGGCATGGCGTCGAGGGATTTGTAGGTGGGGTGCGCGTCGAAGTAGGCCCCGAAGGCCGAGTCGCTGGGGGCCAGCACGGTGAAAGCCCCTTCGCCCCCGCTGATGAGCTTCCCGTAGGCGGGCACCCGGGCGAAGGCCGCCCGCAGCGTGGAAAAGGCCGCCGAGTCGGCCAGGTACCCGGCCAGGGTCCGGGCGGGAAACCCGGGGTGGCGGATGACCCGGTCAATCTTGTGGATCACGCCGTTGGGCGCCCCCAGCGAGATGTCGCTTTCCAGGATGGCCGCCGAGCCCAGTTCCTGGCCCGTGGCGCCGTCGTAGGCGTACATGCGGCCGTCGGCGCCGATCTGCCAGCGCATCCTTTCGCTCCCCAGCGCCACCGCGCCGGCGGCGGTAAGGTCGGCGGCGGTCTTCTTGCCCGTGAGCACGTAGTTGTAGCCGAAGCCCAGCACGTCGCTGAACCCCGAGCCGCCGCGCCAGAACCGCTCCTGCCGCAGCGAGTCGTAGAGGTCGCTGGTCCTGATGAAGTCGGCCCACGCGCCGTTGGAGGGCGAAATGACGGTAAACTCGCCTTCTTTGTTGATGCGGGGGGCCAGCCCCGACAGGGCCAGCACCTGGTAAGTCGAATCCATGTCGGGCGTCAGGTACAGGACCACCCCCAGGCCCTTGGCCGGCTGGGCGTACTGCTCCTCCGGGTTGCAACCGGGCAGCGCCGGCAGGCCCAGCAGCAGCGCCAGTACCAGCACCGGTGCGTATGTCGTAGGTTTTTTCATTCCGCGTATGAGGTTGGTTGAATGGAAAGGGTTTGATTCAAAAAAGGGGTTACCACGGAGGGTTCGGAGTAGGATAGTAGGATAGGGTTTAAACCCTATCCTACGGATAGTCCGAAGCAGGTCCGGCTTGTAGGGATTCGTGTCCAGTGTCCATAGGATCGGGTTCAAACCCTATCTTCCTCCGTGTCTCCGTGGTAAAACCTTTCATGGTCAGTAGCCGAAGTTTTGCTGCCAGCTTTTGTTGAGGGAAACCTCCACCTGGGGCAGCGGGTAGAGCAGGTGCCGTTCGTCCACGTTGGGCCGGTAGTCCTTCATCACGTCGAGGAAGAGGCCCCACCGCACCAGGTCCCACTTGCGCTGGCCTTCGGTGGCAAACTCGATGCCCCGCTCCTGCACGATGATGGCTTGCAGTTCCGCCTGGGTCACGTCGGCCGGTACGTCGGGCAGCGCGTCGGCGTCCTCCCGCACGAACACCATGGTCGTCTTGGTTTTTTCGTCGGGCCACTCGTACACCCGCCGGGCCCGCTGCCGGACCTGGTTCACCAGTCCCACGGCTTCGGGGGTCGGCCCGCCCAGGGCGTTGAGGGCTTCGGCCCGCATCAGCAGCACGTCGGCGTACCGCAGCAGCGGGAAGTTTTCGCTGGTGGTGCCGTCGGCCAGGTTCACCGGCCCGGTGTTCCAGTACTTGGAGGCGGCCGGCCCGGCCCAGGTGTCGGCCACGTTGCCGTTCTGGTCAATCCAGCGGTCGGCCGACACGATGGACTTGCGGTAGTGGTCGGGGATGGTGCCTTTCCACCGGCCGCTCACGCCGGCCTGCGACCACTGGTTCGTATTGAGAATCTTGGAACAGCAGGCGGTGGTCCAGCGGGCCACCGGGCTCCCCTGCCCCCGCAGGGCCTGGTTGGCCTCGTACTGGATGGAGAAAATGTGTTCCTTGCCGTTCTTGGTTTCGGGCACGAACGCGTCGCGGTAGTTTTCGAAGAGGCCGTACCCCAGGCCCATCACCTCGCCGGTTTTGTCCACCGTCAGCTGGTACTGCTTCCGGAAGAGGTACACCTTCGCCAGCAGGGCCTTGGCGGCGCCCCGCGTGGCCCGGCCGGTGTTGGCCTCGGCGGCCCCGGTGGCCGAGGCGTTGCGCCACTCCTTGGGCAGCGGCTCTTCCGACTCGGTGAGGTCTTTGATGATCTGCTCGTACACTTCGGCTTCCGGCGTGCGGGGCAGCTCGATGCCCTTGAGGGTTTTGATGGGTTGCAGCGGCATGGCCACCGGCCCGAAAGCCCGCACCAGGTTGAAGTACGCCAGGGCCCGCAGGAACTTGCACTCGGCCAGCAGCCCCTCTTTGCGCCCTTCGTCCATCTTCACCGCCGGAATCGCTTCCAGGCAGGTATTGGCGCGGTTGATGATCGAGTAGTTGTTGCTGTACCAGTCGCGGATGTCGTTGTCGTTGGCCGTGTAGTTGAGGTTTTCGATCTGCTGAATGGAGGTGCCGGCCACGTAGAGGTAGTGGTCGCCCACGTCGGCGGCCACGTCGCCCAGGTTGATGGCGGCCACCGACAGGTTTTTGAGCGGCTCGTAGGTAGCCACCACGGCCGCCCGGGCGTCGGTTTCCGATTTGAAGAAGTTGTCGGACGAAATGAAGTCGTAGGGTTTTTCCTCCAGGAAATCCTGCTGACACGCCGCCAGGACGAGCAGCCCGCCGCAAAGCGTCGCCAGCCGGCGGGATAAGGTTTGGTAGGGTATGTTCATGAGCGAGTGGATGAAACGTGGTGGGGTGTTGGGCCGGACCGGGTTCTAAAAGCCGAGGTCCAGGCCGATGCGGTATATTTTCACGGACGGGTACGCGTTCATGTCGAGGCCCATGATGGTGTTGCTCACGCCGGCCGAGTTCACTTCGGGGTCAAAACCGCTGTAGTTGGTGAAGGTGAACAGGTTGTCGCCGCTCAGGTAGAGGCGGGCATTGCGCACGCCCTTCACCAGGCCGGCCGGCAGCTGGTAGCCCAGCGTGATGTTTTTCACGCGCAGGTAATCGCCCCTTTCGATGTAGCGGGTGCTGGCCCCGTCGAAGGGCTGGATGCCGGCGGCCGGGTAGCGGGCGTCGGGGTTGTCGATGGTCCAGCGGTCGAGCAGCGACCTGAACTTGTTTTCGCCGCCGTTGGTGCTTTCCGAACGGGCCTTGGCGTGGTTGAAGATGTCGTAGCCCAGCATGCCGTTCATGAACACGCTCAGGCTGACGCCCTTGTAGGCAAAGGTGTTGGTGACGCCCAGCACCACGTCGGGCTGGCCGTTGCCGATGATGGTAAAATCGTTGCTGTCTACCTGCCCGTCGCCGTTGGTGTCGCGGAAGCGTTCGGTACCGGGCTTGGCATCGGGCATGGTACCCACCTCCTCGATCTGTTGCTGGTCGCGCCACACGCCTTCGTAGATGGCCCCGAAGTAGGCGCCCAGCGGGTAGCCCACCTTGATGATGCCCACGTTGCCGCCGTTGGATTTGATCACGTCGCCGCCCAGGAAGCCCGTCACGAGCTGGTTGGCATTGTAGAGCTTGGTGACCTTGTTGCGGTTGCGGGCAATGTTGAGCGAGGTGTTCCAGGTCAGTGCGCCGGTGAGGTTCTGGCTGTTGATGGCCAGTTCCACGCCCCGGTTTTCGAGGGCGCCCACGTTCACGGTGGCCCGGCTGAAGCCCGTGTAGTTGGGCAGGTCAATGTCGAGCAGCAGGTTGTCGGTGATCTTGTGGTAATAGTCGGCCACCACCACGATGCGGTTGCCGAGCACGCCCAGGTCCACGCCCACGTCGAACTGCCGGGTGCGTTCCCACTGCAACTCCCGGTTGGCCACCTGGGTGGGGGCGATGCCGGCCGCCTCCTGGCGGTCGAGCACGTAGTTGACCTGCCCGAACCGGTTCAGCGACTTGTACCCGCCGATCTCGGAGTTGCCCGTAAAGCCGTAGCTGGCCCGCACCTTCAGGTCCGACACCAGGCGCAGGTTCCGGATGAAGCTTTCGTTGGAAAGGCGCCAGGCCACGGCCGCCGAGGGGAACACGGCGTACTTGTTGCCGGCCCCGAACCGCGAAGAGCCGTCCATGCGGGTGGTGACCGTCACCAGGTATTTTTCGTCGAAAATGTAGTTGACGCGGCCGGTGTACGACTTGAAGGCGTAGTCGTAGGCCCCCGACCGGGACGTCCGCGTGAGGCCCGAGCCGAGGCTGTATTCTTCCAGCACGTCGTTGACGAAGTTGGACGACTCGCCGTACTGCGATTCGGAATAGTTGCGCTGCAGGCTGTACACGGCCACGGCGTTGAGGGCGTGGCGCTGGCCGAACGTGCGGTTGTAGGAGAGGATGTTTTCCACCAGCCAGTTGATGGAACTGTTGGCGCCGATGGAGGCGATGCCCCGGGCTTCGCGGCCCGCCCCGGTGGTGGACGGGAAGAACACGTTGCGCCGCGAGTCGGTCACCGACGCCCCGACTTTGAGCCGGAAAGAGAGCCCTTCCAGGAGGCGCACGTCGCCGTAAATGTCGCCGATGAGGCGGTTGTTGCCCGTCACGTTCTTGCGGCCCTGCGCGATGCCCAGCGGGTTGTTGTAGCCGGCGTAATCGCCCACGGCCTGCGTGGGGTACAACTTCGCGTTGTTTTCCTCGGTCACCAGCACCGGGTCGAGCGGCGAGGTCTGGAACACGCCCGACACCACGCCCCGGCCGTACACGCCGCCTTCGTTTTCGGTCACCACGCCGTGGTTGACCGTGCGCGACACCGACAGGTTGTTGCCCACCTTCAGCCACCGGTTCAGGTCGGCGTCCAGGTTCACCCGCAGCGAGTAGCGGTTGAACCTGGAATTGACGATGATGCCGTCCTGGTTGAAGTAGTTGCCGCCGATGGCGTAGCGGATCTTGTCGGTGCCGCCCGAGAAGGAGAGCTGGTAGTTCTGGATGGGCGCCGGGCGAAAAGTTTCCTCCTGCCAGTCGGTGCCGGCTGTGCGCACCGAATCGAGGAAGTTCCAGTCAATGTTGTAGCCGCGGTTGGGCGCGGGGGCAATGCTGGCGTTCACGTCCTTTTCCACCAGGTACCCGGCGTACTCCACGGCGTTGAAAATGGGCCGGGTGCGGCGGAGTTGCTGCACGCCGTAGTACACCTGCAAGTCAATGTTGCTCTGGCCGGCCTTGCCGCGCCTGGTCGTGATGAGCACCACGCCGTTGGCCCCCCGGGCGCCGTAGATGGCCGTGGCCGAGGCATCCTTGAGCACTTCGATGGATTCGATGTCGTTGGGGTTGAGGGAAGCCAGGGCGTTCTGGGCGCCCCCGTTGGGAATGCCCGGCCCGGCGGGGTTGGTTTCGTTGTTGTCGTTGTAGAGCGGAAAGCCGTCCACGACGTAGAGCGGTTCGCTGCCGGCGTTGATGGAGCCCGTGCCGCGTACCCGCACCGACACGGCCCCGCCCGGGGCGCCGCTGCTGTTGATCACCTGCACGCCGGCGGCCCGCCCTTGGAGGGCCTGGTCGAGGGAAGTGACGGGCGTGGCCTTGATTTCGGCCTCCGAGATGGAAGACACCGAGCCGGTCAGGTCGCTGCGGCGCTGCGTGCCGTAACCGACCACCACTACTTCCGACAAGCCTTTGACGTCGGCGGCCAGGGCCACGTCAAGGGTGGTGCGCCCCCCGATGGGCACTTCCCGGGTGACGTAACCGATGGAGGAAAACACCAGCGTGCCGTCTTCCTGCGGGGCGTTGAGGGCGTACTTGCCGCTTTCGTTGGTGGTGGTGCCGGTGGTGGTACCCTTCAGCAGCACGGTCACCCCCGGGATGCCCTGCCCGCTCCCCTCTTCGGTGACGGTGCCGGTGACGGCCACGGCCGCCGTTGGGACGCTCACCTTATTGCCACCCATGAGGGGCAGGGTCACGGGCCGCAGGCTGCTTTCGGGGGACGGGGTGGAAAACGTTTTCTCCTTGGCCTTGGGCACCTCGCGCAGTTGCCGCTCGTCGGCGGAAAGCACGTACACGGCGGCTTTGATCTTCTTGTACTTGAGGTTGTGGCCTTTCAGCAGCACGTCCAGCGCCTCTTCGAGCGACGAAACCGGAAGGTCTTGTTTGTCCACCACCTTGTCCTGCACCAGTTCGGACCGGTAGGCGATGGAGGCGTTGAACCGGCGTTCGAGTTCGAGCAGCACGGAGGCGAGGCTTCGGCGTTCTTCCTGCGGCGGCTCCGGGGCGTCGCCCGGCTGGTGGAGGGCGTACTGCGCAGGGGGCGACGTCTGGGCCATTGCCGGCGGGCCGGCCAGCCCCACCGCGCAAAAAAGGAAAGGGTACCAGTTTCTTCTCATACGGATTGCGTTTTTTAGGACAATAAGGGTCACGGCCCCGCCGGAACGGGGAATGGGAAGCGGGCCAAACGGGGGTTGACGGGTATTAGGGTGAGGGCGAGAAAGTGACCCGCACGCCGTTTCGGTTCATCTGCAAATCAAATACTTCGGCAATGGTCGCCAGCAATACCTCCGGGTCGTCGGTCGGGATGGAGCCGGAACCCTGTTGCGCCAGCAGTTGCGGGTCGGTGACGCGCACCCGGAAACCGTAACTCTCTTCCAGCACGGTAATGATTTCCCGGAGGCTGGTATTCTGCAAAATGAGCTTGTTGTCGGTCCACGCCGAAAACAGTTCGGCATTGACCATGCGCCGGGTGTAGGCCGTGGGGTCTTCTTTGAATTCCACCAGTTCCCCCGGCTGCATCACCACCTTGCGGGCCTGTGCCGCGGGGGCCCGGGCGTCGCGCAGGTCCAGGGCGATGCGGCCTTCGTTGAGGATCACCCGGGTGCCGCTCTGCCGGCTCGACACGTTGAACTGCGTGCCCAGCACCTGCACGGCGAACCGGTCGGACGTGCGCACCACGAAGGGCTGGTGGCTGCGGGTGTGCACCACCGAGAAAAAGGCTTCGCCTTCCAGTTGCACCGTCCGGGGCCGGTCCGTGCCCCAGTCGTTCACCAGGCGGATGCGGGAGTTGCCGTTGAGCACCACCCTGGACCCGTCGGGCAGGGCGACCGTCCGCGTCTGGCCGTAGTCGCTGGCGTACGTCACCTCCCGCGGCACCACGAGCAGCCAGTAGGCCAGGCCCGCCACCAGCAGGATGCCGGCGAGGCTGGCCGCCAGGCGGAGGGTCCTCCCGGCGAGGCCCGGGCGGGTACGGGCGGCGGGCGGCTGGATGGAAGCCTGGATGCGGTCGAAGAGTTGCTGGTCGTCGGGCGGGCCCTTCACCTGTTCCTTTTTCAAGCCTTCCCACTGGTCTTCCATGGCCGCGTGCACGGCTTCTTCCCCGGCGGCCGACTGCAACCAGGTGACCACCAGGCGGTGTTCGGCCTCGGTGCACTGACCGCGGTAGAATCGGGCGAGGAGTTCTTTGGAAGGGACGGGTTCCATCTCGGGCTGCTGGGAGGTAATGACAGGTATACGTCCGGCAAACCCCCTACCCCTATTCGCGTAAAAAAATTTCCGCAAAATTTTTTCGGGAATTGCGGCCGGGAGGTCTTTCCGGGGCACCCGCGTGGATTCGGCGGGCCGGAAAGGGCGTTGGTTGAATTGAAGAAGGAGGTAAAAGAGGTAGTTATGGGGAATAAAATGTACCACGGAGACCCGGAGGACCTGGCGTAGAGACGCGATTTATCGCGTCTTTTTGGAGAAAAGAGGTTCACGCAAAGGGCGCAAAGAAAAGCACTTAACCGCAAGGATCGCAATGGAGACGCAAAGGGCGCAAAGAAATACGCGTTGCCATTGCGGTCCTTGCGTCTTCTTTGCGCTCTTTGCGGTTCAGTTTGTTCTCCTTTTTCTCCGTGCCCTCCGTGTCTCCGTGGTTACTCCTTTTTCCTACATAACCTCCATCATCAGTACAGTTACTCACTACACTGCAAATCGTTTGCGGAGGCGGAAAGCGTTAAAAAGGCAGAAAGGCCAAGAGCAGGGCGGCCGTCAGGTCAGCGTGCTTGGAGAGGTACTCTTTTATGAATTTGAGGGCTTTGTTCATCTGGTTTTCCACCGTTTTCTGGGAAATGCCCAGCGACTGCGCAATCTCGGCGTACGACATGTGGTGCTGGCGGCTCAGCGTAAAGATCACCTGCCGCTTCTGGGGCAGCTTCTCCACGGCCTGCCGGGCAATGGCTTCGTAATCGGCGAAAGTGAGTTCGTCCTCCGTGCGGTTGTGGAGGGCGTCGAGCCGGTACTGCAACTCCTTGCGGTAGAGTTGCTCGACCGAATACCTGCGCAGGGTGTCAATGATGATGTTGCGGGCGGTGGTAAAGATGAAGCTGTTGAACGAATACTTTTCGTCGAGCCGCTCCCGCCACTCCCATATTTTCACGAACACGTCGTGGACGATCTCTTCCGAAATTTCCCGGGACTTGAAGTAGGAATACGCGAAAGCGTAGAGCCGCTTGTGGTAGATCAGGTACAGCGAACGGTACGCCAGGGCATCCCCCGTCCGGAGCCGCTCCACCAGCTGGCGGTCGGGCGACCCGGCAGGGTTGCGTTTCGTTTCCACGCTCTTTTCGGCAGGTATCTCCATAAAAGCCCAGGTCAGGTAGTGTACCGGTTGTGCCGTCAGGCCCGGCAACCGCAGGTTAAAAAGGGAAGCAGGTCAACCGTCACGCCGCATTGCTGCGGACGAAAATAAGGGGTAATAGAAAAAAAACAAATATATATTCGAAAAATTAAAAATATTAGTCAGTTAAGGGGTTGATGGGAGGTCATCAAAGTTTTACCGGAAAGTCATCCCCCTTCCCTCACGCACGGGCAAACCCGCCAGGGGGACCCCGTACCGGGCGGTGCCGTAGCAAGGGGACAGTTGGTGCTCAATGGGTACGGGCCGTTTCCTTGCCGGGGAGCCCGCCCACCACCGGTCCCCCTTGCGGGCAGGTTGGTGCGATAGCCGAAGGGGGCAGGGGGATGATTTCCACCAATGCGTTTGTGTTCACCTCCATGCTACGGACCCTTTTCTGAATTGCCACCAAGACACCAAGGCACCAAGGTTCACGACGACCTTTCCCTGGTGTTTTTCTAGTGCATTGGTGATTTTGTGGCGATCCTGGTACCGCGCCGCCCTTGCAATTTTGTTCCGGCCCGGGTAGGGGTAGCCGGCCCCTTACCCGTACTATATATTTACGCAAAGGCGTATCCGCCGGACGCCAATGTGCCGGTGCACGCTTATATTTGAAATCTCCCGTTCCGATGGGAAGCGAAGGGTTTCACCACCCGCTTCACCAGCCTTTGCGGGAGCCGGGTCCCCACCAAATTTGTCTTATACCCCAAAAACCACCATTTGCATGATCGTTTCCGGAAAAAGTATAGTGGCGGCCCTCCTGCCCGCGGCAATCCTGGCAGGTTGTGCCTACCTCTCCCGCCCCGACACCGCCAAGCCGCCCGTCCGTACGGAAGCGGAAGCGTCGCCGGAAGCGGCAAAGTACAGCGGCAGCGCCTTCAGTGAACACGTCCGCACCACCGAGCCGCAGTCGCCGGAGGAAGAAATGGCCGGCTTCAAACTTCCCCCCGGCTTCAAGATCGAACTCTTCGCCGCCGAACCGCAGATCGGCAAACCCATCAACCTGGCCTTCGACGCCAGGGGAAGGCTTTGGGTGACCGAGTCGTTTGAGTACCCCTTCGCGGCCAATCCCGGCCAGGGCAAAGACCGCATTGCCGTGCTCGAAGACGCCGACGGCGACGGCAAGGCCGACCGGTTCACCCACCTGGCCGATACGCTCAACATTCCCATCGGCGTGCTGCCCGTGCCGGGCGGGGCCGTGGCCCACAGCATTCCCAACCTCTACCGCTTCACCGACGCGGACGGCGACGGCAAAGCCGAAAGCAGCCACCAAGTGCTCGGACCGTTCGGCTACAAAGACACCCACGGCATGGTGAGCAACCTCACGCGGGGCTTCGACGGCTGGGTGCACGCCTGCCACGGCTTTACCAACACGTCCCGCGTGGCCGGCAAGGACGGCGATTCGGTGCGCATGGAGTCGGGCAACACGTTCCGCTTCCGCCCCGACGGCAGCCGCGTGGAGCAGACGACCTACGGGCGGGTGAACCCCTTCGGGATGGTGTTCGATGAACGCGGCTACCTGTATTCGTCCGACTGCCACTCCTCCCCCCTCTACCAGCTCATCACCGGCGCCGACTACCCGCACTTCGGCAAGAAGGAAGAAGGCGTTGGCTTCGCCCCGGCCATGAAGCAGCAGGGCAAGGAGTCTACGGCCCTGTCGGGACTGGCCTACTACGCCGACGAACGCTTTCCGCCCGACTACCGGCGCAACCTGTTCCTGGGCGACGTGGTTACTTCGCGGGTGTACCGCAACTCCTTCTCCTACCAGGGTTCTACGCCCGTAGCCCGCGCCGAAGCGGATTTCCTGCTGAGCGCCGATCCCTGGTTCCGGCCGGTGGACGTAAAGATGGGCCCCGACGGGGCGCTGTACGTGGCGGATTTTTACAACCGCATCATCGGCCACTACGAAGTGCCCCTCAACAACCCCGGCCGCGACCGCATCCGGGGCCGCATCTGGCGCATCACCTACACCGGGGACGGCAAGCAGCCCGCCCGGCCGGAACGCCGCGACTGGTCGGCCGCCCCGGCTACTGAACTCCTCCAGGCCCTGGGTCACCCCAACCTGCCGGTGCGCCTGACGGCCGCCGACCAGTTGGTGGAGCGCATCGGCGCGGCCGCCGTGGCCCCGGTGCAGGAACTGCTGCAAGGAGAGGGTACCGGCCCGGTCCCCTACAGCCACGGGCTGTGGGTGCTCCACCGCCTGGGGGCGTTGCCCGGTGCGTTGCTGAGCCGGTCGCTGGCGCACCCGGAGGCGCTGGTACGGACGCACGCCCTGCGGGTGCTCAAAGAAGCCCGGGACCCCGCCGGCCAGTACGCCGGGGCCGTCCTCAAGGCGTTGCGGGACCCCGATCCGCACGTGCAGCGGGCCGCCGCGGAAGCGATGCCGGCGTACCCAACGGCCGAAACGGTAAAAGCCCTGCTGGCATTCGACCGGCAGATTCCCGCCCACGACACGCACCTGCGCTACACGGCGCGGCTGGGCCTGCGCACGCTGCTCCGGCAGGAACGGCTGGCCGAAGCCGTAACCGCGCAATCCTGGGACGCCGGGGACACCGAGGTGCTGGCCGGCGTGATGACGGGGGTTCCTTCGGCGGCGGCCGGGCAGTTCCTGTTCCGCTACGCAACGGCGCACGCGGTGCCCAAAGAACGACTCGTGCCCATCCTGCAACACGTGGCCCGGTACGCCGCCGGTTCGGCCATGGACCCGGTGGTGGCCTTTGCCCGCCAGAAGTTTGCCGGGGACCTCTCCACCCAGTACAGCCTCTACAACACGCTCCAGCAGGGCCTTTCCCAGCGCGGCGGCCAGGCCGGCAAAAGCCTGCTCGACTGGGGCGCCGCGCTGGCCGGCTCGTTCCTCGGGGCGCGCAACGCGTGGACGTACCAGACCAGCGGCATCACCATGCTCCAGCGCAACCCGGTATTCACCTACACCAAAAAGACCGCTACGGATACCTCATCCTTCATTGGCTTTGACCAGTCGGGCTTCAAGGGCGCCATCCACTCGCCGGTCTTCGAGATTCCCGACTCGCTTTCCTTCTCGGTCGTCCTCAGCGACCGCCTCGCGTCGGGAGAAAGCAGCGCCCCCTCCGGGCACGTGGTCCGGCTCCGCTCGGCCGCCGACACGGCGGTGGTCCTTGCCCAAACCCGCCTGATGAAAGACGCCCGGCCGGAGTGGCAACTGGACACCCTCTGGGACCTGCGCCAGTACCGCGGGCAGCGGGGGTACCTGGAAATCACGTACGGCCCGGCCGGCTACCTGCACGCCGGGAAATTCGCGCCGGCCGTGGTTGCCGTGCCGCCCGTGGGCCCCCGCGAACTGGCCAACCGGCAGAAGTTTGCCCTGGGCGTGATCGGCACCCATAAGCTGGCTGACTTTACGCCCCAGGTGAAAGCCTGCCTGGCCGACCCGCTCACCGACCCGTTCGTGAAAGTGGCCGCCGCCCGCACCCTGCTGCAACTGGACGCCACCGCCCACGCGCCCCTGGTGGGTGCACTGCTGGCGGACGGCCGGCAACCGGTTTCTTTCCGCAAGGAAATTGCCGGGGCCATGGGCGAATTCGTCCTGCCCGGCCTGACGGGCAGCCTGGTCAAAGCCCTCCAGGGCGCGCCGCTGGACTTCCAGTTGGCGCTGGTCAAAGCCCTGGCGGCTTCCCCCGACGGCAAGACGGCCCTGCTGGCACAGGTGCGCGGCGGCAAGCTGAACCCGCGCGTGCTGCTCGACCCCAACGTGGAGGAACGCCTCCTGCTCAACGCGTCCGACGCCCAGCGCCGCGACTACCGGGAACTGACGGCCAACGTGGACCCGGTGAACCAGGAGCGGGAAACGCTCATCCGGCACCGGCTGGCCAAATTTTCCTCCGCCCAAATTCAGCAGGAATCCGGCCGGGTGATTTTCATCCAGAACTGTTCGCCCTGCCACCAGATCAAAAAGGAGGGCGGCCTGGTGGGTCCCCAGCTCGACGGCGTGGGCAACTGGGGGGCCCAGTTGCTGGCTACCAAGATCCTGGACCCCAACCGCAACATCTCCGAGGCGTTCCGCACCTATACCATCCGGCTCAAGAACGGGAAGGTGCTTACCGGCCTCTACCGCCGCGAGGAAGGCCAGGTGCTGGTGTTTGCCAACCCGGGGGGCGAGGAGTTTTCGGTCGCCAAAAGTGACATTGCCGAAAAGCAGGGCTCCAAATACACCCTCATGCCCGACTACTTCGGCGAGGTGCTGGAGCAGGAGAACTTCAACGCGCTGCTGACCTACCTGCTGGCCCAGCAGTAAGCCGCCGCAACCAATCAACAGACTGGTATGTCTTTGATTTTAAGGCATAGGTGTATTGCCAGCGGAGAACCACCCCTGTCCCCTCCTTGAAGAAAGGCTACGATTAGGACACATCTTTGAAATGAGCAAAAAGGCGGTCAGTGAAGACACTGACCGCGGCAACAGCGATGCTGACCAAGACATGGAACCACGCTTACAAAGATCCCCACGCCGCCGTCAGTGTCCCACTGACGGCTTCGAACGGCGTTTCAAAGCCATTTTACAAACGTGTCCTAATCGTAGCCTTGAAGGAAGGA
>CADCTQ010000308.1 GCA_902805615.1 uncultured Cytophagales bacterium
GTATTTTTCCTTGGCTAAAAAACAAATGGTGACTTTAACTTTTGCTACCAAGTTGATAGAGGAGTATCGGAAGGAGGGAAAACCTTTCCAACTGGTACTACTGATTCCTACGGATACTTTTGGCATTGACGCTCAGTACTCGCTGATTATAAGTGCTGATTGGCTTGATCCGATGCCGCCGGCAGAAGCCATTCGGGAAATATACGGCAAACTCTCACTGGAGGACCGGAGGAAGGTGGCCCGGGTAACGCCCATCCATACTTCCGACCGGTTTGTGCGTGACTTCGTAGCAATCTACCGGGTGGACGGCAGTAATCCGCTGGTGGTACACAACGTTACGGCAAATGGATACACGGTTGAAAACGCCGTAATTGCTTATTCCGGCCCTGACGCTGCTAACGAGGCGGCGCCCATTAAATACTGATTGGATGACCATCAACGAGATACAGGACGAGATTATTGATGAGTTCTCTTTGTTTGAGGACTGGTCGGACAAGTACGAATACATCATTGACGTGGGCAAGAAGCTGCCGCCGCTGCCCGAGCAGTACAAGACGGAGGCGTACAAGATCAAAGGGTGCCAGTCGCAGGTGTGGATGCATTCGCACCTGGGGGAGGACGGGAAAGTGCTTTTTGAAGGCGACAGTGATGCCATCATTGTAAAGGGACTGATCGGGCTGCTGATCCGGGCGTTGTCCGGCCAGAAGCCCGAAGACGTAGCCAAGGCCAACCTGTACTTCATCGACAAGGTAGGCATGAGCGGCCACCTGGCGCAGACGCGTTCCAACGGCCTCGCCTCAATGGTCAAGCAGATGAAACTGGACAGCCTCGCCTACCAGGCGAAGCTCCAGGCGAAATGATTGCACTAACTATACAAGCATATGACCTCAACTACTGCCATGAACGATGCGGAACTGAAGGAGAATATCATCCAGGCCATCAAGATGGTCTACGACCCCGAAATTCCCGTGGACGTGTACGAACTCGGGTTGATCTACGACATTAAGATTTACCCCGTAAACAACGTGTACATTCAGATGACTCTGACTTCGCCGGCGTGCCCGTCGGCGGGCAGCATTCCCGGTGAGGTAGAACAGGCAGTGCGCAAGATCGAAGGCGTCAACGACGTGCAGGTGGAGCTTACCTTCGATCCGCCCTACTCCCAGGACATGATGTCGGAGGTAGCCAAGCTGGAATTGGGATTCATGTAAGCCCGGATCAGGATTCTCAAGATGAAAGGATTAGCAGAATTGATTGCATTCAAAATAAAGTACTTCGTTTAACTTAGCTTTTAACACCTAACATTCAAAATTGCCTTATGTATCCTGAACCATTAGTAGCCCCCATGCGGCAAGACTTAGTCGTAGCGGGCTTTCAAGAGTTAAAATCCGCCAACCAGGTAAAAGAGGTACTGGAAAACCAGTCCGGTACTACGCTGGTGGTGGTGAATTCAGTGTGTGGATGTGCGGCCGGCGCGGCCCGTCCCGGCGTAAAGCTGGCCCTGCAACGCAGCCCGTACAAGCCCGACCGGCTGGTAACGGTGTTTGCCGGTGTAGACCAGGACGCCGTGGCAACGGCCCGTGAGTTCTTTCTGCCGTACCCGCCCTCTTCGCCCGCCATGGCGCTGTTCAAGGACGGCGAACTGGTGCATTTCATCGAGCGGCACCACATTGAGGGCCGCAACGCCGAAATGATCGCCAACCACCTGACAATGGCCTTCGAAGAGTTCTGCACCGCTACCGCGTAACGAACCAAAGTACTGTTGCAACAAAAAAGCCTCCCCAACGGGAGGCTTTTTTGGTTTATCCTGCGATCAATGGTTTCGGGTGATCGTCCCCCATCTGCGGTTTGACAGCGAATTGCTGCCTACAGGATATATTGGCTCAGGTCCCGGTTCTTCACCAGGCCATCCAGGCGTTCGGCTACCATTTCGGACGTAATGCTGATTTTGGCGTTGGCCCCGATCAAATCGGGTACGTCGAACAGGAACTCGTTGAGCAGGTGGCTCATCACCGTGTGGAGGCGGCGGGCCCCGATGTTTTCCACTTCGGCGTTGATCTGGAAGGCAATTTCCGCGATTTTCTTCAAGGCGCTGTCCTGGAAGGAAAGGTCTACCTCTTCGGCCTTCAGCAGGGCTTCGTACTGTTTGGTGAGGGCATTCTTGGGCTCTTTGAGGATCTGGTAGAAGTCGTCCTGCGTCAGGCTTTGCAACTCCACCCGGATCGGGAAGCGGCCCTGCAACTCGGGAATCAGGTCAGACGGCTTGGAGACGTGGAACGCCCCGGCGGCAATGAACAGCACGTGGTCGGTGTTGATGACGCCGTACTTCGTGTTAACGGTACTGCCTTCCACGATGGGCAGCAGGTCACGCTGCACGCCTTCCCGGCTCACGTCGGGACCACCGCCCCCACTACCGCGGGAAGAAGCCACCTTGTCAATTTCGTCAATGAAAATGATGCCCATGTTCTCGGCCTTCCGGATGGCCTCTTCCTTCACCTCATCCATGTCAATCAGCTTGGACGATTCCTCCTCCAGGAGGATGCGCCGGGCCTCGGCAATGGAGACTTTGCGCTTTTTGGTTTTCTTGGGCAGCATCCCGCCGATCATCTCCTGGATGTTCATCATCGTCATCTCGTCCATGCCCGGGCCGGCCACGCCGACGCCCGAATTGGCGCTTTGCTGGATGTTGATCTCGACCTTGCGTTCTTCCAGTTCGCCGTTCCGCAGCTTTTCGCGGAAGCGTTCCCGGGTCCGTTCGTTCAGCTCCTGGTCGCTGGTGGGCATGTCGTCGTTGTTGGAGGGGGCAAAAAAGCCCGCCGGCGGCGCCGTCTTTTTCATGGGCGGAATCAGGGCGTCGAGGATGATGTCTTCCACGATTTGGGTAGCCCGGGCTTTTACCTCTTCTTTCTTGGCCGCCTTCACCATGTGTACCGACTGCTCCGCCAGGTCGCGCACCATGCTTTCCACGTCGCGGCCCACGTAGCCTACCTCCGTAAACTTGCTGGCTTCCACCTTGGTGAAGGGCGCATCGGCAATTTTGGCGAGGCGGCGGGCAATTTCCGTTTTACCCACCCCGGTCGCCCCGATCATGAGAATGTTGTTGGGCACAATATCCTGCTGCATGTCGCTGGGGGCGTGCATGCGACGCCACCGGTTGCGCAGGGCAATGGCCACGTTGCGCTTGGCGTCGTGCTGCCCCACAATGTATTTATCCAGCTCCGCCACGATCTGCTTGGGAGTCAGGTAGTCAGATTCTTCTTTCATTTCTTGGTAATTCGCAAAAGTGTTTAAAGAATTAACGTGAAAACTGGGGAATATTTTACCCTAAAGCCTTTTGCCACGGAGGTTTTTCAGGTTCCCGGTCAACGTCAGGTAGCTGACGCCTCCGCCCGTATGCTGGAAGAACCGGGCGTACGCCAGCCCAAACGCCTTTACCTGTAAAGCCGCTCCCAGGGAAAAGCCCGCCCCGGCCGGCCGTTCTTCCAGTCGCATCTCCCGGCGCACGAGGTGATTGTACCCCGCCATTACCTTCAAGGGCTTGCCCAGTGACAATTCCGTGCCAAACGAGAAGTGCCGTGCCAGTTTGTCCGCAAACGTCGTTTTTCGTGCCACTTCTTGTCCGTTCTGGTCAATCGTGGTGCGGAGGGCCGGGTCGTCGTAGGCAACGTCGAAGCGGTGCAAGTGGTGCGCAGTAAGGGTGAAACGGAGGGGCATGAACTTTGGTTTGAAGCTCGTGCCCAGTTGCACGTCAAAGGGCAGCGGCGTGGAGGCGTCGGGCGTGTACTGTTTGAGGTTAAAGCCGGCGTTCCGGATCAGCAGGCCCAGCGTCCAGTCGTGAACGGGGTGCTTGAATACCCCGCCAATGTCGAACAGCGCGGCAAAGGCGCTGTACTGGGCCAGGTGCGAACCGGCCAACTTCAGGTTCACGCCGATGGTGTACGGAGCCATGGTGTGGGCGTAGCCCAGCACGGCTGCGTATTCCCGGGCCGAAAACGTACCCAGTACGGCCCCGGTGGGGTCCGTTTCTTCCATCGTACCGTAGTCCAGGTACTGAATGGCCGCCCCCCAGTGCCCGTTCTTGCCGTGCCGGTCGGCGTAGGCAACCGAGGAGTGCGCAATGCCGGCGTAGTACGGGGAATAGCTCAGCGAAACGTTTTTGTCCGTCTCTTCGCTCAGCAGCGCCGGGTTGGACAGGAAGAAATTCACGTTCCGGTCGCGTTGCGAGATGTTGACACCGCCCATGGCGGCGAGGGGGGCGTGGGTAGGGAGGCGCAGAAACGAGTAGCCGTAGTGGCCGCCCAGGTATTGCGCCGGGCTTTGCTCCCCAGCCAGGCAACCCACCACGACCAGCGCGGCCCGGAGGAGGCGTAAAGAAAGGCGGTAAAGAACGTTTGGCAAGTAAAAATCAGACAAGGCCCCCGGGGTTAGTGCATCTTCGATCTTTTGATCAGGTACGTTTGCAGGATTTGGTCGAAACCGCTGCTGATGTCGGCCTCGATGAAATCAATCCTGTACTGCCCGCACTTGAGTTTCAGCGACGCGTTGAACTCCTGGATGTACTTCCGGTAGTAGTCTTTTACCTGGCCGGCCTGCACTTTTACCCTTTCCCCGCTTTCAAGGTCAATGAATTCGTAGGGGCGGTCCTCGAAGTCAAAATCCGTCTCCGTCTTCTTGTCAATCACGTGGAACAGCAACACTTCGTGCTGGTTGTGCTTGAGGTGCTGCAAGGCCGAGAACAGGTGGTCGGCCTGGGCGATGTTCTCGAACATATCGCTGAAGATGATGACCAGGGACCGCTTGCCGATCTTGTCGGCCAGTTGGTGGATCACTTCGGCTACTGCCGTCTTTTGGGTGGGCTTGGGGGCGTTGAGCAAGCCTTCCAGCAGCAGGAAAAGCTTGTGCACGTGCGTCGGCGTGGAGCGGGTAGGCGTGTGGGTTTCGATCTGGTCGGCGAAGGTGCAGATGCTGATGGCATCCTTCTGCTTCTGGAGCAGGTACGCCAGGCAGGCGGCCGCCATGATGCTGAACGTAATTTTGCCGTTGGTCTCGGCGGGGTAGTACATGGACGGCGACACGTCCAGCAGCACCTGGCAGCGCAGGTTGGTTTCTTCTTCGTAACGCTTGGTGTACAGGCGGTCCGTTTTGGCGAATACCTTCCAGTCAATGTGGCGGGTGGTGTCACCGGTATTGTACAGCCGGTGTTCGGCAAACTCCACCGAGAAGCCGTGGAAAGGGGATTTGTGTAAGCCCGTAATAAAGCCTTCCACCAACTGGCGGGCCAGGAACTCGATGTTACCGAATTCCCGGACCTGTTTTAAATCTAAAGTAGGAGTAGCCAAAGGAGGTTTATTCGTTATGTATTGCTATATAACGAATAAACCCTGAAAAATTAGCGGGTGTAGCGGCAAATAATGCCCTCGAACCCGATCTGCTCCAGTTGGCTGAGGTACTGCTGGGCGTCGCGGCGACCCCGGAACGTACCGGCCAGTACGCGGTAAAGTTTACCGCCTTTGGACGGCTCCACGCTGATGAATACGGCTTCCTGCTTCCTGGCGATCAGTTTTTGGCAAAGGTCTTTGGCGTTGTTCAAATCCTCATAGGAGGCTACCTGCACGCCGTAGCCGTCGGGGTTTTTGGCCGTTCCCCACAGGCTGTAGCTGCCAATGGTGAAGTGTTCGTCGGCGGCGGGCTTGCGGCCCGGCAGGGTGGCAAAGTTGGCATTGAGGGCTACCGGCTGGGCGGTAAGGGTCCGCGATTGGAGCGGATTGATGACGGGGCTCTGGGCGTTGTAGGCCGTGGGCAGGGTGGCAACCATGCCGTCCACGCCTACTACTTCAACGGTGACAGTGGCAACGCCGGCCCGGACCATGTCCAGTTGATCGGCGGCGGCTTTGGAGATGTCAAGAATTCTGTTTGGGCTGAAGGGACCCCGGTCGTTTACCCTTACCACTACTTCCTTGCCATTGGCCGTATTGGTGATTTTGAGCAGGGAATTGAAAGGCAGGGTACGGTGCGCCGCAGTAAGCTCTTTGTTATTGAAGGATTCACCGCTGGCCGTACGGCGGCCCTGAAATTTGGCGGCGTAATAAGAAGCCCGGCCTTTTTGTTGGTACCCGATCAGGGTTTGGGCAAATGATACCACTGATCCGAACGTCAGCAACAGGCCGCACAATAATGCTTTTTTCATAAAAAACGGGTTTTTGTGAAACATTGGTTTGAAGACACCGGGTCCTTCCTCCTCTTTCCCATCCCGCCTATATCGCAGCCTCCCGGTTTGAAGTAACTAATTCCTCCTTTCTGGTATTTCTTTGGGTTGTATGGATTTTACCGTTTCGTACACAATTCGCTCCGCCGGGAGCCGGCCGGGTCCTCACTTGACCGCCGGCTGCGTCAGCAGAATGACTTCAGGCTGCAAAGGTACCGGCGCCTGACCCGGTTTGCGACCGCCTTTACCGGCGGAAGTCACCCATGTAATACCACCGGTTTTTCTTGCCGGAAAACGGGCCGGAAGATCCGTTTTTGCGCGCTTCAGAAGCGCCTTATGGCTCCAAATGGGGACGGTTGTTTCCGCCAAAAGGAGCAAAATACACCAAAACGGGTACACCGTCAAGTAGTTATGAAATGACGCATGTACGAAAAATCGAACTTGGTGGTACTATAAAAAGGAGCAAATGTGCGAATGCGGCGTACAGGCAGTTTCCCGCTGAATTATCCGGGGATGGCCGCGGGCAAAAAATTATGTACAAAAGAAGGGGAGATTCCAGGAAAAAGAGCCGTTCGTCCGGCCAATGTTGCACTGCGAAGCCGGTGTCGGTGCGGGTCGGGTCGCCCCGTTCGGACGGACGTTGGGGCCGGCCAACGGACCGGTGCAAGGGTGATGACGGGAACGGACAACGGGTAAGTTACGGGTGAGCAGGAACCCATTGCCGTAACCGGTAGCCGCCGCCGTGGACCATCCGGCTGTATCCCCCACGGAGCGGTACCCGCCCGGACCATAAAAAAATGGGGCCCGGGGTATCAGGTAACGGGTAAATTTTTATATTTGCTTTGAGGTAATACTTGCGTTCCTGCGGCATACGAGGCGTAACGGCCTGATTTACCGGGTTTGCCCCCTGAACCAGAGGCAGTATGCAGCGGGTAATATATGGAAGACTCTTAAACCAATAAGTTACCGGCCCCTGCTTGCCTAAGTGCCAGCCAAGTTATAATTTTACCCTCAGTCAATTAAAATTCTAGGTTGTGGAAGAGAACAAAGAAAACGAAAAAGTAGAAATTTTTTCAAAACGTGTACGAGCAGGTAAAAGAACGTACTTCTTTGATGTCAAATCAACGCGTTCTAACGATTACTACCTGACCATTACGGAGAGCAAGCGTCGCTTCAAGGACGACGGGTTTGTGTACGAGAAGCACAAGATTTTCCTCTACAAGGAAGACTTCGACAAGTTTATTGATGCTTTGCGGGAAACGGTAGACCACGTAAAGACGGATTTGATGCCTGACTTTGACTTCTCCCAGTACGAAAGCCACGGCGAGGAAGAAGAAGGCGGCGACGACCGCAGCCTCCGCTGGGAATAACCGTTTCGTTTCTTTCATCCCTTTAAGAAACAAGCTCTTGGCTGCTTTCCAAGGGCTTTTTTATTTTAGCGCCTGCCGGCAATCCGTACCCGGGGGTTCCTTTTGCAAACCAGTTGCATTTTGTTTCTATATTTGCGTACGGGTGCTGCTGCGTACCGCTACGGACTTGCCCTTTGGCAACGGGGTGCGTGCTGCCCAAAAAACCACTTTCAACGCTTTTTTAACTTTAGCTATACTAAAATGGGTCTTCAATGCGGCATTGTGGGCTTGCCCAACGTCGGCAAATCCACGCTATTCAACGCCTTGTCCAACGCCAAAGCCGAAGCGGCCAACTACCCCTTCTGTACGATCGAACCGAACGTCGGCGTAATCACCGTGCCCGACGAACGCCTCCAGGTGCTCGAAACCATCGTCAAGCCCCAGCGGGTCGTCCCGGCCATCATCGAATTCGTGGACATTGCCGGGCTGGTAAAAGGGGCCAGCCGGGGCGAAGGGCTGGGCAATAAGTTCCTGGCCAACATCCGTGAGGTGGACGCCATCATCCACGTGGTACGCTGCTTTGAGGACGAGAACATCGTGCACGTAGCCGGCGGCGTTGACCCGGTCTTCGACAAGGAGGTAATTGACACCGAGCTGCAACTCAAAGACATTGAGTCGGTGGATAAGAAGATTGCCAAAGTGGAACGCACGGCCAAATCCGGCGACGTCAAGGCAAAAAAGGAACTGGCTATTCTCCAGCAGTTCAAGGCGTCCCTCGAAGCGGGCAGCAATGCCCGCAGCCTCGAAGTGTCCAAAGAGGACCTGGAAGCCGTGGCCGACCTGCAACTGCTCACCATCAAGCCGGTGATTTACGTTGCCAACGTGGATGAGCCTTCCCTGCACACGGGCAACAAATTCGTGGACGCCCTGCGCAAAGCCGTACAGCCCGAAAATGCGCAGGTAGTCCTCATCAGCGCCGCCATCGAGTCGCAGATTGCCGAGATCAACGACCCCGATGAACGCCAACTGTTCCTCGAAGAATACGGCCTTAAAGAGTCGGGACTGAGTAAGTTAATCAAAGCTTCTTACGCGCTGCTCGACCTGATCACCTATTTTACCGCCGGCGAGAAGGAAGTCCGCGCCTGGACCATCCGCAAAGGGTGGAAAGCCCCCCAGGCCGCCAGCGTGATCCACACCGACTTCGAGCGGGGATTTATCAAGGCGGAAGTGATCAAACTGCCTGATTATGAGAAGTATCGCACGGAAGCAGCTTGCCGTGAAGCGGGAAAAATTGCGATTGAAGGGAAAGAGTACGTAGTGCAGGACGGTGATATCATGCACTTCCGGTTTAATGTGTAGAAATTATACGGATTTATTTGCAATTTCTTAAAACAATTCGCTGGTTGGCAGAGTTGTTCTCATTAGACATTTTTTCGTCTCGGACCTGTCATCAACTTTTTCAAACCGCATAACGCTGTGAGGGTTAGAATCATCTTCTTATTAAAGAACAAAGGCGGCTACGTTCCCTTCTACCACCAGTTCCTCCTTGCCCGCCTGGCCGAGGAGCTACTGGCCGACACTGATTTCGCCGGACGCGAGGATTTCCATTTCTCCGGCCTGAAGGGACAGACCAAGATCAGCAAAAGCGGTCTTCACTTTTATTCGAGCCGCATTACCCTGGTACTGGCCAGCCCCGACACCGAACTGATTGACTGTTTTCTGCAAAAGCTTTTCGAGCAGAAGAATACGGAGATCGGCATGTTGCAACTGGAGCCCGAAGCCGTGGAGCGGGAATGGCTGCCCGAATTCAAAGGCGATCACATCAAATGCGTGTGCATCTCGCCCATCGTCATCATGGAGCCCAGTTCCAACGAACTGCTGGCAAAAAAATTCATTTCTCCCGAAACGGACGGCTTTTCGGACATGCTGTACGAGTCCACCATGAGCCGCATGGAAAAGTCGGGGGCGTACACGGCCGAGCAGATTGCTTCCTTCTACAAGTTCCAGGTCGTGCCGGACAAAGGCTACCTGCAACGCATTCGGGAAGGGGAAAAGAAGTTCGCCCGCATCTACCCGGTGTTCAACCAGGACAACAAGCTGGAAGTCCGCGGCTACACGTTCCCCTTCACCCTGTACTGCGCACCCGAAGTGCAGGAGTTCCTGTTTACCAGCGGCATTGGTTATTTCACGCACAAAGGCTTCGGAATGCTCGACATCAGCAATGCCGACCTGAACCGCAAAACGGAAGTATACCAGTTCAACGACGTCCGCCAGCTTAGCCAGACGCCCCGGTACTAACCCTTACCCCGACGCTGGTTGGGTAATTAATTATCAATTGCGGCTGTTGTGGCGCAGCAACGCGTACCCGATCACCAGGTCGCCCCGGGCCCCGGGCGGACGGTAATAGGCAATGACTTCGTAGTGATTCTCCGTTTGGAAGTGATTGCCCTCAAAAATGGCCCTGTTTAGTCGGCCACCCGGCTCCTCCAGCACGTACTGGAAGTTATAATACCCCTGCTTCAGGGCCAACTGCCCTTGGTACACCCCTTCGGCGGCGTTGTACCGCATCAGCGTCTGGTCCGACACTTTCCAATCCGTCAAAGCCCCCCACACGTGCACCCGGCCGTTGGGCTGTTGCGGCGCGACCAGCGTGAAAAACACGTCGGCGTAGTCGGCCTCGATGGCGCCGCTGCCCTGTTCGTAATTGGCAATTACGTACCGGCCGTTGAAATCAATCGTTTGCGCGTAGGCTTCGCGGGTCCGGGGTTGGTCAGGCAGCAGGTACACCCGGTTGCTGTCCGAAGTAATGTCCATGTGGCGGACGTTCTGCCCCAGGAAACGGATGCTGCGGATGTCGAAGAACCGGAATTCGTTGCCGCCCGGGAAGTTGTTCTCCAGGCCAAAATGCTGGTATTCGAGCAAACGCCGGTCCTCCCAGATGGCCGTGGGCCGGAGTCCCGTGATGGCCGTTTCCCACAGGTAGTTCTGCCGGAGCACGATGCGGACGTTCTCGCGGGGGTTGATCAGGTTTACGTCGGGGTGCACGATGCTGAACTCGATCTGCTGGTTCGTGTTGCGTTCGGATATCCCGCTGGAGGGCGCAATCCGGGCTACCACGTTTACCTGGTTGTCGAAGATCACGAACCGCTTGGTGAGCAGAATGTCCTTTACGTTGCCCTCCCGGTACACCATCACCACGTAGTTGCCCGACAGCTTCACCCGCGGCACTTCCATCGTGTAGTGCACGTACGGCACTTTGGTATTGAGCGACAGGTTGGGCTGGTTGAGCAGAAAGTCATTGAACGTCATCAGGAAGTCCATGTCGTTGAGCTGCGACAGCGACCAGTCGGCGTTGCAGTGGAAGATTTTCGCCCGGTAGTTCTTGAAAGCATTGCCCAATTCGTCAAATTCCAGCAGGAGCGGCACGGGCTGGTCCAGCGGCAGCACCGGGGGCGCCAGCACGGCCGCCACGGCGTCCTGGCCGCCGGCAGCCCGGGGGTAGAGCAGTACCGTCCGTATGTTGTTCTCGTACACAAAATCATCCGTCCGCATCCGCTTGTCCACGTACACGCCGTTGGCGTCGGCGGTAGCGGAGCCGCCCGCCTGCTGGCTGATGGGCACGCAGGAAAGGGTGATCAGTAAAAAGGCCAGCCAGGAGAAACGCATCATAAGGGGTAGGGACGGGTGGTTTTGGGTGTGTACGCGGAAAAGCACGAACGGGTCGGGTAGTGGTGAAAACGGGGCCGGCTTACGCCATCTTTTTCTCCAGTTCTTCCACTTCCAGCATGGCCGTCTCCCAGTCTTCCTGGGCCGCGTTGAGCAGCCCTTCCACCTGCTTGTATTCGGCGTTGGCCTGCTGAAGCTTCTTGGGATCGCCGTACGTGGCCGGTTCAGTCAGCCGGGCCTCAAGGGTTGCTTTGCGCTTTTCGAGTTCGGTAATCTGTTTTTCCAGTTCCCCGGCCCGTTGCGCGGCTTTTTTGAGGTTGCGGCCAAAGCCCTGCTTTTCCGTTTCCGAATACACCGGCTTGGCCGGGGCCTGCTTTTTGGGCGCATTCCCGGGCTTGGCGGCTTCTTCTTTCTCCTTTTCCGCCTTTTCGGCCCGCCACCACTCAAACTCCTCGTAGGTACCCGGGTACTGCTTGACCTGGTAATCTTCGATGTACCATATTTTGTTGGCAACCCGCGACACGAAGTGCCGGTCGTGCGAAATCACCAGGTAGGTGCCTTCGTACTGCTGGAGGGCCTGGCTCAGGATGTTTACCGACTGCATGTCGAGGTGGTTCGTCGGTTCGTCGAGCAACAGGAAGTTGGCTTCGGAAATCAGCGTTTTCGCCAGGGCTACCCGCGACTTTTCGCCCCCGGACAGGACTTTGATCTTCTTGAACACGTCGTCGTTCGAAAACAGAAAGCAGCCCAGGATGGTCCGCAGTTCGGCCTCGGTTTTTTCGGAGCCCGCCTGCTTGAGTTCTTCGAGCATGGTATTGTTGACGTTCAGGGCCTCCAGTTGGTGTTGGGCGAACACCGAAAAGTTGACGTTGTAACCCAGCTGCCGCTTGCCTTCGATGGGTTCGGTGCCGGCAATGACGCGCAGCAGCGTGGATTTTCCCTTGCCGTTGGCGCCGATGAGGGCAATCTTGTCGCCGCGTTCGATGCCGATGGAGGTGTGCCGGAGGATGGGCTTCTGGGGGTACGACTTGGAAACGTCTTCGAGTTGCAGCACGTGCCGGCCGGTCTCTTTCTTGAAGTTGAACCGGAAGTTGACCCGGGCCGACTCGTCAATCACCTCATCGACCACGTCCATGCGTTGGAGCGACTTTACCCGCGACTGCACCTGGCGGGCCTTGGTGGCCTTGGAGCGGAACCGTTCGATGAACCGTTCGGTCTGCCGGATCTTGGCCTGCTGGTTTTCGTAGGCGCCCCGCTGGATT
Organism: uncultured Cytophagales bacterium; assembly: GCA_902805615.1. GTDB lineage: Bacteria > Bacteroidota > Bacteroidia > Cytophagales > 172606-1 > CADCTQ01. Next base: position 12,483 of record CADCTQ010000308.1, read on the forward strand.
TCGTTGCGCAGGGCCTTCTCTTCGAGGTAGAAGGAGTAGTTGCCCGAGTAGACGTTGAGCTTCAGCGCCGACACTTCCACGATGGTTTCGGATACGTTGTCGAGAAACTGCCGGTCGTGCGAGACCACGATGATGGCTCCTTCGTAGTTGTTGAGGTAGTTTTCCACCCACTCGATGGAAGGCAAGTCGAGGTGGTTGGTCGGTTCGTCGAGCATGAGCAGGGCCGGCTTTTGCAGGAGCAGCTTGGCCAGCATCACCCGCATCCGCCAGCCGCCGGAGAATTCCTTGAGGGGGCGTTGCAGTTCGGCCGTGGTAAAACCGAGTCCTTCCAGGATTTCTTCGGCCCGGGCCTGCATCGTGTAGCCGCCCAGGGCTTCAAATTCTTCCTGGAGGCGAGTCAGCCTGGTTACCAACTCATCCCGGTAGTTTTTTTCCATTTCGTGGAGCACCTTGTCAATCTGGTGCTGGAGTTCGTTTTCCCGCTCAAACGCCTGCAACGCCACGTTCACAATCGGGTCCATGCTCTGGTACGAAAGCAAATCCTGGTTGAGGAAGCCGATCGTGCAGTAGCCGCTGCGCGAAATGCTCCCCTCGTCGGGCTGGTACTCCCCCACGATCAGACGCAGCAGCGTGGATTTGCCCGTGCCGTTGGCCCCGATCAGACCGATGCGGTCCTTGGGTTTCACGTGCAGGTTGGCATTTTCGTAGAGGGTGCGTCCGCCGAAATGAAAG
>CADCTQ010000309.1 GCA_902805615.1 uncultured Cytophagales bacterium
TCTGAAAACGCTACCTTATGTGGAGCAAAGCTACACCATGTATCCATGTAAGATACAGTACATAAAAAACAAACACTTTAGGGCTTTAAAGTGTAAGATTATTAGACACTTTGTATTATTTTTGCTTTACAGTATCAGAAAAGCAAACGCCATAAACCCTATGACCAACGTCACCCACCCCAACCCATCCCGTGACCACGAAAAGCTGCTCCAACTGATCGGCAAGCACCCCGGCCTCAACCTGCTGCCGCTGGTGGAACTGGTCGCCGAAGACGAGGAGCCCGAGTACCTGGAAGCCTTCTGCAACGAAGTCATCGGCCTGCTGGCCGGGCTCTACCGCGAAGAGCAGACGGCCGTGCTGCCCAACCAGGTCATGCGGGTCATTCTCCAACTGCACACGCTGCGGGAAACCTTCCGCCGCCTGCGCAACGCCCCGTCCTGGCCGTAAATCCGTTGCGCCGTGGTTGCATTGAAAAGGAATCAAACCGGTATTCCGGCACTTCTTCCCCTCGCCGTCATCCTGAAAGGACCTTCGTAGTGAAAAGCAATCAATGCCCTATCCGACGAAGATCCTTTCAGGATGACGGTACCCAGAGAGGTCGGTGAAATCCATAGAAACCGGAGCGTGGAGAATGCTTCGTGGCCCGCAATTCTACCCCCGCACCACCCGTCCGTTCGGGCATTTCTGGGTATTTTGGGGGATGAAACTGATCATCAAAAAACAGATTGGCCGGCGGGCATTCCACTTCGAAGTGGAGGGAGGCAACCTGCACGACGTGCTCATGGAAAAAAACAAATTATCGTTCCCCGACAAGGTGGCCGCCTGCGCCCTGTGCGGCAGCGAAAACCTGGACCTGCTGGCCCGCCTGGGCAAAAACGAAAAAGGCAAGGAAGTCTACAAGTACGTCTACATCAAGTGCATCGAATGCAACGCCGAACTGACCTTCGGCCAGCGCCAGGACGACAGCAACGTGTTCTTTCTCCGCAAGGAAAACGGCCAGTACGCCTGGAAAGCCATCGAACGCAAGTCGGACGCCTAGCCGCTTGCCGGAACCCTGCGGCAATGGCGGCCCCGTTTGCCCGCAACGAAAAGGCCCGGCAACGCACCGGGCCTTTTTGCTTACCCTCCCTTACGCCCGAACGTGCCGGGCCTCCGGCTCCCGCAGCGGCCGTGACCCGAACAGGAGCGTTGCCCAGTCCAGGAACCATTTGCCCAACCGGATGCCGGGCCGTTCCACGGCGTGGTACGTGACGAACGACAGCAGCACCGTCGCCGCAAAAGTGACGGCGGCCCCGCCCGCAAACAAGAGGTAAGGATCGTACACGCCCAGGGTGTTGAGGAAGCGCAACGCGTAAGGGGTCAGGCAGAGCAGCAGCAGCATGTGCGTCAGGTAAATGCCGTACGACACCTTGCCGATGAACAGCAGCGGGCGGCGGTTGAGCAGCGCCTGCAACGTGTTCGAACCCAGGCCCATCACCAGGAACAACCCGCTGCCGAGGGCCGTCAGGTCAATGAGAAACTTGCCGGCGACCCGGGTGAATGGTTCGGGCAGCAGAAAAGCGTTGCCGTACAGCAGCACGGCCGCCGCCAGCGTCAGGACCTTCGCCGCCAGGGGCAAGCCGCCCCACCGGTTGCCGATGGTCCCCGCGTACCGGGCCAGCACCACGCCCAGCATGAAGCTGAACGTAAACACGGGCAGCCCCAGCAGTTTAGCGCCGAACACCACGAAAAAAACCATCCAGCCCAACCGGTAGCGGGCAAGCATCACCAGGAAGGGCAGGGCAACCGATTGCACCAGTTCCACGGCCAGCGTCCAGTCCTGGGGCACCAGCCGGTGGTGCGCCTGGAGGGGAATCTTGAGCACCAGCAGGCATTCGAGCAACGTGCTCCCGAACGTCTTTTCCTCTCCCCAGAAGCCCTTCAGCCAGTCGCTGGCCGGCAGGGAAGCCGGGGCGGGGTTGAAGCAGTAGAGGTAACCCGCGTAACTCAGCCACACGACGGCCCAGAAAAGGGGCATGATCCGGAACAGCCGGGCTATCCCGTACCGAACGATGGAAAACGAGCCGGGAAAGGATTCCTGTTTGAAAAATTGCAGGGAAAGCACCAGGCCGCTCAGGACGAAGAACAGGGAAACGGCCCCTTCGCCGTGCCAGAGAATGCGCAAGGGCGTGTCCCCGACGCTTTCCAGGACGGCCAGCGGGTAGCCGCCGGCCAGGTGCGAAAGGAAGACTGTAGTGGCGGCCAAACCCCGGATGCTGTCCAGGAAATGAATTCTTGCGGTGGCGGTTGGGGGCATGAAGGAAAAAAAGACGGTGGAGTAGAACCCGCGGCGCTGCTTACAACGCGAAAAAGTAAACATACGGAGCGATTCAGCCCCGCCCAACTGGATTCTTCGCGCATTTATTACCCGGGAGGTGGTGGCAAGTGGGGAAGGCGGGTGGCTTGATTCTGCCATCACTGCCCTTGCGGAGAAGGGAGCAGCGCGGCCGGGTGCATTTTTGGGAGGAAACCTGGAAATTCCGGCTACTTTTCTTACCCCGGACGGATTAAGCCTAGGTTCTTACGCTTCCCCCATTCCCGTATGTTCGGATTGTACTCACCCCTGCTGCTCCTGCAAGCTTTCTGCCTCTACCACGCCTACCAGCGGCGCGTCGAACAACGCTGGTACTGGCTCATTCTGTTCCTGCCGGGCGTTGGCTGCCTGCTCTACCTCTACGAAACCTTCTACAGCCGCCGCAACGTGTCGTCGCTGGCCGAGGGCGTCCGGCAAGCCGTCAACGGCAACTACCGCATCGAACGGCTCGAAAAGGCCGTCCGCTTCAGCGACAACGTAACCAACAAGGCCCAACTCGCCGAGGCCTACGCCGCGGCGGGCCGCTACGGGGAAGCCGTCGAACTGTACGGGGCGTGTTTGCAGGGTTTCATGGCCGGCGACGCCGAACTCCGCATGAAACTGGTGCAGGCCAGCTACCTGCACGGCGACTATGCCACGGCCATCCGCTGCGGCGACGCGCTGGAAAGGGACCAGGAAAAGACGTTTGCCGATGCCCCGGCCCGGGTATCGTACGCGTGGGCCCTCTTCTACGCGGGCGACGCCGCCCGGGCCGACGCCGTGTTCCGGGCCATGGACAAGGCGCACACCAACTACTTCCACCGCGCCGAGTACTGCCGGTTTTTGCGGGAAGCCAACCAGCCCGAGCCCCTCCACCGCAAGCTGGAACAACTCCTCGGGGAGTTTGAGTACCTGCAAGGCAATGAAAGGAGAGTCCACCGCCGCGTCATCGGGCAGGTGAAAGAACTGTACCGCAACCAGGCCTGACGGCGCACGGTTCGCAACCGTCCCTGCCCGATCCGGTGCACACCGCCCGCACGAAGCCCCGCTTCGTGCTTTTTTTTACTTGCGGAATTACATGCTATTGTTAATTTTGTCTTTTCAATGCTCCCGTTACCGTCCACGCGTAACCCGGAGGGACTTACGCTGACTGAACACCTGCCCATATCGCCCCTTTCCCCCACCGCCTGACCGGGCCGGGCGATCCCCCTTTTCCTTCCCGTTCCGCATCCTTCCATTCCTCCAATTTCATTTCATGGGCTCCCTCCAATCCCAAGCGCATTTTCGTTTAAAATCAAAAAGAAGAAGAAAAAGACTACAGAAAAAGGACCAGGAAAAACACCTGCTCTCCCTGCACCGGGAACGGAACCGGCTCTCCCGGCAAATCCGCAACCTGGGCTATGAGCCGCTGATTCCTCCCGTCCAGAAGGGCTACAAACGCATTTTCGTGGTCCGCGAAGACGTCAGGATCGGCCGCCAGGGGGCGTTCTTCGCCGAACTGCTCAAAAAGATCAATTCCGTGCAGTACAGCGACACGAAAGCCTTTACCAAAAAGAAGCGGCGGCGGGGTCGCAAAATCCGCGTACCCCGCGAGCAGCAGTTGCACGTGATCCACGAAAGTGAATGGCGGCAAAAGAAGCTCACGGAGGCCGAGGCGGTTTATTTTGCCCCCGTACAGGTGTGGGACCGGGCCGGCGAGCCCCGTACGGTGTACCAGTTCCGGGAACCCTGGCGGTACGTGCTTAGGGTCGTGCCCAACCTGATCACGGAAGTGAAGATCAAAGACAGCCTCCTCGAAAAACAGGTAGCCGCGATTGACCGCTACCTGTCTTTCAACGACCGCCAGTGCCGGCAGAGCCGGTTGCTGGGCCGGCGGGTTCATCACGGGTGGGGGGATGGCGAACTGCCCAAGTACAAGAACCCGCTCCGCAACCAGCCGCTGCGCGAAATGTTGGACCTGCCCGAATGAACCCCCCGGCGGAAACAGCCCGGTGGGGTGGTGCCCCGCGCCGCTACCCGGGCTGCTGGCCGCCCAGCACGGGTTTGAAGTCGGTGACCGTGAGGGGAAAATACTGCTCCTCTTCGTTGGTGCGGAAGCCCCCGTCGAACCGGGCGTGGATGATGAGCTCCAGGTTGTCCTCGCGGGTAAACACGATGAAGTACGGCTCTTCCGACACGGCCGTGGTTACTTTTTCCTGCATGCCGGCCGGTACGCACGCCAGGAATTGCGGGTAGAGGTCACGGGGGAAGTTGAACGAACCCAGGTACGCGTCGTCTTCCCCGCCGATGACGCTGGTGAGCGTGAAGGTGTTGTCGTTGACCTTTGCCACCAGGTTCACCCAGGTCCCCACGAAATCGAATTCCGCGTTGCGGTCGGCGCCCAGCTTGAGGTAGGAGAGGCCAAAGTCGGGCAGAAAGTCGGCCGCGTGGTGCGACTTGCCCAGGGCCGCGGGGCCGACGAGCCGCACGAGTTCATCCCACCGGCCGGCCAGGTCGCGCACGGGCAGGGCGAGTACCGGTTCCACCCGGGTCCACTTGTAAATGCAGAGTTCCCGGCCGTTGCAGAGGCCGTAGAAAAACGTCCGGACTTCCGGGTGAATGGCGTAGCCGAAAGCCTGTTCCACCACTTCGCCCTTCCGGATGTCGGTGGAAGGCGCCGTCACGCCCAGCGTAAAGCCGTTGGCGCCGTTGACCTGCAAGAGGTAGTCGGGAATGATGGTGATTTCGTGCTGGGTGTTGCCCAGGTACACGAAGGGGTGCGTGATGGCTTTGGCGGGCAGGATGCGGTGGGGGCCGGCCGTCCCGTAGCCGAGTTCCCGGAGGATGGGGGTGGCCATGTTTTCCCTCACGGAATCCTCCGAGTAGGCCGGGTCTTCGAGTACGGTGAAATCAAAATCTTTGAAAAGGTGCATGGGTTTGTTTCTTAAAAGCGATGCTGGCTGTTGTATACGCACAATGGCCCCAGCCGTTCGGGCGCGGCTGCCAAGATAGGAATAACGCGGGTTATGTTCGATGCTCGATGCTCAATGTTCGATGTTGGATGTTCGATGTTCGGGGAGGCAGGGATACGGGGAAGGGTTGGTTGTTGGAGGGGCGAACCACCCCTGTCCCCTCCTTGAAGAAAGGCGGGGAACTCTACGGATGCGGCTACACGGCAAGTAAGAACGCACGTCATAGCCTTGTTTCGTTGTCAGCGGGGCCGATGGATACGGCTCTCCTCCTCCATCAAGGAGGGGCTAGGGGTGGTTCGCCCCTCCAACAACCAACCCTTCCCTGTATCCCTGCCTCCCCGAACATCCAACATCGAACATCGAAACCCCCGCTACTCCTCCTTCAGCACCCGGGCCGGGTTTTCCCTGATGCTTTTGAGCAGGTAGTAGCCCATCGTGAGCAGGCCCACCACCAGGGCCACGGCCAGGGGCGGCAGCAGCACCCGCCAGTCGAGGGGAATGCGGTAAGGGAACCCTTCGAGCCACCGGTGCATGCCGTACCCCGCCACGGCCACGGCCGCCACGGCCGCTCCCAGCACGAGGCGCAGGAAGCCCCCGCCCAGCAGCAGGAACAGGGCCGGCGCCGAAGCCCCGTAGAGCTTGCGCAGGCTGACTTCCTTCTGGCGCCGCCCGGCCAGGAACGCCGACAGCCCCAGCAGCCCCGCCCCGGCCAGCAGCAGCGTGACGGCCGCAAAAAAGGTGAACAACTGGCCCCACTGGGCTTCCCGCCGGTAGAGCCGGTCCCAGGCCTGGTCGAGGAAGTACGCCGAAAACGGCGCCCCGGGGGCCACGCGTCGCCACGCCGCCCGGATGCGGTCCACGGTACGGCCCGGGTCGTGCGGGGCCAGGCGCACCGACAGGTACGGGGTGCCGGCGTCGGCGTGGGCGCCGTGCAGCACCACCAGCGAACTCACCGGCTGGTGCATGGACTGGAAGTGAAAGTTCCTCAGCACGCCCACTACCGTGTACCACGCGTTGCGCGTGGAGTCGTTGAAGTGGATCATCCGGAGCCGCGTGCCCACCGGCTTCGAAAGATTGAATTCCCGCACGGCCGCCTCGTTGAGCAGTACCGAATACCGGTCCGCGAAAGCCTCCGAAAACGCCCGGCCTTCCTTGACGGCCAGGCCCAGCGCCCCCACGGTCCCTTCGTCCATGGTCATGCCCCGGCAGGAAATCACCTCCCGGCCGTCCGCCGACCGGAACTGGTAGCCCAGCGTGGGCTGGCCGGGGGGCGGGTTGCAGTAGCCCGCACTGCGCACGCCGGGCAGGGCCAGCAGTTGCTCGCGCAATACGCCGCGGCGGTCGGCGAGGCTGTCGGTGAGCACGTCGGTGCCCGGCAGCACGAGTACCTGTTCTTTGTCGAAGCCCAGGTTTTCCTCCCGCATGAAGCGCACCTGCCGGAAGATCACCAGCATGGCCGTGAGCAGCGCCACCGAGACGAAAAACTGCCCGGCCACCAGGTGGTTGCGCACCCGCCAGCCCCGGCCCACGCCGCCTTGCCGGCCCTTGAGCACCTGCACCGGCCGGAACGAAGCCATCACCAAGGCCGGGTACAGGCCGGCCAGCACGCCCACGCCCAGCGCGAGCAACGTCCCGGCCGCGGCGTACCCGGGCACCTGCGGCCAAGAGAGGCCAACGCTTGCGCCCGACCAGCGGCCCAGCACCGGCGCAAACGCCTTTCCCGCGCCCAGTGCCAGCCCCCAGCTGACCAGGCAAATCGTGACGGCTTCGGCCAGGAACTGCCCGCGCAACTGGCCCGGGCCGGCGCCGAGCACCTTCCGCACGCCCACTTCCCGGGCCCGCCCCAGGGCGCGGGCCGTCGCCAGGTTCACGAAGTTAAGCCCGGCAATGAGCAGGAGCAGGACCGCCGACGCCCCCAGCAGGTACAGGTAGGTGGCGCTGCCGTTGGCGGCCAGTTCGCTTTCCAGGTGGGAGTGGAGGTGAATCGAACGCAGTGGTTGCAGGAAGTACCGGTACCCGTTGCCGGCCCTTCGGTAGTCGGCGTACGAAATGCCGAAGTGCCGCGCCACGTGCCCGGCCGCGTACTTGTCCACCAGGGCGGGCAGGGCGGCCGTGACCCGGCCCGCGTCGGTGCCGGGCGACAGGCGCAGGTAGGTATGGGCGTTGAAGAACAGGAAGTTGGGTTCGATGGTGAGGAAGGGGAGGCTGTTCCACGAGGCCACCAGGTTGAACGTGAAGTGGGCCGCCGCGGGCGGGGCCTTGCAGATGCCCGTCACCAGGAAAGTCCCCTCGTTGGTCACCAGCGACTGGCCCAGGGCCGGCCGGTTGCCGAAGTACTTGCGGGCCGTCTCCTCGGTGAGCACCGCCGAAAAGGGGTGGCGCAGGGCCGCGTCGGGGTCGCCGGCCACGAGGGGGAGGGCAAAAAAGCGGAAAAAGGTGGAGTCGGCAAACAGCACGCTTCCTTCCTTGCGGGTGTTCCCCCCGAACTTGAGGGTGATCCCATCGGCCAGGGGTTGCAGGCGCACGGTGGCTTCCACGCCCGGCACTTCCTGCCCGATCACGCGGGCGTAGGAAGAGGGCACGGCCGCCAGGCCCACCACGTGGTCGGGGTAGATGCGTTCCACGGCCAGCCGGTACATCCGGTCGTCGGCGGGGGAGAAGTGGTCGTAGGAGAGTTCGTGGCGGATGTACACGCAGGCCAGCAGGAGGCAGAACAGGCCCAGGCTCAGCCCGCCGATGCTTACCCCCGCGTACAACGGGTTGCGCCGCAGGTTCCGCCAGGCGATTTTCAGGTAGTTGGTCAGCATCCGGAAAAGATACTGAAAAACAGGATCAGGATTCGCAGGATTAAAGGATTAGCAGGATTTGGGCGGGGATGCGGTACGGCCGGGTGAGGAAACGGGAGACCGGAAAAAGGGCGGTTGAAGGGATAGCAGGGATAGGGTTTAGGGGGATAGGGTTTAAACCCTATCCTACGGATATTGCTGCCGCGTTGTCCATACAGTAACGCTTCGGATGAACCTCATCCGGACCGGTCGGCCTGCGTGAAAGTTATGATGCAATATCCATAGGATAGGGTTTAAACCCTATCCTCCTAAACCCTATCCCCTTATCCCCCAAACAATCCTTCACGATGCCCGCTGCGTGACGAAGATATTCCACTTCAGGTCTACGGACTGGGCCACGGCGGAGGGGGCTTTGCCCATCATGTCCTTGATCTCGTTGAACAGGTGCGACCGGTCGTAAAAGCCCAGGTTAAAGGCCACTTCCCCCAGGTTTACCTCCGAGCCGTGCAGGATTTCCTCGATGGCCTGGCGCAGGCGGATGATCTGGGAAATGGCCTTGGGGCTCAGACCCACGTGCTTGAGGAAGTACCGCTCCAGGCTCCGTTTGCTCACGTCCACCTCCCGGGCCAGCTCTTCGATGCGGAGCTGCCCCTTGCGCTGCGTGATCATGGCGACGGCCCGCTGGATCTTCGCGTCGAGCGGCGGGCAGGAGGGGAGCCGGTCCAGGAAAAACCGGTCCAGGGCCGCCAACCGGGCCTCCATCGAAGCTTCGGCCAGCAGCGGTTGCAGGGCCCGGGCAAACATGCCGCCGGACGCCGACAGGTCAATGATCTGGTCGGCCGTGGCTTCCAGCGATTCGTTGAGGAACGGGTAGAGCCCGCCCGGGTTGAATTTGATGCCGATCAGTTGGCTCGGGGCCTGGGGAACCACCCGCCACAGCTTCGTGCGGGCCCCCACCAGCATCACCTGGCCCGAACGGCAATCAGCCGACTGGTCGCCCACCACCGGCACGTAGTGGCCCGACAGGTTGAGGAACACGTTGGCAAACAGGTTGGGCAGGACTTCGAAGTGAACGTCCGACGCCGCCCCGCCGATGTGGGCGTACCAGAAGCACTGAATGTAAGGCTGCAACGCCGGGTCGGGACGGACTTCTTTGTATTCCATGGTGGGGGGTGGGGGATTAGGGTATTGGGGGATTGGGTATTGGCGTATCTGTTAATGGGTATTGGGTACGGCACTGTTGGTTAAACACGATTGGGTTCAGATACGCGTACCCAATACCCTAATAGCCTAATACCCCACTCCCCTAAGATAAGCGGCCGGTCGGCAAAGCCGGGTTAGAGGCAGGTTAACGAGTTGTTAACGACTCGTTAACGGGCTGCCGCCGGTCAACAATTCTGTACAATATACGCCGGTAACTGGTTATCTTGGGAAAACGCACGGCAAAGAATCCGTTTCCGGTAGCCCGCAAGTCCCATGAAAAAGAGCAAAATGATGCTGCTGATCGGGCTGTCCGCCGCTTCGCTGGCCGGGCTGATCTTCCTGCAAATCCAGTGGATGGAGAACGCCGCCGGGCTCCAACAGCAACAGTGGTGCCACCGGGTGGACATGGCCATGTGGTGGGTACGGGACCAACTGGCGCAGCACCCCCCGCCCCCGGCCGGCGCAAGCACCGTACCCGCCCCCGCCCTGAGCGGCCCGGCCCGCGACGCCCTGCTGGCCCGCACGGATTCGCTGCTGCGGGTGGCCTTCCGGCACTACGACGTGCAGTTTCAGTACGATTACGCGTCCATGCCGCCCGTGCCGGCGGACGACCCCGCGGCCGGCCAGATCGTCGGGTACGGCTACTGCCCGCTGACGGCGTTCCTGGGGCACCGCGGAGTGCGCCTGCAAGTGCTGCCGCAGGACCGGCTGGCGTTTTTCGCCCGGATGAAGCTGCTGGTGGCCGCTTCGGCCCTGCTCACCACGCTGACCATCGCCTGCTTCCTGGCGGCGCTGTCGGCGTTGTTCAAACAAAAGAAACTGTGGGCCATGACCACCGACTTCGTCAACAACATGACGCACGAATTCGGTATCATTCCCGTTGGAAAATCCTGGTCATCCTTTCATCCTGTAAATCCTGATCCTGCGCTCCGATGCAAAAACAAATCCGCGTGTTGCTGGTGGAAGATGACGTTCAATTGGGTTTCATGCTGGCCGACTGCCTCGAAATGGAAGGCATGCAGGTGAAGCTGTGCCCCGACGGCAACGCGGGCCTCAACGCCTTCCGCCGCGACCCCTACGACGTGTGCCTGCTCGACGTGATGCTGCCGCAGAAGGACGGCTTTACGCTGGCCCGCGAAATCCGGGCCCTCAACCAGCACACGCCCCTCATCTTCCTCACGGCCCGGTCGCTCAAGGAGGACAAACTGCTCGGCTTCTCGCTGGGCGCCGACGATTACATCACCAAGCCCTTCGATGAGCAGGAACTCGTGTGCCGCATCCACGCCGTGCTCAAAAGAACCCAGCCCGCCGGACCGCTGCCCCCGGTGACCGGTCCCGTTGCCCTCGGGCAGTACCGGTTCGACCCGTCCAACCAGACCCTGCTCCTGGGCAGCCGGACCAAGCGGCTCACCGAACGCGAAAACGAACTGCTCAAACTGCTCTGCCAGTCCCGCGGGCAACTGGTCAGGCGCGACGACGTGCTCAGGACTCTGTGGGGGCAAACCGACTACTTCAGCGGCCGGAGCCTCGACGTGTTCATCACCAAGCTCCGCAAGTACCTCGCCGACGACCCCGCCGTTCAGATCGAAACCCTCCACCGCGTCGGCTTCATCCTCACGGTCGGGTGAGTAGGATAGGGTTTAAACCCTATCCTACGGATATTGCTGCCGCTTTACATCAGCCGCATCCCGGAGAGATCGGTTTTTGGATTTGGTCCGCTTATCCATAGGATAGGGTTTAAACCCTATCCTCCCTACGCCGTCTCCGTGCTTTCCGCGGTGAGTCTTCCCAATTTGTCGCTTTTTTCCTAACCCCCGCACCGGTTCCGAAGCTATATTTACCCAAATCCTTAACGAGCAACAAGTTCATGCAAACGATCAAACAAGTCCCCGGCCACCTGCTGCTGGGCAACCTCTCCGATTTCCGGAAAGATTCAATGGAATTCCTCAGCCGCATCGCCGAGACGGAGTCGCCCGTCGTCCGCTTCCGGCTCCTGCACATGGACTGCTACCTGCTCAACTCCCTCGAAGGCGTGAACCACGTGCTGGTGCAGAACCACAAAAACTACTACAAGGGCGGCCTGCCCTTCAAGGTTGCCAAGGAAATCCTGGGCAACGGCCTGCCGATGGCCGACTTCGAGAACTGGAAAAAGCGCCGCAAGATCATGAACCCGGTGTTCCACAAAAAGGCGCTGGACGGCTACGCGGGCCTCATGCAGCAGTACGCCCTCCGCTACCTCGACAAGTGGAGCCGCCACACCGGCGTGGTTGACATTGCCCCCGACGTGTTCAACATGACCATGGAGATCGGCACCGACGTGCTGTTCGGCAAAGCCATGTCGCAGGAAGAAAAAACCCGGCTCATTGCCCTGGAAAAAAGGTTGATCGCCACCTTCGTCGCCCGGGTACAGGCCGGCTTTTCCCTGCCGCTGGCCGTGCCCACGGCCAAAAACCGGGAGGCCAGAAAGCTCATCCGCGAAGTGGACGCCGTGACCTACAAGTACCTCCAGTCGCGGCTCGACGGGCCCGACGACGGCGAAGTGAACATGCTCGACCTGCTGCTGATGGCCAGGGACGAAGACAACAACCAGACGCTCAACGTGGCCGAGATCATGGACGAGGTGCGCATCTTCACGGTGGCCGCCGTGGACACCAGCGCCGCCACGCTCAGCTGGCTGCTGTACTATTCGGCGGCCAACCCCGACTGTGAACGGAAGGCCCGCCAGGAACTCCGCCAGGTGGCCGGCGACCGGCCCGTGGGCTTCGAGGATTTGCCCAAACTCCGTTACATCAACAACATGATCCAGGAGACGATGCGCCTGGCGCCGCCGGCCTGGCTGTTCAGCCGCTCCAGCCTCGACGCCGACGTGATCGGCGGGTGCCCGATTCCCAAGGGGGCCAACCTGCTCATTTCGCCCTACAACATGCAGAACAGTCCCCGCTACTGGCCCGCTCCCGAAACGTTCAACCCCGACCGGTTCGACGCCCTCACCGAGACGCAGAAAAGCGCCTATTTCCCGTTCGGCGAGGGGCCGCGCAAGTGCATCGGCTACCGCTTCGCCATGATGGAGATTGCCATTCTCTACAGCGTGATCCTGCAAAGGTACGCCTGGACGATGGCCCCCGGCTACGTGCCCGAAAAGGACATCACCAAGAGCCTCCTCCTGCCCAAGAACGGCCTGCCGGTGACGTTGAAGCATCTGGAAGTGGGGGAGTTGAGGAGTTAGAGAGTTCCCACCGGCACACCCACAAAGGTACGGAGGCGTGAGCCGAACGTACCGAACGTAGTTCTGAGGCGTGAGCCGAACGTACCCAACGTAGTGCTGCATACCGGGCGGTGCCGCCCTAAGTCATTTGTCGCCGGCAAGCCAACGCTTCAATGCAAGGGGCCTGTGCATATAGTTGAGAATGGCCCGTGTCTGATGGGCACGGATCATTTCCTTGCCGGGGGGCCGCCAACGACTGGTCCCCCTTGCGGGTTGGTCCGTGCGAAAGCCGAAGGGGGTAGGGGGATGACTTTCCTCAGGCGTTCTATTGGGTAAAATGCACCGCATCCTTCCTGGTGGTGTCAGGTTCTCAAACCGTATGTGAGGCGCCGTTGGGTACGAGCCGGTATCGTTACCCCGGCAGCGGTGGTATCGCGGCGCGTGGGCCCGGCCCAATGGCGAGGGGCGGGTTGCCTGGCGGGGGGAAGCATCATTGGGCCTAGACCTTTTTGGTTCTTTTTGGGGCAATGCCAAAAAGAA
>CADCTQ010000310.1 GCA_902805615.1 uncultured Cytophagales bacterium
ATGGCAAAAAAGACGGTGCCGCCCGGCGCGGCGGGTTTGCGGCTGTCGAGCAGCAGGTGCTCCACGGGGGCGTCCTGCACCAAGGCCAGCAGGCGCCCCCCGGTGAGGGCGGGAAGGTCACGGAACGATAGCATGCCGCAAAGGTAGGAGAACCGGGCCAGAATGCGCCGGTTTCTGTACTTTTGCAAGTTCAAACCGCTTTTGCGCCGCGCAGGATATGACCACTTTTCACAGCCTGAAGCTGAAAAAATACGTTCTCAACAATACCTTTCCCGACATCGTGGCCCGGGGCCGCAAGATGCTGGCCGATAAGCTCTGCACCCTCGACGCCCTCGACCTGGCTCCGCCGGGCAAGGCGGTCTTCAAGGTGCGCAGCGATACGGAGGACAAAATCTACCGGGTCGAAATCGCGGGCTTCAAGTCGGGTACGCTCAAATCGTCCTGCTCCTGTCCCTACGACTGGGGCGGCATCTGCAAGCACCGGGTGGCGGCCATTCACCTGCTCGACGGCAAGTTGCAGCAGGAGGAAAGCAGCCCGGCCAAACTCGTGTTCCCGATGGCCGACAGCGTGGCCTTCCTGCCGGCCCTGGGCGACGCCGCCCTGCGGGTCAACTGCCGCGACGAAGACTGGAAGGCCATTGCCAAACTGCCCGAACGGGTGGTGGTCAAACAAGCCCTGAACGGCTTCGCCGAGTGCGAACTGACCTACAAGAAAACGCCCTACACGATCCGCCTCACGGGCAAGGAAAAAGACCTGGTGCACACGTCCTGCTCCTGCAACGAAAACCTGCTCTACCCGCTGTGCCTGCACAAGGTGGCCGCCCTGCTCAAAATCCGCGACCAGTTCGGGGCCAACGCCTTCTCGATGATGCGCGACTGGACGGAGGACAAGCGCCGCCTGCTGGCCGAGTACGGCTACTCCCTCGACGACGACCTGAAGGGCAAGTTTGACTTCCGGGTCAACGACAAAAAGGGCGAACTCGAACTGGTGCTCAAAGACGCCTCGCTGCACAAGCCCAACGCCGACTGGCAGGCCCTGGGCCTCTCGCTGCTGGGCCGCGCGGACGGGGCCGCGACGGCGCCGGTGGTGACGAAGGCCGAAGACACGCAGCACCTCATCTACGCCCTCGAATGCGCCGGTCCGCTGGGCCTGCCGGGCCTCAAGCTCACGCCGCTCACCTGCCGCATCAACCCCAAGACGGGCAAGATGACCTTCGTGCGGCAGCTGGCCCAGCTCCAGGCGGCCAACCTGCCGGTGGTGGGACCCGAAGACACGCGCAACATCCGGCTGGGCGGCCTGCTCACGGTGGAAGGGCTCATCAAGCATTTGCAGGAAGCGGGCCACCTGCCCAACTACGGCTGGTACGGCTACGATTTCGAAGCCAAGCTTCCCGAGGAGGCCCGCACCGAAGCCCGCCGCTACGAAGGCTCCCTGCTCGAAGAACTCTTCAACGGGCTGGCCGGCAAAAGGACCTACGAGCAGGCCCGGAGCACCTACAACTACTCGTCCGAAACGCTCTCCCCGGTGGCGCTTTCGCCGGTGCGCCTCAAGCCCGAGTTCGTGGTGAAGGAAGACCACGACCTGGTGTCGGTGGAAATGTACCTCCGCCTCAACGACAAACCCGCGCCCTTCGCGCAGTTCGGCTACCGGAGCTTCTGGGTCGTGTTCCACAGCGGCACGTTCTACAAATTCGCCGGCCTGGCCGAGGCCAACCTGTTCCGGTACTTTTCCGAGCACGGCGCCGTGCGGGTCAAGAAGGAGCGCCTGCCCGAATTCCTGGCGGGCTTCGTGCTGCCGCTGGCCGAGCAGTGCGACCTCGACCTCAAGCTCGAACAGCCGGTGCGGGAGGCCGACCTGGCGTTTGCCGGCCACCGGCTCTACTTCAAGGAAGACGAAGAACACCTGATCCTGGCCCCGGCCACGGCCTACGCGGCCGACGGCGAGGCGGTGGAATGCACGCCCGACGGCCGGCAGTACCGGTTCACCGAAGCCGGCGGCCAAGTGACCCGCTGGCGCCGCGACGCCGACCGGGAAGGGGAGGGGTACGCCCTGGTCCGGTCACTGCACCCCGATTTTGCGGCCCAGGACGGCCGGGCGTCGTTCAGCATTCCCCTGGCCGACGTGCTGCGGGACAACTGGCTGTTCAAAACCGTGGAAGGGTTGCAGGCGCACGGCGTGGAGGTGCTGGGGCAGAAGGCCCTCAAAAAGATCCGCTACAACCTCAACCGGCCCACCGTCCAGTTTCGCGCGAGTTCGGGCATTGACTGGTTCGACGTGCAGATGGAAATCCGCTTCGGCGACCAGCTGGCCTCGCTGGCCGACGTGCGGAAGGCGCTGCTCAAAAAGGAAAACTACGTGACGCTGGGCGACGGTACGCTGGGGATGCTGCCCGAAGAGTGGCTCGAAAAGTACGCCGGCATGCTGCGCGTGGGCCAGGTGGACGGCGACTCGGTAAAAGTTTCCAAGCTCCACTTTTCGGTGATTGACGCCCTCTACAACGAGATTGACAGCCTGGAGGTGCAGCGGGAACTCTACGAGAAACGCCAGAAGCTGCTCAACTTCAAGGAGATCGGCGACGTGCCGCTGCCCGCCAACGTACGGGCGCAGCTCCGCGACTACCAGCGGGAAGGCTTCAAGTGGCTGCACTTCCTCCAGGAATTCGGCTGGGGCGGCTGCCTGGCCGACGACATGGGCCTGGGCAAAACCCTGCAGGTGCTTACCTTTCTGCAGGAAAGAAAAAACCGGACCCCCGATGCCACGAACCTGGTGGTGGTGCCCACCACGCTGCTCTCCAACTGGGAGGCGGAGGCGGCCAAGTTCTGCCCGGACCTCAAAACGCAGGTGTACCGCGGCGCTTCCCGGCAGTGGGACGTGCACCTGTTCGACGAGTTCGACCTCATCATCACCACCTACGGCACGGTGCGCAGCGACGTCGAAAAGCTGCGGCAGTACCCTTTCCACTACGTGGTGCTCGACGAGTCGCAGGCGATCAAAAACCCGGGTTCGCAGACGGCCAAGGCGGTCAAGCTCCTCCGCGCCGACAACCGCATCGTGATGACGGGCACGCCGGTGGAAAACAACACGTTCGACCTCTACTCGCAGATGGACTTTCTCAACCCGGGCCTGCTGGGCAGCCAGGAGTTTTTCCGGATGGAGTACGCCACGCCCATTGACAAGCACCGCAACGAAGAGAAGGCCCGCGAACTGCGAGGGCTCATCTACCCGTTCATGCTCAAACGCACCAAGGAGGAGGTGGCCAAGGACCTGCCCGACAAAACCGAGATCGTGCTGCACTGCGAAATGGGCAAGGCCCAGCGGAAGGTGTACGAGAAGTTCCGCGAGACGTACCGCCAGAAGATCACCGACAAGATGAGCCGCGACGGCAAGGAACAGGCCAGCTTCCTCATCCTGGAGGGCCTCCTGAAGCTCCGCCAGATCTGCGACTCGCCGGCCCTGCTCAGCGACGAGGAGGACTACGGCCACGAGTCGGCCAAGCTCGACGAACTGGTGCGCGAAATCAACGAAAACGCGGGGCACCACAAAATCCTGGTGTTTTCGCAGTTCCTCAAAATGCTCGACCTGGTGCGCCAGCACCTGGAGGCCGTGCGCATTCCCTACGAGTACCTCGACGGGTCTACCGAGGACCGGGCCGCCCGGGTGCGGTCGTTCCAGGAAAATGAGCAGTGCCGGGTGTTTCTCATCAGCCTGAAGGCGGGCGGCGTGGGCCTCAACCTCACCAGCGCCGACTACGTGTACCTGATTGACCCCTGGTGGAACCCGGCCGTGGAACAGCAGGCCATTGACCGCACGCACCGCATCGGCCAGACGCAAAAGGTGTTCGCCTACAAGATGATCTGCAAGGACACGGTGGAGGAGAAAATCCTGTCGTTGCAGGAAAAGAAAAAGGAAGTCGCCAACGACCTGATCAGCACCGAGTCGGGCTTCATCAAAAAGCTCACCCAGGAGGACATCGTGGGGCTGTTCAGTTAGGGGGCGTTGTATTTGGGCGTATCGGGCAGGCCGCTGCTTTCTGCCCGGGCAATTTCACGCTGGATTACCGGCCGGATCATTCTTTTTCTACTAATCTTCTTAAATCCTGCATGAGGGTCGGGCTGGATTTTCCCCGTACTGCTCAACCAGTTGCAGCAGTCTTTCGGATTGGCGCTTGTTCAATGCCTGGCTGTTCCAGCCGGTATACGCACAATTGCCGTGGGGTGTGATTCAAAACTTCGCATCAGACCAGGATACTGGCCGGGGAGGGCCAAGCGTCCGCTTGCTTTAACCCGCCTGTACCTCTTGCGTCAAGTGACCGGCGGCTCAAGTGCGTAATGTTGAATCACACCGTTGCCGTGTTCGAGCAGATACGTCCAGGCCCGGTATTCCAACGTTTGATTTGAAAAACCGAGCTGTAGGAGTTCTTCCCCGTGGAGTTTAACGAATTGTTTGTGCGCGATATGGTTATCCTGACGGAAAGCCATTGGTTTACTTTTTTCACTTGACAACAACAAACGGATGCCAGTCGCTGCCGCAGGCCCATGCGTTAGCATCGCACCTTATGAGAGGCAATGCACCGAAGCCGCCCGGCGCTGTGCCTTTCTGTTGAGGCTTTGCAATGTGGCGGACCAGTGACCGGTCGTGGGCAGCGTTGGCGGCCGGGCTTGTTGTGAATCTTTTTTCTCTAATAATACGATGCGCTTACCGGTATTTGATCAACTCGGCGCTCACGGCCAAAGCATTTCCTTGTAAATCGTTGTTCTCCAGGCGAAGACTTGAAAATATAATGCCGTCGGCACCTACCTTCTTTGCCTTTCTGATCATTTGATTTTTTATCATTTGTACGTTGTAGGCGCTGAATTGGTCATTTGTCATTCGTCCCATGACCCTATACTCTTTCTTTACTTCATAAGCATCATAATATAAGTCAACCTGTGTAGTTGGAGAAAGACTGTCTCCCAGGTAATGGATTAGCGGCCTGCAACCAATGAGGGCAACGCCCAAGGACATACTGATCAAAAAAGTGATAATAAAGTTTCTTCCCGGCATAGTTTACTCATCTAATACTTGATTTATAATCTTTGCAAACGACGTACCAAACCTGCCCAGCACCCTGGCTTCATGGTTTGGCATTGCGGTGAGGTGGCCCGGTTATTGGAGTAGGTGGTGTTGGTTGCTGTTACTTCCTTAATATTTTGTTCTTTTTCTGCTATTTCTCAAAACAACCGGCCAGCCCCGGAAGCAATCCTGCCGGGATGTCCATTCCCCGGGAATGACCTTTGATGCGCCCTGAAAAAATATGTTTCATACTACTGACCGGGTATACCAACCTAAGTGCCCACCGGTGCCGCTCAATTCACGTACCCATGAACCCAGATTTCGGTCCGGGCCCCTTCCTTTTTAAAGGAAAAGCCTTCGAAGATCCGGTTGGTGACGGCCGTATCCGGGTTGTTAACCGAATACTGCCTGAATCCCGGGGTTGACTCCTCCAACTGGTACTGCCCTTTGGCAATGAAGCGGGGAAAATCCTGCTCGAACCCGCCGCCGAAGTACGTCCCGGCCAGCCACTGTACTTTCTCCAGCAGGTACGCTTCCTGGCTGAACCTGGCCGAATCGGTGCGGTAGGAAGCCAGGTAGGAAAAATGACTACAGCCCCCGATCCGCAACACCAGCGTATCCCCGCCCGGCAGCGGCGCCACGGCCTGACGTTGGGCAGGGTCCCAGGTGAATGGCTGCTGCAGGTTGGGCTTGCGCAACGCCTCGACCGTGAACCGGTAGACGTTGGTGTCGAAGACGCATTCGGTTTCTTCGGCGGCCGGCTCCGATGCCGTTTGCGGCGGTACCGAACCGGGTACCTCTTCAGAAGCAGCCGTTTTACGGACAGCGGTATCGCGGTAGTCCGTGGTGCAGGCTTGCAGCAGGTGGGCAAGGAGTGAAAAGACCAGGATGCGTACGATCATCAGTTTGTTGCGGTGCGTTTTCTTTTCCGCTGCCCAAAGATACGCCCCGGCGCATTGGTTTCCGCTTCGGTTCCCCATCCGCTCCGCCGGGCCGCGGGCAGGGTGTCACCGCAGCACGTGGACCCAGCCCTTGAAGCGCCGGCCGCTGACCCGGCTGGTAAGCTCGTAGTAGTAGAGGCCGCTTTCCAGGCCCTCGGCCTGCCAGTCGTTGCGGTACGGTTCGTAGCCGGCCACCCGTTTGCCCCAGCGGTTGTGGAGCACCAGGCGCCAGGTGGTGCCCGGGGCCCCGGTGACCTCGAAGGTTTCGTTGTAGCCGTCGCCGTTGGGCGTGAACACGTTGGGAATGCGCAGGTCGCCGAGGCATTCGGCAAACGCGACGCGCAG
This sequence comes from uncultured Cytophagales bacterium, assembly GCA_902805615.1. Lineage (GTDB taxonomy): Bacteria > Bacteroidota > Bacteroidia > Cytophagales > 172606-1 > CADCTQ01. Next base: position 6,340 of record CADCTQ010000310.1, read on the forward strand.
CGAATCGGACTGCCGGCAGTTGGTGCCCGGCGTCCGGTAGGTGACCCAGTAGGTGCCTTCCCCGTCAATGAGCAGTTCCGGCGCGGCCGATCCGTTGCTCCAGCGGAAGTCGAGGTCGGGGTAGGGGAAGGTCAATTTGAGGGGCACGCCCAGGCACAGGGTCGTGTCGGCGCCCAGGTCCACCGTGCGCGGCGCGTCGTACCTTACCCGGATGGAATCGCGCGTCCGGCAGATGCCGTTTGAAAGTTCTACCCAATACGTACCCGCCTGGCTTACCCGGTACGTCGGGCCGGTGGTGCCGTCCTGCCACTGGTACGTCACGCCCGGGCGGGAGGCGTTCAGGGAGAGGGTGGCCCCGGCGCACAGGAGCGTATCAGCGCCCAGGTACACGGCGGGAAGTTCCGCAAAATCCACCTGGACCGAATCGCGTCCCGTGCAGTCGTCCGCCGTCACCTCAACCCAGTAGGTGCCCGGCGCGGCAACCGTCAGGAACGGGTCCGTCGAACCATCCTGCCAGCGGTAGGCGGCGCCCGGCAGGACCGTTCCCAGCCGTACCGACCCGCCCCGGCAAAGGACCGTATCGCGGCCCAGGTCAATGGTCAACGCGGACCGGACCACGACGGGCTTGCGGATGGTGGCGGTTTTGCAGGCCGTGCCCGATTTTACCTTCAGGGTGACCTGGTAGGTGCCGTCGCCCGAAAACGCGTGGGACGGGTTGGGGAGGCTGCTGAAGTTGGCCTCCCCGGAACGGGGGTCCCCGAAGTCCCATTCGTAACAGAGGGAAGCCGCCGGCTCGGCCACGGACTGGTCCACGAACCGGGTGGCTGCCTGGGCGCACCCGGTGTCATGGCTGAAATCCGCCCGCAGGGCCACGGGGGCGCAGGTGCCGGCGGAACTGCCGGGGTGAAGGTAGTTTTCGATGAAATTGGGCAGGCCCAGCGACCCGGCGGTGGCGCTGCCCAGAAACAGGGCGTCTTTGACGAAGTTGGCGGCGGTACCGGCGGCGTTGGGGTTCTCGATGGCGTGCAGGTAGCCGTACAGCCAGTTGGCAACGTAAATTTTCCCGTCGGGCCCCTGTTGCAATGTGCCCACCCCGTAATTCGCACACAAACCGTCAACCGAAGCACCGTTGTCGTAGAGCAGTACCCGGCTCCGGGCAATGTCGGCGGCACGGACGTCGTATTGGTAGACTTTGGCGCATCTGCTCAGCCTCGCGTCCGGGACCGTACTGCCGGACCACCCGTTCCAGCCCGTGCTTACGTACAATCTGGAGCCGTCGGGCGAAAAACAGACCCCGTAATAGTGGCTTTGGTCGCCGTAGTAGTCTCTCCCCTTCGGGATGACGTCCGCGTAGGCCAGCTTGCCCGTGCAGGCGTCGAAGGAGAACAGTTCCAGGTCATCGAAGGCCTGGGCGGAGGCCAGCCGGGTGCCGTCGGGCGAAAATTTGAGGTATCCCTGGAACTCGGACTGCACCTGCCCGGCCGCCGACACCACCGGGCAGTCGCACACGCCTGCTTCGGTGACCAGGTACGCGTAGTACTCGTTGGTGTTGTGTTTGGAAGTGACCACCCAGACGTCCCTGCCGTTGCTGTGCAGGGTAGCGGCCAGCTTTTCGGTGGCCGGCGCCACCAGGGGGATGTTTTTCTGACCGGTTGCCACGGCCCCGAGGCCGTTGTTCAATTGCAGGTCCACCACCGAGTAACGGATCCCCACCCGTCCTTCATCGGCCCAGGGCGGGGCGGTAAACACGTAGAAGAGGGTGGTGCTGCCGGGCTTGGGCACGATCAGGGCGGATTGGCTGGAAGATTCGTCGCCCAGCAGACCGGTGCCGTTGGGCATCACCTGGTGCTGCCGCGTCCAGAGGGTGCGGCCGTCGGTGTAAAACTGCAACCGCCCGGCCTCGTCGCTGATGCTGGCACTGCCTTCCAACTGGTTGATGGGCCGGCCGGTCGTGAGGGCCGGCGGGCTGACGTTGAAATCCAGGGAAGTGCCGTAGCCGAAATACCACTGGCTGGCCCGTTTGGATTGGGCCGCCAGCCCACCGGCCAGCAGGCAAAAGCACAGCGCATGAAGCCACGGATTGGGTCGGTAATGCATGAAGAAGGGCAGTAAGTGGGTGAGTGGAAGGGTACGCAGACGTGCGGATGATGCGCTGACGCGCAACAAATTACCCCTATCCAAACTTAATCTTTATTTGGCCCGGATGTTTGGTTGGGGTGAAAAAAAAACACGCCGGCCCGGTACTTCCCGGGCTTGATGCCGTTGCGCAGGATGCTTTTGGCGTCTTTTTCGTCGGCCAGGCGAATGAGGGCAGGTCTGATGCGGTATGTTCACTCGTCCGGGTGGAGCCGTGCGTGGCGGCATCCGTCCTTGCCCCCGGTCTGCCGGCGGGGCGTACCGGCGGCTTTGCATTTAGCTTAACTCTTTGATGATTGCTTCGAGGCATTCCCGCAGCCCTTCGTAGTAGTTGCCGGCCCTGATATGGGGAATCAGCACGTCGCCGATGATCTTTTTGGTTTCCGCATCCGTAAGCCTGCGCTCGATGCCGTACCCATTCCGGATGCTGATCTGCCTGAGTCCGGGCGCAATGGCAATGAGGATGCCGTTGTTTTTGCCTTTCTGTCCCACCCCCCAGTGGTTGGCCAGATCAAGCGCATACGCGTCCAGGTTATCGTAAGGGGCGATGGAGTTCAACGTCACAATGGCTACCTGGTCGGTGGTGGCCTGCTCCAGCTTTTTGATCAGGCCGGTGAGCTGCTTCACCTGTTCACCCGTCAGAATTCCTTCGAAGTCATTCACGTAGCCAACCGGCTGGGGGAATGCCGCCTTGGCGGTCTGGGTGGTGGAGGGCTTGCCGGCCGGAGCCTGCTGGGCGTACCCACTGGCAGCAACGGTAAGCACGAGGCCCAGGCTGATCAATACAATGCGGAGTGCCGGTCTGGTCATTCCGCTAATATCGTTCTTTTTGCCTTCTCCACCAGCCCGGCAATGGCCAGCGTGGTGGTCACGGTCATGGCCTCCGGGTAGCTGGCAACCAGCTTGTTGCCTTTGATCTCGATTTCGACGTGCCCGGATGCCGCGATGCAATCGAGCCATTCGGCCGTAAAGTGCTTTTTTACGGCGGCCTTGTCGGAAGCAAGGAGCAGGAACCGGTCGCTGAAGGCTTTGTGGGCTTCGAAATCAACGTCCCGGTGCAAGAAGAAGTCGAGTACTTTATCCGCAACGGTTTCGGCGGTGATGAGGACGTAGCCAAAGTCCACGGGCAATTCGGCCCACCCTATGCTCTGCACTTTGCCAAACTCCTGCATGTGCCCCTTGCCGGTATTGACCACGTAAGACACGTACACATTCACGATTTGAAAGGCGGCGCCGTCAGTGGAGGCATTGAACACGTTGATGATCTGAAAGTCCTTGTAATGCCCCAGCACCTGGTAGGCTTTCAACGCGTCAATCCACCCGAACAGCCCGGGAATCTGGTCGCAATCGGTCACTTCCACGGAATACCGTTGCCGCAACCGGGCCAGGCTTTGGTGAAAGGCGGCTATTTGATCGTCTTCTAAATCGAATCCTTCGAGGTTCATGTGTATGTTCGTTTGGCCCGTACCAGCCCTTGTGTTAACCAAGCCGCCTCTTTGTTCGGGGCTTTATCGCTTACATATATCGGACTTAAGCCACCCTGCCGGGGGCAGGGAGTCTTTGCATGGGTTCTGTATGGTGCGGTTAAAAATGCACAACCGTGCCTGCCCGCAGCGACAACTGCGTGGGGTTGGTCCGGAAGGCGTTTGCATCAATTCGGTTGACGTAATACCGGTATTGCGGTTCCAGCACCAGGCCCAACCGGGGCGTCACGTAGTAAGCCGCACTCAGGCCCAGTGGCACCGACAACAACAAGGAACTGGCCGGCTCCCCTTCCCACTTCTCAACGGCAGCATGCCCGTCGCCGTACGTCGTTTTTGCCGCGTTGCGGACTAAAACAGCAGGGATTACCCCCGACGAGGCCTGCACGGTCCAGGCGGAGGCCGTTACCAGGGAATACCGCAGGGTAAGCGGCAGCTCCAGGTACGCGGGCCGCAGGGTACTCGTGACGGGAACATTGGGGTCGCCACGGTCAATGACGCGGTAATTGTAGGTGAGTTGGTAGTCCTTGCGGGAGTAGAGCAGCCCCACGCCGACGCCGACCTTTTTACGGGCCTGGTACCAGGCTTGCACGCCCGCACTGAAACCCATCTTTGCCGAATACTGCTGCTCGGGCATGTCGGGGTGGACAGTGCCGTACCGGCTCCGGTAGTAATCCGGAGAGGCCATTGCCTGGATCGAGAATTTGCTGGTTTGGCTCAAACAAACCTGGCCGAGCAGCAATAGTAAAAGGAGTAATCTTCTTGTTCTCATGATTTTTTTAGGGGATAAGCGATGAAGAATCAGGCCGCGCTGCGCATCCGCCTTGCGGGGAAGGGCAAGGGAGGGTGGGCGTACGGGTCGCAGTGAATTCGTTTTCCGGGTGTGCGTCTATTGGGTGCATCCAGATACCCGCCGTAAGGGCAGCAAGGTTGAACAGCAGCCACGCCGATACTACATTCCAGGCAAATGCGTGTTTGCCCGATAAGGCGAAGAGTACCCCGAACGTCAGCAGGAACACCCCTATCTGAAGCAGCATCTTCCTGACGGGCGGGGGTTGTGCCAACCGCGAAACCCACTTGCCGGCAAGCACCAGCAAAAGCCAGACGGGCAGGGAAACCCCTCCGCCGGCCACCAGACAGTACAGGAATACCGCGAACAGTTCACCCGCCCCGTTCCGCTGGCTGACGAGGCACTCGTGGATCAGCAGCAGCACCGGCGTGAGGAGTACGCCCGTCAGCCAGACCTTCGTGGGATAGCCAGTGGCGTTGCGCCGGCCCGGCTTCCCCCTTTTCAAAGCCCAAACGATCAGTATCCCGACCAGGGCCGCAACCAGGTTGACGGTGATGTGAAGCGTTTCCAAACGTACCTGGACGATTACCGGCCGGGTAAGCACGTCCACGGTGACCGGTTTGATCGGAAAGCCCAGCCGGATACGGGTCCAGGGCCTCAGACCGTTTATTTCCGGGCCGATCCTGAACTGCAAGTCATACGACCGGGCGGGATGGCGGCGGTGGTTGTCATAGGTCCATAAACCGCTTTGGAATGCCTCGGTATACGTGTCAAAGGAAGGCAGTAACAAAGTAATGCCGAACAGGATCAGTATCGCTTTCTTCATGGGGCTGGACGCTGAGGGAATCACTGCCACCGGAACCGTGGCTTCCTGCTCCGTCGCGGTGGTTTGAGCACCTAGTGGAGGGTAATAAAGGACGTTTCCGTTTTTGAGCCAAAGTCAACGTTGGGGCGAATCGCTACGCCATGCGTGGGGTCGTAATACGGGATGCTGTGCAGCTGTTCGATGTAAGCCGTGTAGTAAATGGTCTGGCCCGGCTTCAAACCCAGGGCGTAAATCCTGCTCAATGGGGTGGATTTGGTCGTGGACAGATCAAAGGAGGAGACGAACTTATAATTGTTGTACGCAACGGTTGGCTCATCGTCAAAGTAAACAATGCCCTGGTGGGCCCAGCATCCGTCCGGCCGGGTAAGTGCCCCGGCGACCGCCAGGTTCTCCCCACTGTGCGCAACGATCAGGCCGTTGATTCTTGCAACGCCGTACTGCTCTTTCGCCAACTGGACCCGGTAGACGGAATCGGGTTTTGCCACGGAATGTTTGCGGTTGAATATTTTATACGTCCCGAATCCCGCCTTTTCAAAAACGAAGTGATAAGTACCCGCCGGGATGTCCGTCAGCGCGTAGGCGCCGGTTTGGTCGGAGGTTGCCGTGGCTACGGTTTTGCCGGTTGCCGAATCAGAGACCGTAATGCGTACGCCGCCCGGGTCTAATTTCGTCAGATCACATTCAGCGAGCGTGACCACGGTCCCTTTGATGGGGCTTTTGGGCACGTCGGGTTCGGGAGAAACCTCATCCTTGGGGGAGCAGGAAAAAGCGAACAGCAGTAACGCTACGAGAAGCCGGCAGCAATGCATGGGGAAACGTTGATCTTTAAAAAGTACGAAATCTATGGACAAGTGACGTTCGGGGCCCGCTGCTTCGCCCGGCAAAGCAGCGGGCCCCGAACGTTTGGTTGCTACTGGGCAACGGGCGCCGTGGCGGTGGGCCTGCCTTCGGACGAGTAGAGCACGTAGTCGCGGTAGCGGGCCTGGTCTTTGTCCTGCCAGATGGCTTTGCCGGCTTCGGCGAGTTCCACGGTAAAGGCGTAGAGTTCGTTGGCAACCCGGATGCGGTCGTTGGTGGCCGTGCCGCGCTCCGACATGGCTTTGCCCTGCGCCAGGATGGCTTCGTCGAACGACTGGCGGGCACTGTCGAGGTCATCAATCATGGCCTGGGTAACGCCGCGCACGGCCAGTTCGGCCAGCAGGGCCTTGGCTACGTCGGCCACCCGCTTGCCGCACAGCGACAGGTCGGCGTCTTTCATGTTGTCGAGGCCCTTGGTGCCGAAGCGCTTGAACTTGGGCGACTCTTCGCCCAGCAGCAGGCGGGCCCGGTTGGTGATCTCCTTGATGCAGCCTTTGAGGAAGGCTTCTTTGGCAATTTTGAACTGCGTGGCTTCGGCCTGTACCTGCT
>CADCTQ010000311.1 GCA_902805615.1 uncultured Cytophagales bacterium
AAAAGTACCTGGAGTACCCGCCCGAAACCGTGCAAAAAGCCGCCGCCGCCGTACACGCCCGGTCGGACGCGGAACGGGGGCCGGCGGCGACTGCCGTGCGGTTCGTGCTCCATCACCCGGCCGTGTCGTCGGCCGTGCTGGGCATCCGTACGCCGGCGCAGTTGGAGGAGGCCCTGGCCGCGGGCCGTACGCAGCCGCTCACCGGCCCGGAGGCCGACGCGCTGCGGAATGCGCTGCCCGCCAACGTCTACGCCGAACACCGGTAGGTCCGTTTGGCCCGGGCGGGCCGGCATTGCCGTTACGCTTCGGGCTGCACGGGTTCGCTCAGTTGCGCGGCGAAGCTGGGAAACTCGCGGGGCGGCATGAACTGCTCGTCGAGGACGTGCTTTTCGAGCAGGTGCTGCAAGGTTTTGGCCAGGTTGTAGAACCGGTCAATGTACATCTGCACGCGGCCCATGGCGCCGTCCCAGTCCTTGTCGGCCGGTTCGTGCAGCATGCCGAAAAACTGGAACAACTTGTTGAGGTACACGGCGTAGATGCTCACCTCCAGCGGGTAGAAAAAGCCGCGGATGATGATGTAGTCGTCCACCTTCGAGCCGTCAATGCGCGGTTCGTCGCCCAGGTGCAGGCGGAAGGAGTTTTCCTGCACCACCAGGTCGTAGTTGGTCAGTTGGAAAAAGTCGAGTTCGTCGGCGATGCGGGGCAGGATTTCGTGTTCCCAGACCTGCTGGAGCAACCGCGTGCGGCGCTGGCTGTCAATGGTAATGAGTTGGACCCGGTACGCCTCTTCGAGCTTCCGGATCACCTTCTCGCGGAAGAGCTGGACGGTTTCGGGGTCTTCGGGGTTGTCCTGCGCGGAAAGGAAGTTGACCAGGCCGTAGCTGTCGGTGAAGCCCTGGGCGGTATCCTTCACGCGGAATTCGCAATCACCGACCGAGTAAATGCGTTCGGAAGGGTCGTAGCCGTTCCGGTGGGAAAGTTGGAGGGGAGACCAGTCAATTTGGGCGAGGGCCGCATCAAATTTCTGGAAGGCAACCGGGTGCAGAAGGGTGCTCATGCCGAGTTCAGGAAAAAGTAGGGTGATAGATAACGCATACGCAAAAAAAGCGTCCGGGTTGGGCAGAAACCGCAAGTTTTAACGGCCCGCATTCAGTAGTAATAACGGCCGGCCGGCGCCTGCGCCTGCCTCATCCAGTCGCGCATCTTTTCCCATCTCTTTTTGCCAAACGCAGCATGGGTAGGGCTTCTCTCACGCATCCCGCCAAACGATGAATACTGTCATGCTGACGAAGGAAGCATCCGGCGGTCTGAACCATGATTGACGTGATGAAAGGATGACCAGGATTTGAAGGGACGGTTCGACTGATGACCCTCTCTTTTGGCCGGTACGGTCACGCATTTCCCCGGAGCCGTAGCCACGCGTCTGATGAGTACGGCTTTCGCGTGTTTACCCGGTATCCCCGGCAGGGATGGGTACGGCTGTCGCGCGTTTGTAACGCGTGACGACTCCCGCCGCGTTTGCAACGCAGCCTGAACCGGCTTGCGTGTATCAATGAGGCACGGGCGGCTGTTCGTGCCGGCCTGCCGTCGTTTTCAGTGAACGCTTTTTGCCGATACGCCCCAAAACGAGTTTATACTATTTCAAGAATGTTTTGAAAATTTCTTTCCCCTTCCGCCCGGGTTCCGTCCGGCCGGGATGGCGGCTTTTTTGCAACCCGGCGCCGGCCGGGCCGCGCCTCGCCGGCTTTCGGCGCCCGGACCCGCTTTTTTGATTTATCCAATAATCCAGATTTTTCTTTCAAAGTCCGAAATCCGGGTTTCGGGGCATGGGCGTATGTATGCCGTCTGTAACCCGGGAAGCCTTGAAAAAGAAGATAAACTACTTAACCAACCATTAACCTCTACTACCATGCGCAAATCTCTTCAAGAGAATAAAAGCCAGGATGACGCCGTTCATTCTGAGCTTTTGCACCGCCGTAATTTCCTGCTGAAGGCGGGACTGGCCACTGCTTCCGCCGCCGTATTTCTGACCGGCTGTAACCCCGAAGAAATCGAAACGTCTACCAACGTGGCCGACCCCGCCGCCGGCCGTACGGCCGCCACCAACGTAGACCTGGGCACCGGCGACGTGGCCGTACTCAACTACGCCTACCTGCTGGAACAACTGGAAGCCGCTTTCTACATCAAAGCCGCCAGCAACCAGACGTTCCTCAACCGCCTCACCGCCACCGACCGCCGCTTTTTCCTCGACATCCGCAACCACGAGATCATCCACCGGGATTTCTTCAAGGCGGCCCTCGGCACCGCTGCCATTCCGGAAGTGAGCTTCAACTTCAGCTCCATCAACTTCGTCAACCGCAACCAGGTACTGGCAACGGCCAAGACACTTGAAGACATCGGCGTAGCTGCCTACAACGGCGCCGGCCGTTTCCTGCAATCGGCCGACTTCCTGACGCTGGCCGGCAAGATCGTATCGGTGGAAGCCCGCCACGCTGCGTACTTCCGCGAGATCGTGGGCATGTACGACCGTTCCCTGATGGATGCCACCGCCTTTGCCGGCGACGACATCATTGACGAAAACGGGCTGGACCTGGCCTACGCGCCGTCCAAGGTAATATCTCTCGCGGCGCCCTTCATCAACGGGGAAGTGAAATTTGACGCCCTCGCCTAAACCACTCCTTAAAACGACCTCTTACCATGAACATATTCAACCTGATCGAATCTTTTGATTCGAAACAAACTACCCAGGAAAGCCTGGCCGGCCTGGCCAACCGCCGCGACATATTCCGGAAATTGGGCGACTTCGGCAAAAGATTAGCCCTGGGCACGGTTTCCGTGGGCGCCGTAGCCGCGGCCTCCACGCAGAAGGCCATGGCTGCCGGCAGTGCCAACGACATCCTCAACTTCGCCCTGCTGCTGGAAGAACTGGAAGCTGAATTCTACGTCAAGGGCCTCGACGCCGGCATCATCCCGGAGCGCGCCGAACCGATAATCATGCAGATCAGCAAGCACGAAACCCAGCACGTGGCATTCCTGCGGAAGGCCCTCGGCAGCAATGCCATCGAAAAGCCCGAGTTTGACTTTACGGCGAAGGGAATGTTCAAGCCCTTTTCGAGCTACGGCCAGTTCCTGGTCCTGGCGCAGGCATTCGAAGACACCGGCGTGCGGGCCTACAAAGGCCAGGCCGGCAACCTGGTAGGCGGCGGCGACCTGCTGACCGCTGCCCTGCAGATCCACTCGGTGGAGGCGCGCCACGCCGCCCGCGTACGCCGCCTCCGCGGCGTGCAGAGCTGGTACCTGCGCACGGACCGCGACCGCAACGTGGCCGCCGTGTACGCCGGCGAGGACAACGTGACCCAGGGTGGCGTGAACCTCACCACCATCACCGACATTGACGTGGTGGACATCCAGGAGTCATTCGACGAACCATTGACGAAAGAGGAAGTAACGGCCATTGCCGCCCTGTTCCTGGCCTAGCCGGGACCGGACATCCGTTGCTTGGTTATACAATGCACAAAAAAACCCTTGCCTAGAAAGGCAAGGGTTTTTTGATGGCAATTCAGATGAAAGGTGCTATGAACGGAAGCTGCGAGAGGCAGCCGGGTATTACTGGGCCTGGCCGGGGTTGTAGTCCGGTTGGTTCGATTCCACCAGTGCTTCTTTGAGAGACACTGCTTCCCGGAGGAGGGAGATGTGCAGTTCGTACAGGGAGCGGAGTTCCCGCAGCATTTCGAGGTTTTCTTCCTGGAGAACAGCCGTGTTTGCTTCGAAGTTTTGGTATTGGTTGCTCATATCGTAGGGGATTATGGAAGTGAAGGTATGCAATTGACGCATACGCCCACGCCAGATTTAGACGTAAGGGCCTTTTTGGCGGTCCAACCGCCCCTTTTCGTCGTTTTTTCCGGAAAGTGCCCCTGTTTGTGCAATACCCGCCCCGCCCGGAAACCCGTTTCCCGGCCGGTTCGTCCGCCGCGTGGGGTCACCTGGCGGGTTCGGCCACGGCCGTGCGCAGGTGCCGGATGGCCGCCCGCAGCCGCGTTTTCACGGTGCCCAGGGGCATTCCGAAGGTTTGGGCCACCTGTTCCTGCGTGCAGCCCATGAAGTAGAAGTGGTCAATGAGCAGTTGCGACTGGAAAGGCAGCGAGGCCAGGAGCGGCTCCAGGCCAATGGTGTCGGTGGCGGGTTCGTAGTACACGTACCGGTCCACCGTGCTCAGGTCGTGGTCGGGGTGCCGGCGGGCCAGTTCGCGTTTGCGGGTCCGCAGGTAATCAATGGCCGTATGGCGGGCCACGTTGAGCATCCACGTGAAGAGGGAGCCCTTGGCGGGGTCGTAGCCGTCAATGTTCGCCCAGATTTTTACGAAGGCGTCCTGCAGCACGTCCTGCGCCGCCTCGGGTGACTGCACCACGCGGCAGACGACGCCGTACAGGTTGGCGGCGTAGCGTTTGTACAGCAGCGCAAAGCCGCTTTTGTCCCGGCGCTTGAGCAGCGCGACGAGTTCGGGTTCGGGGATGGAGGTTGCCAGGGACCGCAAGAGAGTCGCAGTAGTTTAGTGGGTGTGAAGTACTTAGCTTCGTGTATTGCCGTTATACGCCCCCCCGGCCTTTAAGATGTGCGGCGATCCGCTTTATGAACTCTTTTTGCCCGCAAATGTTACCGCCTCCACAAATCTTCTACCGGGCAAACGGCCGGGCCGTATAAAACGCCCTTGTGGACCTTTCATAAAAAAATGTTTTGGTTTTTTAATGTGCAACCTCTTTTGCCCGGTCCGCCGTCGTCCCGCCGGGGCTTTCCCCGGCCACGGGAGCGGTCCTGGGTACCCTGCGCCGGCCCCGGGCTATTTCCGCAACACGGCAAACCAGTACCCGGCCAGCCCCGCCAGGAGCAGCACGATGGACCACTGCCACGCCGTGAGCCTTTTTTTCGGGCCGGGCGCCGGGGTGAAAGATGCGGAAGGTTCGGGCAGGCCCGCCCGTTCGCTGATGCGGGCGAAGAGCCGGTCGGCTTGGGGGGACGGCGGGAAGGCCGATGCAGGCAGTTTGGCCCACAACCGGTCCATCAGGTCGGTAAAAGCCGGGTCAATGCCGTGCGCCTGCACGTGCGCCAGCAGCCGGTCGGCTTCTTCCGGGCCGCACTGGTCCTGCAAATACCGTTCGTACAGCGCACGGTCGGGGGGAATGCTGTTCAAGGTGTCTTTTTTATTCCTCAAACACGCCAACCGCCGGGCAGGGTTACGGGAAGGATGCGTTTTCGTAAAATTTTTAGGAAGGCGTCCCCAGCGGTATGCCGGTGCGCACCTGCACGTACCGGCGCACGAAGTCCAGGGCTTGCACCATCTGCGCCTTTACCGTGTGACGCGACAAGCCGAGGCTGCCGGCAATTTCTTCGTAAGTCAGTTCTTCTTCCCGGCTCATCCGGTAAATGCGCTGGCGCTGCGGCGGCAACTGCGCAATGGCGCGGCGCAACAGTTGTTCGTAGTCGGCTTCCACCAACTGGTTTTCGTTGCAGTTGCGCTGGCTGAGGGCCAGGTGCGGCCAGTCCTTTTTCAGGGTCCGCTCGCAGGCTTGCCGGCGCAGGTGGTTGAGCAGCCGGTTCTTGGCGATCCGGTAAATGTACGCCTGGAATGACAGGTCGGGATCGAGGGCGTGCCGGCCCTCCCACACTTTCACGAACACGTCCTGCACGATCTCTTCGGCCGTGGCCTCCGACCGTACGATCCGGGTACTGAACGACAACAATTTGGCGTGATAGCGGTCAAACAGCAGGCGGAACGCCGTGGCGTCGCCCGCCCGCAGACGCAGAACGAGGGTACTATCCGCAACGAGTAGCTGACAAGGCATCATAATGAGGAAAGTAGGGGTTGAACTGCGGGAGCTGGCTGGTGAACTGCCGCTTCGGGTTAAACTTGGGCGAAAAGTCGTATCAAAAATACAACAACAAGGATGAAGTAAGATTGTTTTGCGTAAAGCAAAATTTTTGTTCTTGCATCAGGGGTACGCAATGATACAAGTAAATCCGGATATCGCAATATACTTAACTGAACGTTAACAATAACAACAAAAACGTATATTATGTATAATGCTACATTGTCTATGAACCTTCTATAGATTCTCCAGGGCGTTTTGAGCGATGTTCGCTTTCAACTTGCGCCGGCAACCATGAAGTAAGTTTTATAAATTTTTTTTACCTCCGGATAGCCCGCCCTGGTTTTTCAAGTGTAATAGCAATACAATCACGAGTTAAAGAAATGCTATTGACACAGATTGAAATGCTATTGACGCAGATTGGAATACTATTTAAAAAAGTCTTCTTTTCACCGCGGCTGACGCGATACCAAACGGGTTGCGCAAAGCCCATCGCACTGCAAGCACTTGTCCACTAGCTAATTACGGTTAATGCTTCCGCAGGAGCCGGCCCCGGACGCACGGGAAAGGCAATATCAAAAGTAAACCATCAGTACCCGGCCGGACCAACCCTCCGCGGGGTGCTGGGCAAGCAAAGGATGTTTATGACGCACCCTGCCGACCAGGCCCAAGTAGTGGTTGCCTACCCGACCCGGGACGGCAACGCCTCGCCGTACGTGAGCCGGGCGGCGATAGAAAAAATGTTTTTCGGCAACCTGGCGCAGTACGTCCGGGTGGTAGCACTGCCCGCGGAGTACCTGTCCGGGGAGTACGAATACGAGCCCCGGCCCGACTACCTGTTCGTGGACCTTTCGCACTGGAACCTGTCGTTCTTCGCGGCCCGCGAACGGGGGACGATCCGGCTGCCTTTCATCCTCTTTTTTCACGTGGTGTACGGGTACGAGGAAATGATCACCTACCTGGTGCCCCTGCTGAAGAAAGAAGACGTGCTGCTGGTCAGTTCGCAGTACGCCCGCAACTGCCTGTTGCGCATCTCGCCCGGGCTGCGGGTCCTGGTGGTTCCTTTCGCCCTCGACGTGGCCGCCATCCAGCGTCAGGTGGGCCGGGAACCCGCCCGCAACGGGGCGACCATCAGTTTCATGGGCCGGCTGAAGCGGGAAAAAGGAATCGAACCGTTGCTCGACAGCCTGGCCGGGCTGCGGCGCCGCAACCCGGCGGCGGCCCTGTCGGTGATTGCCCCCCTGAGCGGGGAATACCTGACGGATGCGCCTTCGCCCTACTTCCGGGATTTGGAAAAGAAGGTAAACGAGTTGGCGTTGGGTCCCTGCGTGACGTGGCACGGGGGCGTCACCTCGGATGAAAAATACAACCTGCTGGCCGGTACGCGGGTATTCGCCAACCCGAGCACGTACCTGTTCGAAACTTTCGGCGTAGTCAACATCGAAGCGCTGGCCTGCGGGGTGCCGGTGGTGTGTTCGCGGTGGAGCGCCTTCGAAGAAATCGTGGAGGACGGCAAAAACGGCTTTGTGGTGGACGTGAAAAAGACCGGCCCCTTTCAATACGAGGTAGACGCCGACATGCTGGCCGACCGGGTGCAAAGGTTGCTCGACGACCCGGCGCTGCACGCCCGGATGCGCGGCGAGGCCGTCCGCTCCGCCTACGCCCGGTACGACGCCCCGGTGGTAACCCCGGTGCTGGTGAGCCACCTGCAAAAAGAGCCCGGCGAGGTGGCGGGCGACTGGGAAGCGGTGCGCAACCAAAGCCCGTTGCAGTGGGGGCACCTGTACTGCCCCGAGTGGCTGCGCCTGTTTACCACCGGCGGCTATTTCACCGGCACCTACGGCGAATTGCCCGTTGCGCCCATCGGATCCCCGGCCGCCCCGCCCGCGGGCCGCTTCGGAATCCGGGCGCCGGGGGGCGGCGGGCCGGGAAGTACCGACCACGAAAACGCCGTTTTCCAGTACCTGACGGGCATGCCGTAAGCCCGCCATCATCCAATTGTCTATTCACCGTACCCCGGACCGGCTTCGGGCGGGTACGCAAGCACAATACACCATGAACCAGCACGTACAGGAAAAACTTCTGGCGGAAGCCATGCGCATCGGCGACCAGCTCGTGGAGGGCGCCGTGCCCGACGGCAACGGGATCGCCTGGCTGACGGCCGACCTGCTGCACTTTACGGACCGGGTCGTGCAGAAGTACCTCTACACCGGCACTTGCGGCATTGCCGCTTTCCTGGCCGAGTTGTACCGGCACACCCGCGACGAGAAGTACCTGCGGGCCGCCATCCGCAGCATGGATGCGCTCGACGAGGCCATTGCCGTTGAGCCGCCCATCAGCTACGCGCTGTACAGCGGGCAAATGTCAATATCGCTCACGCAGTTGCGGCTCTACCAGGTGACGGGGCAGCAACGCTTCCTCGACCGGGCCCTGGCACTGACGCGGGAAGCCGACAACTTCCTCAAGTTCCAGCACCTCGACCTGCTCAACGGCCTTGCGGGTACGCTGCTCGGCCTGCTGCACGTGTACGCCGCCACCCGCGACGAACAACTGCTCCGGTCCGTTGACCGGTTTACCGGGCGGCTGGTGGAGGCGGCTTACCCCGGGAAGCAGGGTTTGTACTGGGAACGGTCCGGCACCAACATTCACCCCTTGTGCGGCTTTTCCCACGGGGCGTCCGGCATCGGGTTCGTGTTCCTGGAGCTGGGCCGCTTTTTCGGGAATGACACTTTCTTCCGGGTGGCCGAAGGGGCTTTCCGCTACGAAGCGCAACACTACGACGCCGACGGCCGCAACTGGACCGACTGGCGCAAAGGCATCTTCGGGGAAACGGACGAAAAAGAATACCGGGAGGCGTACGACGCCGGCGACGCGGACTTTTTTACCAGGGGCCGCAACACCAACGCGTGGTGCAACGGGGCCGCCGGCATCGGTCTGGCGCGGCTGCGGGCGTACGAACTCCTCGGGTCGCCGGGGCACTTGCGCGAAGCCACGCTGGCCCTCGACAAAACCGCCGCTACCCTCTCCCGGCACTCCGGCTTGTTCACCCTTTGCCACGGCAAGTGCGGCGACGCCGAGTTGTTCCTGGAAGCCTACCGGGTGCTGGGTGATCCGCAGTACTTGTCGGTGGCCGCCGACGTAGCCCTTGAGGCCATTGCACACCGGGAAAAAACGGGCATGTACCCGCCGGGCCTCGATACGCCGCACGAGGACGGCAGTCTTTTCCTGGGCACGGCGGGCATCGGCTATTTCTACCTGCGGCTGCTCGACCTCGCGGCCACGCCGTCCCTGCTGGCGCCCCGCCTGGAAGCAACCCCGGTCCCCCGGCCCGGCCCGGCGTTTCCCAACCTTGCGCTGGCGACGGCCGCCGCGGAGCAGACATTCCTCCAAAAAGCGTTTCCGCGCACCCTGCACCTGCTGGGCGGGCTGGCTCCCGGGCCCCTGGCCGGGTACCTGGCGGCGCCTCCCGGTGCCGGCCGCCCCGGTCTGAAGGAAGCCTGGGCGGCTTTCGCGGAGGAGCAGGCCGGCCGGTTGCCCGAGCCGGTAAAAGCCCGGCTGGACGATGCGCTCCGGTTCGAAAAGCACCAATCCGACCTGGACGATGCCGTCCGGAGCGATACCCTGCTCCTGTTCAAAGAGGTGCGGAAGGCCGATGAATACGCCCGCCACCGCCGCAGCGGTACCGCCTTCTCCGAAGTCAGCCTGGTGGTGGACCACGACGTCCGGGTGGTGGAAACCAACTGGGACTGGTCGGGCGACGATCCGGCCGGCTGGTCGGAAAACCTGGATGCGCCGGCGGAACAACGCTTCGTGCTCTTGTCCCCGACCGCCGAAGGCGTACGGGCCGTGCCCATCACGTTGTTCACCCACGTGTTGCTCGACCTGTTTGCCACGCCCCAAACCGTGGGGGCGGCGGTAACGGCCATGCTGGAGGAGTTGCAGCCGGAGGCCGACGGGTCACCGGCCGAGGCGGCCCGCCTCATCGAGGCGCAGATTGACCAGTTGTGGCGACGGGGTTTTCTGCTCGAACCCGCCAAACACCCGCTTACCCTTAACCGGCACCCGGCCTTGCAGCCCAATGTGTTTGCCGGTGCCGCCTTTGCCAATCCCGCGTAGCCCCCGCCTTACCAACGCTTTTATGGATTCAACGGTTAGCCATACGACGATACCCCGGGACGGCGTGGTCCGCAAGCCACTCGTCGTGATCGGGTGCGGGCCCACGGGCATCGCGGCGCTGTTCCAGGCCCGGCGCAACGGGCTGGACGCCGTCGGCATCGAGGCAGGCAACGCCCCCCTGGCGGCCATCCAGGGCTACCTCGACGGGCTCGTGTTCTCGTCGCCGTCCGTACACTACGAAATTGCGGCCATTCCCCTGGATTGCCGCGACAGCACGAACCTCACCCGGGAGGAAGTACTGCACTATTACGCCCGCATCATCCGGTACGGGCAGCTCGACATCCGTTGCGGCCACCGGTGCATCCGGCTGGAGCCCGGCCCGGACACCGTGCGGGTCGTTGCCGCCACCGCCGGAGGCGAAAAGGTTTTCGAAGCAGAAAAAGTAATATTTACCGCCTGGTACCGGAAACGACCGGTGCCGCCCGGCTACCTCGCGGCCGGCTGCACCATTCCCGTGTACCGGGCCATCAAAAACCCGCTCGAACTGGTCAACCGCCGGGTGGTCATTTTCGGCGGCGGCATCTCCGGCTTTGAACTGGCGTGCGTGCTGATGATGCAGGGCCAGGCCGTGACGTTGCTCATGCGCAGGAGCCGGCGGGAAGAACACGAAAGCGAGCCGTTCCGCCGCCTGGTCGGGCTGACGCGTTCGGTTGTGTACGAACACGTGACCGGCTTCCGGGCCGAGGGCGACGCCGTCTCTTTCGAGGCGGGGGGCAACCTTTGCCGCATCGGCTGCGATGCCCTGTTTTTCGCCATCGGCTCGGAACTGTCGCCCCCGGCCCTGGCCATGCTCCAGCGGGCCGGCGTGCTCTCGGATGCCCTCGTGCGGCAACTGGAACGCTACGAAAAGCACCACCCGTACGGCAAGAAGTACCCGTCGCTCGAGGAGAAGGCCGCAGCCCTGCGGGAAAAGCCGGACCTGTACGAACACCTGGTGGCCGGGAAGCACGGCGTACACCTGGCCGGCGGACCGCTGCACCTGGGCGAAGCCGGGGCGGGCGTGGCCGTCTCCATCCGGACGGCAATGCTGGCCGTGGACGCCATCTGCGGCAAACCGCTGCCGGAGGCCATCCGTCCCCCGCTGGCGACGGCGCTCAAACACTGGAACCTGTCGGCTACGGCCCGGCGCAACTTTGACCTGATTGCGCCGCTGCGGCCCCTGGCCGTGGGCGCGTGGACCCGCAACTGGCTGCCCCTCGACTTCAGCGGCAGCCCGGGCTACGCGGAAGACCACCAGGGAGACCATACGGTAGCCAGGCCGGTATCGGCCCCCGATGCATTCCTGCTGCGGGGGATGTGGAACGAGGAAAACGCCTGCAACTGCATTGCCTTGTCGGACGGCACGCTGTCGCTGGGGGAACTGGCCGAACAGGCCGGCTGCACCACGGAGGCCGACAAAGAGACGCTGCTGCGTTCTTTCGAAGCACTCTGGCAACACAACGCCCTCACCTGGCTGCCCCCCGCCGACGGGTTGCCGCCCGGCGGGAACGTCCCGGACCGGGCCGCCCAACCGCAATACGCCGCGGCGCTGACCGGGTTTCCGTAACGCACCCGGGCCTTTGCCCGCCCGCCGAACCGCCCTCATTCACCCCATTATCCTTAGTGCCATGCCAGCCACTGCCAGCACGCCCGCCGCTACGCTATACACCGCCGCCCCCGACGAAGCGGCACTGCTCCGGATCATCGGGCCCGTCACCCCGGCGGTTTTCTTCGACCGTTACTTCGAAAAGGAGACCCTGTACGTAAGCCGAAGCGGCGAGAGTCCCTACGAAGACATTCTCACGGTGGCCGAACTGAACGGGTTCCTCAACGGGCCGCAGGTGAAAAGCCCGGTCGTGAACCTGTACAAGGCGGGGGAAAAAGTGGCCCTGGCCTCCTACACGGACGAATACCGGGGCGAAAGCGGCGCCTACCACCGCGTTGACCTGAGCCGGGCGTTCTCCCGGTTCAACGAAGGCGCCACCATCGTGGTCAACGGGGCCGAAACGCTGTTCAACAACCTGTCGGGTTTCTGCCTGAGCCTGGGGGCTTTGCTGCGGGCGCCGGTGCAGGCCAACGTGTACGTGACGCCCCCCGGTTCGCAGGGCTTTTCGGCGCACTTCGACTACCACGACGTGTTTGTGCTGCAAATCGCGGGCACCAAGCGGTGGCGGCTGTACGACGCCGGCCTGGAACCCCTGCCGGCCCATTCGGGCGGCAAACAGGTACTGGGCGACCTCCGGCTGCGCGAGGAAGTGGCCCTGGAAACGGGCGACCTGCTGTACATGCCCCGCGGCGTGGTCCACGAAGCCGTGACCACCGACACCGTTTCGGTTCACGTGACCATCGGCTTGTCGGGGCTCATCACCTGGGCCGACTTCCTGCCGCGGGCCCTCGACGAACTGCGGAAGCACCCCAATTTCCGGAAAGCCGTGCCGCTTCACAGCGCCGGCGATTACGTACGGCAACTGCCCGCCGTGCTGGGGGAACTGTGCCACCTGCTCGAACACGGGACCGACTGGCTGGCGCACTTCCACGAGGTTGACGAGGTACAGACGCAGACGGCGCTCCGCACCCGGGCCCGGCTGGCGGGCAACTACCTCGACAGCTACCTGCGGGCCGAAGGGATAGGGCCGGCCTCCGCACTCCGCACCAACGCGCACGTGTTGCAGTCCGTCACCGAAGACGACGAACAGATCGTACTCAACTTCTACGATAAAAAACTGGAATTGCCGGTGTTCCTCAAGGAAGCCGTGCAGTTCCTGCTCACCCACCCGCAGTTCAGGGTGGTAGAGCTGCCGGGCGACCTCGACGAAGAGAGCCAGGTGATGCTGGCCCGGCACCTGATCCGGGAGGGCCTCTTGTCGGTGCGCGAATAAAGGGCGTACCCAATAAAGGGCTGTAATAATACTAATGTGTGTACAGGCGGCATGGCCCGGGCAACGAAGCGGGGGGATTGGAGGGAGATACGCGGTTGAACCGCTCCCGCAGCCGTAGAGAGTCCCCGGCGCCGCCTGCATTTCCTTAGAAGCTATCCGGCCGGTAGTGATAATTCATCCATTCATCCACAACTTTAATCCTGTTAAAACCATGGAAAAGAAGAAGTTAAAGCTCAATGACCTGAAGGTTCAAAGCTTCGTGACCGAATTCGACAAAGACAAAGGCCAGACCCTCGACGTGCAGGGTGGTGTTGACGTGTGGACGTTCAACGATTCGAACTGCCCGAGCTGGGCGGGCGGCGCCTGCGGCACGCGCAACACCTTCCAGTGTCGCGAGTGTTCGTACGCAACCTTCTGTACCTGCCCTGGCAGACCCTGCTAGGTTGCCGGGGGCGCAAAGCAATTTGCGCCCCTTGCCCTTTTCCTGGCCCCGCCGCAACCCGGAAGCGGACCGGCGGGGCCATTTCCGGCAGGTTGCCGGCCGGAGTTTCCCATCGCTACACCCGTAATGCGCACGCGCCATGCCCAAATTCACTTTTTACAAGCAACTGGATCAGATGGACTGCGGCCCGACCTGCCTGCGCATGGTGGCCAAGTTCCACGGCCGCACCTTTTCGGGCCCGGCCATGCGCCAGAAGTGTTACATGACGCGGGAAGGCGTTTCGCTGCTGGGCATCAGTGATGCCGCCGAACGCATGGGCTTTCACACCCTGATGGCCCGCATGCCCTTTGAGACCTTGCGCGACGACGCCCCGCTGCCCTTCATTGCCCACTGGCGGCAACGGCACTTCGTGGTGGTGCACCGCTTCGAGGGCGACAGAGTGTGCGTAGCCGACCCCGCCGTGGGCCTGGTCAAGTACACCCGCGAGGAGTTCCTGGCCGGCTGGCTCAGCGCCGGCGGGCAAACTACCGACACGGGCATCGTACTGCTGCTGGAGACCACCCCCGACTTCTACAAGGACGACGAAGAAGGGGCGGCCGACCGTTCCGGCATGGGTTTTCTGTTCAACTACCTGCGGCCTTACCGCCGCGACATCATGCAGCTCCTGCTGGGCATGCTGGTGGTCAGCCTGCTGCAACTGTTATTCCCCTTCCTCACCCAGTCGCTGGTGGACGTAGGCATCAACCAGCAGAACATCGGCTTCGTGAACCTGATCCTGATCGCGCAGCTGATGCTGTTCGTCAGCCGCACGGCCGTAGAGTTCATCCGCAGCTGGATTCTGCTCCACCTGGGCACCCGCCTCAACATCACCATCCTGTCGGGCTTCCTGGTGAAGCTCATGCGGCTGCCCATCTCGTTTTTCGACGCCACCATGACCGGCGACCTGCTCCAGCGCATCAGCGACCACCGGCGGATCGAGAACTTCCTGACTTCTTCGGTGCTTACGATTGTGCTTTCCGGGGTCAACCTGCTCATCTTCGGCGTGGTGCTGGCGTATTACAACCTCAAGATATTCAGCGTGTTCATGCTGGGCAGCGCGTTGTACACCGTCTGGATCCTGGTATTTCTCAAAAGGCGGCGCGAACTGGACTTCAAGCTCTTCGACCAGATGGCCGCCAACCAGGGCAACCTGATCCAGATGATCACCGGGATGCAGGAGATCAAACTCCACAACGGCGAACGGGAGAAGCGCTGGGAGTGGGAACGCATCCAGGCGCGGCTCTACAAACTCAACATCAAAACCTTGTCGCTGAACCAGTACCAGCAGGCCGGTTCGGTGTTCATCAACGAGGCCAAGAACATTGTGATCACGTACCTGGCCGCCAAGGCCGTGATTGACGGGCAGATCACCCTGGGCATGATGTTGTCGGTGCAGTACATCATCGGCCAGCTCAACGCCCCCGTGTCCGAAATGATCAGCTTCATCCGGGCCACGCAGGATGCCCGCATCAGCCTCGAACGGCTCAACGAAGTGCACACCCGCCCCGATGAGGAGACGGACCACGACGCCAAAATCATCCTGTTTCCCGAAGACCGCTCCCTGGCGCTGCACAACGTGAGCTTCCACTACGCCGGCCCCCGGTCGCCCCAGGTGCTGCACCAGGTGAGCATGCAGGTGCCGGAAGGAAAGGTGACGGCCATTGTGGGAGCCAGCGGCAGCGGCAAAACGACGCTGCTCAAACTGCTGCTCAAGTTTTACGACCCCACCGGGGGAGAAATCAAGCTGGGCAGCATCGGCCTGCAACACTACAGCAACCGCCTGTGGCGCGACAAATGCGGCGCCGTGCTGCAGGACGGCTTCATCTTCTCGGATACCATTGCCCGCAACATCGCCGTCAGCGGCGAAACCATTGACTACGAAAGACTGCTGTACGCGGCCCACGTCGCCAACATCCGCGAGTACGTGGAGTCGTTGCCGCTGGCCTACAACACCCGGATCGGGGCCGACGCCAACGGCCTGAGCCAGGGCCAGAAACAGCGCATCCTGATTGCCCGGGCGGTGTACAAAAACCCCGAGTACCTGTTTTTCGACGAAGCCACCAACGCCCTGGACGCCAACAACGAACGGGTGATCCTGGAGAACCTGCGGCAGTTTTACGAGGGCCGTACGGTGGTGGTGGTGGCCCACCGGCTCAGCACCGTGGTGAACGCCGACCAGATCATCGTGCTCGACAAGGGCCTGATCATCGAACAGGGCACGCACGCCGAACTGACCCGCCGGAAAGGCGCCTACTACGCACTGGTAAAAAATCAACTCGAACTCGGGGTCTGACCGGCCCCCCGCGGATATGGTTATGGAAGCATCGTTCAACTGCCGCCTGCTGGCGGAAGCCACCCGGATCGGCGACGAGGTACTGGCCCGGGCGACCCCGCACGGCGAGGGACTGGCCTGGAAAACCGCCGGCCCCAAAGAGAGCGGGTCCCGCTTGCAGGAGCAAACCTTCCTCTACGAAGGTGCCTGCGGCATCAGTTGGTTCCTGCTGGCCCTGTACCGGCAAACGGGGCGGGCGCAGTACCTGGATGCCGGCCGCCGGGGCCTGCGCCGGGCCGAAGCGCGGATCACGGAAGGGGCCGGCCCCGCCCTGCTGACGGGCGGCATGTCCATCCCCTTTACGCAACTGGCTTTCTACCGGGTTACCGGTCACCCGTCGTACCTGCACCAGGCCCTGGAAACCGCCCGTTCCCTGGCCGGCAACCCGGGCCGGCCGGGCGTTGCGGGCTACATCGGCGGCGCGGCGGGCACCTTGCTGGCCCTGCTGCACCTCCACCAGGCCGCCCCCGGGGCGTCGTGGCTGCTCGAAGCGATTGATGCGTACGCCGGGAAACTGCTGGACGGCTGCCACCTGGGCAGGCAGGGGCTGTACTGGGACCGTTCTGCCGCCAACATTCGCGGCTTGTGCGGCTATTCCCACGGCGCGGCCGGCATCGGGCACGCGTTCCTGGAAATGGGCCACCTGCTCGGCAACGGGGCTTTCTGCTGGGTTGCCGAGCAGGCGTTTGCCTACGAGGAGCAATTCCGGGACGCCGGCCGTACCAACTGGGCGTGCCTGCGCCAGGGCATGTTCGACGAAGCCGCGTTTGCCCGGGCGTACGGCGCCGGCGACCTGGCTTTTTTTACCGAACCCGAGTACACCAACGCCTGGTGCTACGGCGCGGCGGGCATTGGCCTGTCGCGCCTGCGGGCGTACGAACTGCTGAAAAAAGAGGCGTACCTCCGGCAGGCCCGGCAGGCGGCCGAAACGACCCGGCAAACCGACGTGGAGGCCCTTTCCACGGGTTCGCTGGGGCTTTGCCACGGCAGCGCCGGCAACGCCGACCTGTTCCTGGAAGCGTACCGGGTTACCGGCGAAGCGTACTACCTGGCCCTGGCCCGCTCCGTGGCAACCCGCCTCCTGGCGCATTTCCACGCCCACGGCTCGTACGGGCTGCCGGACGACGAGCTGAGCCTGTTTGCGGGCAGTGCGGGCATCGGGTATTTTTACCTGCGCCTGCTCGACCCGGCGGGCACGCCCTCCGTGCTGGCGCCCTCCGTGCCGGCGGCGGCCGCACCGCCGGACCTGACGCCTTACCGGACGCTTTCGCTTTCCCCGGCGGCCGTGCAGCGGCGCGTGCTGCAACCCCGCTTCGGCCGTACGTTGTCGCTGCTCGACCGGCTGCACCCGGGAGCCGCCTCCCCGGCCCCCTACCCTTCCGGTGACGCCGGCTGGGACGGGTTCGTGCAAAGCCGGCTGGAGGCCCTGCCGCCCGCGGCGCGTACCCACGCGGAGGACGTTTTCGGACTCGAACGCACCGGCCTGCAACTCGACGCGGAAATCGTCAGCGACAGCCTGTTGGGTTACAAAACCACCCGGAAAGCCGAAGACGCCGCACGCATGCTGGCCCTGCCGGAAGAGGCGTTCCGGCGGGCGGTGCTCACCCTGGACGCCGACCTGTGCCTGGCCGAAACCCGCTGGGACTGGACCCGTACGCCGGCCGGCGACGGGTGGCCGCCCCCGGAGGAGCCGGCCGGCGCCCACGCCGTACTGCTCACGCCCACCCTGCGCGGCGTGACCGAAAAAGCCCTGCTGCCCTTTACCCGCGTGGTGCTGGAAGCATTTGCCGCGCCGACCCCCGTGGCGGAGGCCGTGCGGGAAATATCCGCCCGGTTCGACGCCCTGCGCCCGGAAGAGGAAGCGGCCGTCGCCACCGCCATTCTGGGGCAGGTGCGGCAGGCCGTGCAATCGGGCATGCTGCTGGACCCCGGCCGCCACCCCCTCAACGCCCGCGGGCACGCCCCGGCCGCGAGCCCCGTGGCCGCCCTGGCGGGGTAAGGCCGGTGGCCACCCGCACGTTACACCTCCATTCACCGGACGGGCTGCCCGTCCACAGTCCGCACTCCGACCATGTACGCTTACCCGCTCAACGACCCGAAAAACGATCCCCGGCCCCCGGGGCCCCAACTGGAAATGCCCGGAGAAGAGGTGCAGGAGATCCTGGGGCACATGCCCGGCTGGCCGCTGCGCTGGGGCATCACGTTGATTGCCGCCATTGTGGTGATGCTGCTGCTGGGAAGCTGGCTGATCAAATACCCCGACGCGATAGACGCCCGCATGGTGCTCACCACCCGCACGCCCCCCGCCTCGCTGATGGCCCGGGCGGAAGGCGCCCTCAAATTTTACGTGCAAGACAACCAGGCGGTGCGCGCGGGCGATTACCTGGCGGTGGTGGAAAATGCGGCCCGCACCGAAGACGTACGCACCCTGGCCGAACGGCTCAAACAATTGGAGCCGGCGCTTTACCGGCCCGGCACGGCCCTGCCCGCCGGCGTGCTGCCCGACAACCTGGTGGTGGGCGAATTGCAATCGGCCTACGCTTCCCTGCTGGGCAGCCTCCGCGACTACATCCGCTGGCAGGCCCTGGTCTCGCACGACAAGCAGATCGCCGCCCTCCAGCGGCGCATCGGCCAGTACGAACGGCTGAACGAACAACTCGAAAAACAGCAGCGCCTCATGGAACAGGAACTGGAGCTGGCCCAGAAACGCTTCGCGGTGGACCAGCAGCTTTTCCGGGAGAAAGTCCTGGCCGAAGCCGACTTTGACCGGGCCAGGAATGCCTTCCTGCAAACCAGGCGGGCGTTCGAGGCGGCGCAGGGGGGCATCATCAACAACCAGATCGCCATTTCGCAACTCCAGGCGCAACGTACCGAACTGGACGTGGACAAGGTGGAAACCGAGGCCCGGCTGCGCAACGCCGTGGAAACCCACTTCAAACTGCTGGAAAGCAACCTGCACCAGTGGCGGCAGCGGTACCTGTTGCAAACCCCCATCGCCGGCCGGGTCGCCTTCGTCAAGTACCGCAGCGACAACCAGTTCGTCAAGGCGGGCGAAGAAGTGGTGACGGTGGTGCCCCACGCGGGAGCCATGTACGGGCAGGTGCAGATGCCGGTGGCCGGTTCGGGCAAAGTAGCCGTAGGCCAGCGCGTCAACATCCGCTTCGACAACTACCCCTTTGCCGAATACGGCATGGTGACGGGCCGCGTGGCGGCCATCTCGCCGGTGCCCCGCGACGACCTGTACACCATCCAGATCCAGTTGCCCAATGGCCTCCACACCAGTTACCGGAAAAAACTCGCTTTCCGGCAGGAGATGCAGGGCGACGCCCAGATCATTACCCGCGACCTGCGGCTGCTCGACCGCATCTTCAACCAGTTGCGGTCCCTGCTGGACACGACCACGGGAACGGGATAGACGCCCCGCGGCAGCACGATACGCCGGCAACCGGACAACCAACCAACCCATCACTCCTAACGCCTCAAACCTATGAAGCTTTTTCCCCACGTGCTGGTCCGCATCGGTGGCGGCACTTTCGACCACCTCGAAAAGATGGATTTTACGCCCCTCTCGCGGCAAAGCGATGAACTGCGGCAACGGGGCGAGGAAAAAGAAAGCCACAAAGCCCGGCTGAGCGAACGGCTGCTGGCGTACATCCGGCAGGCCACCGACTCCCGGGCGCAGAATGCCCTCCAGAACGTACGCCGCGACCTGTTCAACGACCGGTCCGTAAAGCCGGCGGTACTGGCGGAAGTGCGGCAACTGCTGCCCCCCGGCCTGGGCCGGGAACTGGACGAGTACCTGGCCGCAACGGCGCGCATCGGGGAGTTGAAGGAAGCCTTCCGGCAAACGTACGAGCGGCACGTACTCCGGGCGCGGCGGCAGTTGCAGGGGCTGGCCGACGACGAAAACCTCCGCAAAGGGCTCGTATTGTCGAGCCAGTCCCTGCTCGACAGCCTGGCGGCCTACCGGCAGAAGGACGCCGGGGCTTTCCGGAAAAAAGAGTTCCAGACCGAATACAGCCTGCTCCGGTACCTGACGCGGATGTACGTGAAAACCTCGCCGTTCAGCACGTTCAACAACCTGGCTCTGGGCCGGCTGAGCCCCGCGGCGGCGCCCCTGCGCCTGGAAGCCGGCGAAGGCAGCCCGGTGCGGGGGCACATCCGGCTCAACAACCAACTGTTCAAGTACCTCAAAGACCTGTTTGCCGCCTACCGGGAGGTGTACCTCCGGCTGCCGCTGCGCCCCAACCCGACGCTGGCCGGCAAGGGATCACACTTCCTCTACCTGACCAACCACAACAACGTGGAGGCTTTCCAGCGCATTCCGGCCTCCCCGGAGGTGTCGCTGATGGGGCAACTGGCCGGGCAACTGCCGGCGGGCATCCGTTTCGATGCGCTGGTGGCCGAGATGCAGGAATACATTGACGCGTCGGCCGAAGAACTGGAAGCGTACGTGAAACAACTGGTGGCGTACGGCTTTTTTGAGTACGACCTGGGCGTGTCGGGCATTGACCCGGACTGGGACCTGAAACTGGTGGAGAAACTCCAGCCGCTGGTGGACGAAGGCGTGCCGCACCTGGAGGCCCTTACCCGGTGCCTGCGGCACGTGCGGCAACTGGCCGGGCAATACGCCGCGGCCGGGGTGCCGGAGCGGAAAGCCCTGCTCAACGAAACGTACGAGACGTTGCGGGCCGTGTGCATGCAGTTGCACGAAGCCGCCGGGCTGCCCGCAAACGAACGCCGGACCCGCGAAGAATGGGTCGCCGAACGCCGGGCCCGGCAGCAGGAGCAGGAACGCAAGCAGCAGACGGGCCCGGCCGAACCGGAAGCCGCCGTGGCCGTGGCCGAAGAAGAAACCGGGCCGGCCGAAGAAGAAGCCTTCAAACACCAATCGGTTACCTTTTTTGCTTTCAAGCCCGAACAGATGTTCTACGAAGACACCACCCGGGCGGTAACGGCCCGGTTTTCGGAGGCGGACCTGCACGCCTGGGTCGGGCAAGTGGATACGCTGCTCGGCGAACTGCTGCCGTTCCGGAGCTACCGGGACGAACAGGACCTCATGCAGCATTTCTTCCTGGAGCGCTACGGCGACCATGCACCCGTGGACCTGCTCACTTTCTACGAAGAGTACTACCGGGAGGTGAAAAAGCCCGAAGCTGAACGGCAGGCGCAACAACGCCGGCAAGCCGCCGAAGCGTTTAAAAACCCGCCCCCCGCGAAAGGGGTTGCCGGCGGGCCGGCCGCGGAAGCCCCGCCGCCGGTGGCCGCCGAGAGCCCGGCCGCGGGGCCCGAGGTCATTCCGGCCGTTGCCCGGCGCCAGGCGCAGGTCAAGGCGTGGCACGAACAGTACGTGGCGCGGCTCAGGCCCCTGCTCACCCCGGGGGGTACCGGCCCGGTACACCTGCGGCTGGCCGAAGTGCAGCAAGCCAACGCGGCAGCCGGCAACGCACCGGCGGCCCGCGGCGCCAACTCGTACGGCATGTTCGTGCAGTTTTTCCAGGAACCCGACGCGACGGGCCGGTTGCAGTTGAAGGGGGTGCTGAACGGTACGTTCGGGGGATACGGCAAAATGCTCAGCCGCTTCCTCCACATCCTGGACCCGCAGGTGACCGAAGACGTGCGGCAGTGGAATGGCCGGCTTGCCGGCGCGGACAGCCTGCTGATCGAGAACTGCGACGCCTCGTATTTCAACGCCAACCTGCACCCGCCGCTGCTGCCCTACGAGATCCGCACGCCGGGCGGCCACCACGCGCTGCCCGCCGAAAGGCAATTGCCCATTACTGACTTTGCCGTGCAGTACGACCCGGCGCAGCACGAAATCAGGCTGGTGCACAAGCCCACGGCCAGGCCGGCTTACGTGTTCGACCTGGGTTTCCAGGGACTCAACGGCCGTTCGCAGTTGTTTCAGCTGCTGGAAAAGTTTACGCCGGTGGAGTACCTGTCGCCCCGGCCGGTGGTCAACGCGGTGGACTACATCCTGCATCCGCCGGCGGAGGGCAACGCCCAGGCCGCCCTCACGGAGGTGGTGGTGCTGCCCCGCGTGGTGTACGAAGACGCCGTCATTCTCCGGCGCAAAAGCTGGCACATTCCCAAAGAACGGCTCCCCGTCCGCCAGCCCCACGAGAACGACGCCGCGTATTTCCAGGTGGTGAGCGAATGGCGGCAGCGCCTGGACCTTCCCGCCGAGGTATTCATTTTCGTGAACCCGAACCGCGACCACGACCAGGCGGCCCTGCCGGAGCAGTTCCGGAAAGTAGGCCGGGATGATTACAAGCCGCAATACATTCACTTCGAAAACCCGCTGCTGGTCAACCTGTTCGAGCGGCTGGTGGACAAAGTGCCGCAAGTGCTTAAAATCGAAGAGATGCTGCCGCACTCGGGACACCTGGCGACCATCGGCGGGGAAAAGTTCGTGACCGAATACGTGGTCCAGTGGTACACGGAAGGGGGAAATTAGTCATTGGTCATTGGTTCATTAGTCATTAGCATCGCATGGCACCACAACCTGCCGCCTGGCTGGCGGCCCACCTGTACTACGCCGAGCCCTGGGAAACTTTTCTGACCCGGGCCGTCCGGCCCTTCGTTGCCCGCGCCCTGAATGAACCGGGGGTGCAGCAATACTTTTTCATCCGGTACTGGGAACGGGGGCCGCACGTGCGGCTGCGTTTCGGGGGCGATGCCGCCGTGCTGGAAGAACGCATCAAGCCGGCCCTGCTCGCGCATTTCGGCCGCCATTTCGAACAGTTTCCTTCGCGCCGCGTGGAGCCGGCCTGGACGCACCACCTGCCCCCCGGCGAGGCGTGGTTTCCCAATCACTCCGTGCAATTCATTCCTTACGAACCCGAAACCGAACGGTACGGCGGACCGGCAGCCCTTGCCGTCGCCGAACGGCAGTTCAAAGCTTCTTCGGACGCCGTACTGGCCCTTTTGGCCGAAAACCCTGCCTGGCAGTACAGCCGGGCTTTGGGGGCGGCGATTCAGTTGCACCTGGGGTTTGCCCACGCCCTGGGCATGCGCCTGGCCGAGGTAGGCGCTTTTTTTGCCGGCCTTTCCGAGGCATGGCTGCCGCGGGCGTACCCTCCTTACGATGCGCCACCCTCCGCGGAGGACCTGGAAAACCGGCGCCGGGAAGTGCTCGGGGCGTTCGGGGAAGCCTTTTCGCGGCAGCGTTCCGTGCTGCTGCCGCTGTTCATCCAGGTGTGGGAAGCCCTGGAAGCCGGGGAGGATTTTGAAGAAGAATGGTTTACCGGCTGGCTGCGGGAGATGCGCGGGATCGGGCAGCAGCTCCGGCACTTGCAGGCGGCGGGCCAACTCGTACCCCCGGTCCAACTGCCTCCCGGTACGGCCGCGCCCTTCACCGACGCGCAAAGGGACCGCTGGCTCCTCTACGACAGCTACGTACACATGACCAACAACCGCCTGGGCATTCTCAACCGCGACGAAGGGTACCTGGGCTATTTGCTGGGTGAGGGCCTCAGGGAAATGATGGCCGGCGTCCATTAAAACGACCTTGTTGCGCAGTTGCTTGTATCTGTACAAGATGGACTCCCGGGCAGTCGCAGCATTTGGTTACCGAGGGGGCAACCAGGAGGCGATGGTCAAAATGCCCATGCTGATCCGGGAGGTGCCCGCGTAGCCGTAAAGCATCCGGAGCATGACTCGTGAAATGGTGCGATGATTCTGGCAATAACAGGATAAACCAGGATAAGCAATTTTATTTCACGTTCCATATTTGGGTCACATTCCGTTAAGAATGCTTTTGGGTTTGATGTTCCACCCCCACTCCTCACCCTATGGCCAAGGGCTACTCCTCCGGCACAATGCCTCGCGCGCAGTGACTGCGGCAACGGGCAGTTGCCTCCACGCCGGCTTTGTTCCCATCCATCCCCCTTACGCGTGCAGGTTCTTCAGAAGGACGCTGCACCGCCCCGCTGGCAGGGGCACGCACCGCCAGCATGAAACAGCATTGATGTTCCGTTCCAAACCTTAAACCAGATGAAGTCATCCAAGTTATTTTCCTTTACCCTGATGGGGCTCTTTTTCGCGGCTGCCCTTTTGCTGGTGATCAGCGCCTGCCGACGCGAAGAAGGCGTTGCCATCCAAACCCACGAAGACGACGGTATGCTTGCCGAACTGGCGAGCCGTTACTACAAGCCGGCCACGCCCGAACAGGCCCAACTGGACCGCGAAGCGAGAATGAAACTGACGTTCGACCAGGCGGCCCGCCTGCTCGATAAAATGCACGCCGAAGAAGTGAAGGATTACGAGGCGCGGCGCAGCACCATGACCAGGCAGCCTTCCGCCAAACAGGATGACCAGGACGCGGCTCCCCAGGCGATGTTTACCGCCGAAGAGTACGCCGGCATCCGCCCGGAACTGGACGCGGTGCTCGCCCGGAAGAAGCAGGCAAACAAGGAGGCTTTCGCCAAATTCAAGAAGAACTTTTTCGCCCTTTCCGAAAACGAGAAAATGCAACTGGACACTTTTAAAGGATTTGGTTTGAAGCCTCTTTCTAATGCCCAGGCAAAAACCCAGTGCGGCGCCTATTGTACGCAAGCCAATTGCCCCATCCGGCCGGGCAGCGGCACGTTTGCCACCATTTACGCGGCCGGCGCAACCGTTATCATCAGTGCCACCAACCCGACCAGTGCAGCGGCTCCCGATTGGACTTCCGCCAGTGACTATTGCGATGGAGATTGCGATTTTGTGACGCGTATCGTGGCCAATGCCAGCCTCAATGAATATTTATCGCCCAACACCGAGACCGGCGCCGAACTTTTACAACTATTCGGGGGCCCTGGCGCGCGCATCGCGTACGGCTACCGCAACACCACGCGGTGCGGGCTGTATGGCACCCCCACGCACGCCATGCTGGGCACCGATCGTTGCAGATTCCAGTATGCCACTTTTGATACCAACACGATTCGTTTCCGCCTGAATATAGACGTCTGGTACTACTATTCGGTGCTGTAAATACTGGTATAGAATCATCCGTGCGTTCGGGCCGTTGTTCCGGAAGCATACCAAAAACCCGTGTCAGCGACATGGGTTTTTGTTTTTTCTACTGCCGGCGGTAGCTTCTCCCCTTCCGCCGGCGGCTGCGCACGTTGCGCGGCAGCGCCCACTAGGCCAGGAACGTTTTGAGGGCCATCCCGATCACCGCGGCCAGCAGGATCAGGTAGGGCTCGGAGAGCTTCTTGACGTAGATGAGGGCCAGCACCGTGGCAACCGCCATCAGGCCGGAAGGAATGTCCACGATGGAACGGGTCGCAATCACGATCACGGCCCCCACCAGGGCGCCCACCACGGCGGCGGTAATGCCGTCCACGAAAGCCTTGATGCTGGCGTTCCTGGCGATCTTCTTGAAGTAAGGCGCGGGCAATACCGTGAACACGTAACAGGGGAAGAACACGCCCAGCGCCGCCACGGCGGCGCCCGGAAAACCCGCCACCAGGAAACCAATGAATCCCACGGTGATGACCACGGGGCCGGGCGTGATCATGGCGACGGCGACGGCATCGAGAAACTGCTGCTCGTTGAGCCACCCCAGCTCGTTGACGACGCCGGCGTGCAGGAAGGGAATGATGGCCAGGCCGCTGCCGAAGACAAATGCCCCCGCCTCGGTAAAAAACAACGCCATTTTCACCAGGGTATCGGGCTCGTACTCCCAGAATCCCACGCTTGCCAGCAACAAAGCGCTGACTGACAAGGCCGTTGCCTTTCGCTTCAGCCACCGGGGCGGGGCTTTGATCACCATGTACACCAGCCCCAGGATCACGAAAATCCACACTTCCTCCCGCTGCGTGACCACCGTTACGAGGGCCATGGAGAGGTAGAACAGCCACAACAGCCAGTTCTTCTTCATGGCCCCGGGTTCGAGCTTGCTGATGGACTTGATGGTGAGTTTGTACACGCTGAAGGCAATGATGCCGATCACGGCGGCGCCCACGCCGTAAAATACGGCCTGCATCCAGGGCAACCCGCCGTATAGCTTGTAGGCAATGCCCAGCAACACCACCATGACGAAGGAGGGCAGCACGAAGGCCAGCCCGGCCAGGGTAGCCCCCAGCACCCCGTAGTGCACAAAGCCGAGGTAAATGCCCAACTGGGCGGCCAGGGGCCCCGGCGCCAACTGGGCCAGGGCCAGCCCTTCCTTGTATTCCTCTTCGGAAATCCACTTACGGTCTTCCACCAGGTCGCGGTGCATGTAGCCCACCAGGGCCACGGGGCCCCCGAACCCGATGGCGCCCAGCTTGAGGAAATACGTGGTAATGTCGGCCAGGGTATACGCCGGCGGACGGGGTAAAGCGTGCGTTTCGGTCATAGTTGGGGGTTCCAGGTGTGTTTCTCGGCTTGCGCAAATCTGGCCCAGGCGTACAGGGCATCGTAAAGTTTCAGGCCAATGGCCAGTTGCTGATGGTCGTCGGGGCAGGTGTGGGAAAGCCCCGCGGAGATGGCCCAAAGGCCGGCTGCCTGCGGGGCCAGGTCGAAGCGGTCGGTATCGGCGCCCCGCACGATGAGGGCCAGTTGCGCCAGCGCCGGGTCGGCCAGGTGGTGCTTTTGGAGAATGTAGTCGAAGGTGCAGGCTTCCCCGTAGTGGGAGTACTCGGCCCCCGGGATGTCGTAGGGAATCGCGCCGAGCTTTTCCCCTTGGGCGAACACCTCTTCTTTGGGTACGTAGAGGAATTCCGCCTCCGGGTCAACGAAGTTCTTGATGAGCCAGGGGCAGGCAATGCGGTCAATCTTGGGCCGCTCACGGGTGATCCATTTCATGCGGACTGCGGTTGGGTGGTTTCGTACGCAAGGATAGCCCCCCGCCCGGCAGGAGTATAGAACGGAATTAACGCTTTGGAACGGATTTTACTTTTTCGGCAAACTTTTCCGGTATTCGGCCGGACTTTTCCCGGTGTGCTTCCGGAAAATGCGCGTAAAGTGGCTTTGGTCGGAAAAACCCGTCAGGTAGGCGATCTCGGCCAGGGAGTGGCCGGAGGCGGTGAGCAGTTCCATCGCCTTGTCAATCCGCAGCTTGCGGATGTATTCGCCGTAAGACAAGTTGTTGAAGTACTTGGAGAACTCACGGGACACGTAGGCGGGGTGCACGTTGAGTCCTTCGGAAATCTCCTTTAAACTGAGGCTCAGGTTGGTGTCGATCTGGTCCTGGATGATTTCCTTCAGTTCCTTGGCCCACACCGGCATTTTGTGCTTCACTTGCTGCTGCTCCTGCAAATAGGCGTTGAACACCCGCAGGAAAAGCTTTTCGGTGGGGTTTTGGGTGTGTTTTTCCCCCTGCAAGTGCGCCGCCCAACTGTAGAGGGCGTCGTACAGGAGCAGTCCCTTTTCGAGCAGCGCGTGGTCGTCGGGCGTGTTGTAGGCGAGCCCGGCCGAAATGGCCCACAGCCCCGCCGCCTGGGGGGCGATGGAATGGTCGTCCGTGTCGGCCCCGCGCACGATGGGCGCCAGCAGCAGCAGGGCCTGGTCTTTGAGTTGGTACTTTTCGAGGAAGTAATCGAAGGTGCACCGGTCTTCGTAGTGGGTGAATTCAACTTCGGGAATGTCGAAGGGAACCGCGTCGAGTTCCCTGGCTCTTTGAGCGATTTCCGCATAGGGTACGAAGAAGAACTGGGCTTCCGGGTCAATGAACCGGCGAATGAGCCAGGGGCAGGCAATGCGGTCAATTTTGGGTTTCTCGCGGGTAATCCATCTCATGCGGCTTGGCTTATGCGGAGGTGAAATGAGGAGTACGTATTTCACCGGAAATAACTACTTCATTCGGGATAATTATCTGAAGGGTGGCTATACCCAAACGGTGGAGAGTCATCCCTTCAGATAACCATCAATCCCATATCAGCTTATCCGTTCAATCGGTCCAATCCTGGTGTTATTTGAGTTCCAGGCGAAACGGCTGGGTCATGAACCCGTAGTATTCCGCTTTCCGGTTCACGTAGTCGCCGGCAAAAAGGATGCTGCCCGACAAGCCGTCCTTGCCGAGCCAGTTGGAGGGCATTTGCGGCAAATATGCCGTATGGCCTTTGCCGCCCCACTGCTTTTCGTT
Source organism: uncultured Cytophagales bacterium (assembly GCA_902805615.1). Lineage (GTDB taxonomy): Bacteria > Bacteroidota > Bacteroidia > Cytophagales > 172606-1 > CADCTQ01. Next base: position 27,764 of record CADCTQ010000311.1, read on the forward strand.
GTGGAAGATGAACCAGGGTCCCCACGGGTTGGCCCCTTCGTACAGTTGCATTTCCGATTCCCAGTTCCACTTTTTGGTCTCTTCGGGCGGCGCATTCTCCCGGTGCGGCACCATGTCGCTGGAAATGCAGAGAATGTACCTTTGCAGGGCCTGGTTGTAGGTGATCGTCGGGTGCCCTACGTGGCCGGGGTCCGAGAAAACGGGGCTGGCGGCCTTTTCTTCCCCCGTCCACCGCGGCTCGCCGGCACCGGTCTGGCCCCGGTAGAATTGCCAGGCACTTCTGACGATCACGCTGTCCCGGTGCACCCTCCCCAGAAACACATTGTCACCGGAGGCCCAGTTCACGTCGTTGGAGATGGCGTACACGTAAGGGCCCAGGGCTTGGGGCGTCTGGGTATTGCCCGGGCCAAAGGTCAGGAACGCCGGAGCGCCGAACTTGTTGCCGAAAAACTCGGGCGTATCCTTGCCGGGCAGGTTGGTCCAGGTTTTGCCAAAATCCTCCGACTGAATGATGCCCGCAACCCCGTAAATCTTCGAGTACCCGTCAATGAAGCCCACCTGGTTCCGGACCGGCGGGCTCATCTCGTTCCACGGGTGAAACTGTTGGAGCAACTTCACCAGCGTATCGCGGTTCACGGGTTTGCCCGGAATGTTCCAGTCGTAATCATAAATGCTCACGTACAGGTTGGAATCCACCGCCACCGCCCCGCACACGTACCTTCTGACCAGCTTGTCGGGCAGGTTTTTCCGGAAGTCGTAGAACTGAAAGTCAGTCACCGTTTCCACTTTATGGTTGGGCGGCACGCCGGTTGAGCGGAGCACGTGGGCGTACCAACCCGGCCCGCCGAAGTTTGCCCCGTCGTCATCCACCACGTACAGGTTGCCGTCAAGGCCCAGGGTCCACCAGTGCATGTCGGTGCCCGAGCCCGGGTACCTGGAGGGCTGGCCTTCCCACACCAGCCGTTTGATCAGGGTGCTCTCGGGATAGGGAATGTCGCGGTGCAGCGTCAGGGAAGGCTTCTGCGGGGAGCAGGCGGCGCAAAGCAGGGCGATCAGAAAAAAGGCGTTGAATCGGTTCATCAGGGTTTAAGTGAGTGATTGAATGGACAATGCGGGTTGTAGGGGGGCAAAAGGAATCAGGATTACTTGTCTGAACCTTGATTGACTTGATGAAAGGATGACCAGGATTTAGCCGGGAATGCGAGGAAGAACGCGTACCTCTTTGCGACCTTTGCGTTCCCCCTTGCGATCCTTGCGGTTAAGTTCCTTCTCCTTTTTCCTCTGTGTTCTCTGCGCCCTCTGCGGTTCAGCTCCTCCGGTCTCCGGTCTCCCTTCCTCCCGTCTCCCTTTTCTCCGTGTACCTCCGTGCCCTCCGTATCTCCGTGGTAAATCCTTTCCAGACCGGAATTTGCCGGCTTTTTATAACTTTCCAACATTTTTTGGTTAATATTTATACTTTAGCACCGGGTCTTCCCAGGCTTCGTGCCAACTCACCCGCCCATGGATTCATCCGCGCCGGTCTCCTCAGAAGCAGAACTGTGGCTCGCCTTCCAGCGGGGGGAAGAACGCGCCTTTGCCTTCCTGTTCCACACCCATTACAACGACCTGTACAACTACGCCCTCAAGATCGGCCGCGACGAGGCCCTGGCCAAGGACGTGATCCAGGAACTGTTTGCCTCCCTCTGGCGCACCCGCCAGCAACTGGGCGCCGTACAAGCCGTGAAGCCGTACCTGATGAAGTCCCTGCGGCGGGCCTTGCTGCGGGCGCTGTCGCGGAAGAAGAACCTGCTGCGCAAAGCCCGCCAGTCGCCCGGGCCCGACATCATCTTTTCGCCCGAAGAGGTGGTCATCAAAGACGAATCGGCCAGTACCCGCCGGGTGTTCGTGTTGCAGCAGCTCAACGACCTCTCCCCCCGGCAGCGCGAAGTGATTTACCTGCGGTACTACGACGACCTGTCTTACGACGAGATCGCCCAGGTGATGGGGCTCACTTACCAGTCGGTGATGAACCACCTGCACAAAGCCCTCAAAGCCCTGCGCAGCAACCAGACGCTGAAGCACCTGGTGGAAGTGGCCCTTGCCCTCTGCCTGAGTTTTCAGTGAGTCCCTTCCCGGGAAATCGTAAAAATATCAGGACTTTCTCAAAATGCCTTCGAAGGCCGTCAGTGGGGTATGTAATTAGGGCATGAGCGTATTTGAGGGGCTTGGGGTTAATGATGCATTGGTTGTGAGGGGTGGGTTGTGCTGGGTGGTAATGGTATTTCCCCGTAAGAGTGGGGGAAACCCATCCCGGACGGGCCGCATTTAAGAACGAGATTTCAATATCCGTAGGATAGGGTTTGAACCCTATCCTACGGATACCCTATCCATCCGCCGGAGGCGCTTCGCCCCGACTTCCTTCCCCTTGCGTCCTCTTTTTTTCGTGGTAAGCCTTTTTTCTGGGTACCAAGCGGGGCTATTTGCGCAGGGAAATGCTTTTGCGGTGTACCTCTTTCGCCCGGGCCAGGGGCCGGCGGGACCGGGAAAGGTCGTTGGCGAGGAGGCGGATGCCGGCCGAGGCCCGGCCCGCTACGGCCAGAAAGGTGCCGGTGCCGGCGGCGGCCGTACTGTTGCGAAGGGTCACCGCGCGGCAGTCCGTCAGGTCCACGGCCGGGGCGTCGCTGCCGGCCAGCCCCGGCCGGGCGGTGAGGCCATCCACCTGCAAGCCGGTGACCGCCTCGGCCCGCAGGGCACTCCGCCACCTGGGTTCGGCGCCTTCCGCGGCCCAGTCTATGCGCAGGTCTTTGAAGGTGACGTTTTCGGCCTTGGTTACGTACAGGGCGTCGGTGGCCCGTTTGTCGGGCTGGCTTTCCGGCTCCATGCGCAGTTGCACGTTCGAGAGGGTAATGTGTTGGAGGGGACTTTCGGCGTGCCCTTCGAGGCGGCTGGTGCCCTGCACGCGGCCCACCACGTTCTGGATGAGCACGCTCCGGATGGTTCCCACCTTCGACTCGGGCGTGCGTTGCAGTACGACCAGCCGGAGGGCGTCCCCGTCGCCCCACCAGTTGAAGTGCTTGCGCCGGCAGTCAATGACCAGGTTCGAGAAGAGCACGTCTTCCACCGTGCCGCCGTCGCGGACGAAGATGCCGATGCCCCGGTTGGAATCGGTGATGACGCAGTTGCTGAACACGATGCGGCGGAAGTTGCCGAAGGTTTCCGTGCCGATCTTGAGCCCGGCCGACGTGGAAGAGAGGGTGCAGTTGGTGATGGTGATGTCTTCGCAGTCGGTGTACTGCCCGTCGCGGTTGGTGGACTTGAGGCAGATGGCATCGTCGCCGGTGGCCACGCGGCAGTCGCTTACCATCACGTTGCGGCAGCCGTCAATGTCAATGCCGTCGGCGTTCACGCCGGACTTGGGGTCGGTAAAAATGGAGAGGCCCCGGAGGAAGACCCGTTCGCAGTGGGCCAGGTGCAGCGTCCAGTGCGGGGAACGCACGAAGGAAACGTTTTCCAGGTGTACGTCGGTGCAGCCGACCAGGTAGAGCAGGCTCACCCGGGGGCCGACCACGTAAGCCCGTTTCATTTCGACGCCGGCCCGGCGGGCCAGTTCGGTTTCGGCGGCGATGAAACCGTCCACGTCCGCCAACGGGTTCCAGGCGTGTTCGGCCTGTCCGTCCACGGTGCCCTTGCCGGTAATGGCGATCCGGGTCAGGTCCCGCCCGTAGAGCAGCACCGGCACGCCGGTTTCGCGGTAGCCGCTCTCCTTGCGCAGTGGGTAGGCGTCTTCCTGGCGGCTGGCGTACAGGGTAGCGCCGGCCGCCAGGTGCAGCGTGACGTAGCTGCGCAGTTGGAGGGTCGCCGAGGTATAGGCGCCGGGCGGGAAATGGACCGTGCCGCCGCCGGCCGCGGCGCAGGCGTCAATGGCGCGCTGAATGGCCGGTTGGGCATCATCGTCTTTGCGGCCGGTCGCCCCGTAGCGGGTCACGTCGTACAGGTCGGCGGCACGGGCGGGGAGAGCAGTCAGCAGGAGAACGAGAACGGGAAGGAACAAGGGTATACGCATGGGCGAAGGTCTTACGCACCTGTCTTTTGGGCAAGGGTGATCGGTCACAAAGTACGTTTCCTGCTCAGAGGCTGCGGCCCGCGGTTTACTACCCGTTTTGTTTAAAAAATGCTTCGTTCCGCCAGAGGCGGAAACCATAACCGGCACGAAGCACAGCTTCGCGCCAGCCCGTGGCAGTGATGCGCCAGCACGCTACACACCGCACCAGCGCGTTTTGCTTCGTGCCGGCGAGCCGCAGCGATGCGCGACAGCACGGGCCGCTGCACCTGCTTTATTCGTTTTCTTCATCGGGCGTGTTTACGGGCTTGGACTCGGGAGAGCCTTGCTGACGCAAAAAAATGGACAACACCACAATGGAGAGGACGGATAAAAACTCACTTTGCCAGTTTTGAAACGACTCGAACCAGAAACGGGGTTCGCCCAGAAATCCCCAAAAGTCTTTACCGGCCTGGCCTTTCAAGCCTTCCTCCACCTGGTAGTCTTTGAAACTGCCCCAGGCGTGAAAGCCCCAGCAGATGAGAAACAACACCAGGAACGCCAGGCTCAGGGAATTCTTGTACAGGGTGAGCCAAATGCCTCCCCGCTTTACCGGCCAGGGGGCTGACCCGGTCGGGTCGGGCGGTTCGTCAACGGGGTCCGGTTCATCCAGGGGTTTGGACTCCGAAGAGCCCCACTGCCGCAGCCCTACGGTCAGCAGCACGTACAGAAACATTTGCAGAAATTCACTTTCCCAGTTCTCGAAGGTGGCCTGCCAGAAGTGGCCGCTGGTCAGGTAGGCCGGCAGGGTGACGGCGGCAGCCCCTTCTTCCGTGAGGGTTTGGTTGTATTCCTTCCAGCCGGTAAGCACCTGCCCGGCCATGGAAATTAAAAAAAAGCCTAAAAATACCAGGGAAAGGCCGTTGCGGTAAAAAAATGAATGTCTTTTGGCAGCCATGAGCGGTTGGATCGGATCACCCGCCAAGTTGACCATAAATTGCCATTCTCCGCCCAGGGTTGCCCAAAATAAGTGCCCCGGTATGGCTTCCGGGTAATAGAGACGTTGATGGAACCATCCCAGTAATTGCCATAAAAAAACCCCTTGCAGCAGCTTGGCTTACAAGGGGTTACTGATGATTGCGGTGATTTCGCCGGCAGGACAACCTTACGGCCAGGATTCGGCTCCCCGTACTTGCCTCAATGCTTCCCGAAGCGTGTGTAATTGAATGATAATTTCCATGATATGCCCTGCCATCACCCCGCCTTTTTGCCCATCCCTTAATAGTTCTGCTACGGTAACAATGGCTTGGTTGCAAGAAGCTTCTAAGTAATCCGGTGAACTGTGTACCACCATTTCAAGTATTGGCAGCAGGTTGAGGTGGGAATTCTTTTGGAGCAATTCCAGCTCCTTCGAGAAGTTTTTGGGTTGTTCTAAATAGTGCATAGGTATGGGATCGAAAGGTACGAAAGGGGCAATGCTCATATTACATTCAGTTTTTAAAACTATTTGTTTGTATCAATAGCCAAAAAATAAGTGGCTGAACCACTCCGTAAAGATAATACAATATGTTTTTAAAACAAACAGTTTGTATTATTTTCGACAAATTGTCTTAAAACTCTTTTGTTGTACCTTTGCTTTTACTTGCAAAAGATGGACGCTCAATTACAAAAACGCCTGGACACGATCCGGCAACTGAAGGAGGAATTCAGGCTCGACCAGCAATCCATAGCAGACAACTGCGAACCGTCGCGCAACCGGATCACCGTGGCCCTTGTGTTGAAAGGATCGGATGAACGCTACTTGACCGAAACCAACGTAGCGGCAATTGAGAAGGGCATCGAGAAGATACTGGACGGGTACCGGAAGAAGCTGTGCAAATAGCCTGGATGCCTGGATGCTTCTCCAAAAGGAAAGGCCGTTGCGGTTAAAAATGAATGCCTTTTAGCAGCCACAAGCGGATGCACCGGATCATCTGCCAGGTGGTCCATCCATTGCCAATGATTGTCCTCTTTGTATGTTGCCCCCCACGGGCAGGCCACTGGGTACGCGCGGGGGAATCTTGCGGTCGAACTGATCATCGTTCAGCGCGTAATTGAGGAATTCGGCAATGGGCCGGATGTCTTTGAAATTCACGTTCATCTCCCGGGCGAGTGGGTCGAGTTGCTCCGGCTTGACGTGCGGGTTCAGGCGGTCGGCAATGGACAAATCCTCGTAAAATTCCAGCACCTGCTCCACGGTTCGCAGGTTCCCGCTGTGCATGTAAGGATCGGTGTAACGCAGGTTCCGCAGGCTGGGCGTGCGGAAAGCGTAGGTACGGTCCGTGCCCGCATCCGGCCGGTCGAGCTTCTCGTTGTCGGTTACGCCGAGCACGTGCACTTTAAAATCGGAGAACATGGGTCCGTTGTGGCATTTGATGCAACCCGTTTTGATAAACGCCTGGTACCCCTCCAGTTCGGTAGCGGAAAGGGCCGTTTGATCGCCCCGCATGTACTGATCGAAACGGGAATTGCTGGCGACCAGTGAACGCTCGAATGCCGCCAGTGCTTTGCCCAGATTAATCGAATCAATGGCTTGCGGCCCGCCGAACACGTCGCCAAACCACTGCCGGTACTCGGGAATGGCCCGCAAACGATTCACCACACTGTCGAGGGCCAGGTGCGCCGGGTAGGCGTGGCCGCGCATTTCCTCCAGGGTTTTGATGGGCTCCAGGGCCTGCCTTTCGAGGCTTTCCACCCGCAAATCCCAGAACATGGGTGCCCGCGCCGGGTCGTACTTGCCCTGCGCATCAATGCCGTTGAAAGCCGTATTCAAAATGGTGTGGGCATTGCGCCGGACGAAAGGAACGTGACCCGCCGATCCGAACGTCCGGGATTCTCCCAAGCCCTGGCCGCCCACCCCGACGGAAACGTCCAGCCCTTCGGCGTACCCGTACTCGGGATGGTGACAGGAAGCACAGGCCACATCCCGGGGGCCCGAGAGGATGGGATCGTAGAACAAGGCCCGGCCCAGCTCAATCTTTTCCGGGGTAGCCGGGTTGTCGGCCGGGGAAGTAAAGACAACCGGCAAGGCGTCTACCCGTTCTTCCGGGGCGGAACCGGCAGGCGAATGGTCGTTTTCTTCTTTGCCCTGCCTGCAAGCCCAGACGACGGAAAAGAGGAAACACAACAGGGACAATAGTACGCTTTTGGATCGGTGCATCTCAAAAATGTAATTCCTTCAGGCAGACAAGAAAGCCGTGATTTCCCTTGAATACGTCAGCGTGAGCCGGTGCATGGCCCGCGTGCAGGCGATGTAGAGCATACTCCTGTCTACCTCGGTTTTATAATTACGCGCCGAGGCAAACGGGACAATGACCTCATCGAATTCAAGTCCCTTCGCCAAATGCACCGTGGTAATGATGACGCCTTCTTTGAAGGACGTGGACTCCGCGGTGAGCAAATGAACGCCCGGTGCCTGGAGCGCATCATACGCCTCCGCTGCCTGCCGGTGGGTTTTGCAGATGATGCCGAGGGACTTGTTTCCCGAACGTTTAAAAGTCGTGATCATCCCTTTGATTGCTGCCAACTCCTCGCCGTTGCCGTTGAAGCGGGCCAATGCGGGCTCCTGACCGTGCCTTTCCATCGGGATGACGTCCGGGTTGGGGCTGATGCGCCCCGCGAAAGCAGTGATCTCCAGGGTGGAGCGGTAGCTGCGGTACAGCTTGACAATGTCGGCGTGCGGAAATACGCGTTCGATGGTCTCGGCCGAGGAGGCGCTGTACGGATTCACCGTCTGGCTTACGTCGCCCAGAATGGTCTTTTTGCAAAGGAACAACCGCGACAGTACGGCATACTGCACCGGGGTGTAATCCTGCATCTCATCCACCAGCAGGTGCTTTACGTGGTCGTAGGCGGCAATGCCTTCCAGGCGCAGGCGGAAGTAGATCAGCGGGAAGACGTCGGCGTATTCGAGGGTCAGGCCGTGGCCGATCTTCAGCAATTCGGGGGTACCGGCCCAGCGGTAAAAGTCCTGGTAGAGGTCCAGCACGTTGTTGAACCTGAACATGCGGGGAACCGCCTCCCAGATCCTGGTTTTCTCCCCGCCGGTAAGCTTCTGGTCGGTTCTGTCCCGCACGTACGCCTGCACGTCCTTTACGACCAGCGGAAACCTTTTCAGGAGCGGCACCCGGTGGTACGCCTTGAACTTTCCGAGAATGAAATCGGCGGGCACCACAACTTTGCCGACCCGGAGTTCGGTGCCCTTGAAGTAATTGTTCTCGATGTGGATGAGGTACTGATCCAGCTTGCCCAGGAACCCGAAGGAGGATTTGAACCGGATGCGTTCGATGAAAGCCGGGTCGTGTTCCTCCAGCAACCGCGACACCTGTTCGAAGAAGGTCTGGAACCGGTACTTTTTTTCGAGCAGGTCGGCGGCAAGCTCTTCCATGCCCAGTTCGGGAATGTGCTCTTCCCCCAGTTCGGGCAGGACGTTGGAGATGTAATCGGCGAAGACTTTGTTGGGAGAAATGATGAGAATGTCTTTTGCCGCGATGGTCTCCCGGTAGCGGTACAGCAGGAAGGCGATCCGGTGCAAGGCGATGGAGGTTTTACCCGAGCCGGCCACACCCTGGATGACCATGATCCGGGCGGTCTCGTTCCGGATCACCGCATTCTGGTCCCGTTGAATGGTCGCGACGATGTTCTTCATCTTGTCGTCGGACGACTTGGCAAGTTCTTGCTGAAGCACGTCGTCGTGAATGTTCACGTCGTTTTCGATCATGAACTCCATGCGGCCGTCCCGGATCTTGTACTGGCGTTTCAGGGCGATGTTGCCCGCGATCTTGCCGGAAGGCGTGGCGTAGGAGGCTTCGCCGAGTTCGAAGTCGTAGAACATCGAGGAGATCGGGGCCCGCCAATCGTAGATCAGGTTCGTGCGCTGCCGGTCGTCGGCGAAGGAATAGATGCCGATGTACACGGGCGACCTCTGGTCGGTGACGAAATCAATGCGGCCGAAGTAAGGGGACTGGCCCAGCTTGATGAGTTT
>CADCTQ010000312.1 GCA_902805615.1 uncultured Cytophagales bacterium
CATAAACCATCGCCAAGTTCTACCGCGTAACAGGCAGCAGCACGCAGCACAAGGGCGTAACGCCCGACATCCAGCTGCCGTCCATGTTCAGCGCCGCCGAGTTCGGCGAAAGCTCCCAGCCCAACGCCCTGCCCTGGGACCAGATCAAAACGACCAACTTCAAGCCCTACAACACGGTGACGCCCGACGCCATTGCGCGCCTGGAAAAACGCTACCAGCAGGACCTGAAGTCGGACCCCGAGCTGGTGGAGGTTACCAAGGAGATTGCCGCCGTGGAGAAAGCCCGCAGCACCACCCGCGTTTCCCTGCTCGAATCCAAGCGCAAGCAGGAACGCGAAGAAGCTACGCAGAAAATCGCTTCCCTGAGCGACGAAGCCGAAACGATCACCGAGGGCACGAATGCGGCCGAAACGCCCGGTACGGGCAAGGAAAAAGCCAAGAAGGACCCCTACCTGAAGGAGACCACCAAGCTGATGGCTGATTACCTGGCAACCGTAAAGTAACCGCACGCATCACCGAAACACCGGCAGGGCCGGCCGGGTCAAACCAGCCGGCCCTGCGCTTTTGGTACTTTTGCAAAAAGAGCGTAGTTTTCGGTTCTGGTTCAAAACATTCATCACTACTGATATACCCCTATGATCTGGATTATAATCATCGTGGCCCTGATGATCGCCTGCGTGGCTTCCGCCTACCTGATTCCCAACGAAAGCATCAATACCAAAAATCGTAAAATCAACCGCCCGTAGGATCAGGATTTGCAGGATTAAAGGATTAACGCGATTGGGCCGGTTCTCCGACACGTGTGTGGTGCTCAAACTGGAGCAAAAAAAAGGGAGGAAGGGCATACGCTTCGGCGTTTTTCGCGCAAACATTGCATAAAAGCAAAAGGACCATCACCGATGATGGTCCTTTTGCTTTTATGCCTATTCCATCGATTATTGATGAATGGGTGATTCCAGTTGCCAATGAAGCTTACCCCAAAGGTGATTTCCCTCCTTCCCTTTTCCATTCTTCCGACGGCTACCGCATCCCCGCCGGAATCCTGTTAATCCTTTAATCCGGTAAATCCTGATCCTTACTTCATATTAGATGCCAGGTTGTGGGCGGCGCGGGTGGTTTCGGGGAGGCGGTACTTGGTGGTGCAGCGGAGCACGTAGTCAATGGCCGTCTGGAGGCTCACCTTGTGGCCGCCCGAAATGTACAGCGGGTTGAAGTTGGTGCGGGTGCGCAGGACCGCCCCGATGGTTTCGCCCTGGTGCACCAGCGGCTCGTAGTCGCCCCGTTGCAGCCCCACCTTCGCGTGGCGCCCCACCAGCAGGGATTTGCCCACCCCGATCGTGGGGCAATCGAGCAGCACGCCCAGGTGGCAGGCAATGCCCATGCGCCGCGGGTGGGCCGTCCCGTGCCCGTCGCAGAGAATCAGGTCGGGCGTCGTTTTCAGGTTCGACAGGGCTTCGAGCAAGGCCGGAATTTCGCGGAACGACAGCAGGCCCGGCACGTACGGAAACCGCGTGGTTTGCTTGGCCAGGAAGGTCTCCACCACCTGCAAGCCCGGAAACGTGAGCACGGCCACCGCCGCCCGCGTTACGGTGCCCTCCTGCTCAAACCCCACGTCCACGCCGGCCACGTAGCGCACCTCCCCGATCTGGTCGGCAATGATTACTTCCTTGCGCAGTTCCTGCTGGATGGCAAGTGCTTCTTCTACCGTGTTCGGCCAGTAAATGGAGGAGGGGATGTCCAGGGGCATAAGGAGGGGGAGAAGAGGTTTACAGGTATGTACGGGATAGTAAGGGTACGCGTTCGGGACGGCCCGGGAACGGATTATTGCGGGTTACTGCAATTGCCGGCTGCCCCCGGTGCGTTGCAGCGACGCCTTGCCCTGGTTGATGACGCCCACCACCCGGCCGGTGAAGCGGGCCCCCACGAAAGGCGTATTGCGCGACTTGGAACGAATGTCCGTGGCGGCAAACTGCCATTCGGCCCGCGGATCGAACACCGTCAGGTTGGCCGGCGCCCCTTCCTTCAGTGCGGGCAGCGGCAGCCCGAGCACGTCGCGGGGCCCCACGGCGAGTTTACCCACCAGTTGCGCGAGGGACAGCCCCTGGTTGTGCGTGTGCAGCACGGCGAAGGCCGTTTCGAGGCCGATGATGCCGAACTCCGCCAGGTCAAACTCCAGCTTTTTGCTTTCTTCGTCCAGCGGGCTGTGGTCCGACACCACCGCGTCAATGGTGCCGTCGGCCAGGCCGGCCCACAGGGCGGCGATGTCGGCGCGGCTCCGGAAGGGCGGGTTTACTTTCAGGTTCGTGTCAAAGTCAATGAGGGCCGTATCGTCGAAGGCCACCTGGTGGGCGGCCACGTCGCAGGTGACGGCCAGTCCCTGCGCCTTGGCTTCCCGCACCAGTTGCACGGCCCCGGCCGTGGACAGGCAGGCGAAATGCAGTTTGCCGCCCGCGTAGGCCAGCAGCCTCAGGTCGCGGGCCACCATCAGCTCTTCGGCCAGAGGAGGCATTCCCTTCAGGCCCAGCATGGTGGCCGTAAGTCCTTCGTGCATGTTGCCGTACTGCGTCATCAGCTTCTCCTCGGGCCGGTTGATGAGCAGGCCGTTGAACGTCTGGAGGTACTGCAAGGTCTTTACGAAAAGGTCGGGGTGCCACACCGGCTGCACGCCGTCCGCAAAGGCCGCGGCCCCGGCCCGGTGCAGGTCAATCATCTCGGTGAGGTCCTTGCCCTTGGCGTCTACCGACACGGCGGCAACCGGGTGTACCCGCACCGGGTGGTCGGCGCCGCGGCTGCGGAGGTAGGCCACGGCTTCTTTGCTCTGCACCACGGGGTGGGTGTTGGGCAGCACCGCAATTTCGGAAAAGCCGCCCGCCGCCGCCGCTTCCCGCACCGAAAACAGGTCCTCCTGGTGTTCGTGGCCGGGGTCGCGGGCCGACACGCGCAGGTCGAGCCAGCCCGGGGAGAGGTGCAGGCTTTCCCCTTCCAGCACCACGTCGGCGGCCAGGTTCCAGCGGTCCCCCGGTTCGCCGACCCGGCGGATGATGCCGTCTTCCACCAGGAGCTGTTTCACGGCGCCGTCGAAATCACTCCGCGGGTGAATGATGCGAACGGCAGGCAGATGTATGTTCATGGGCAATACGTAAGAAAGGAGACACTTCGCGGGGGACAAAGCTATAAGATTACCGCTTACCTCCAAGCCCGCCGGCAACGGAGCCGGCCGCAAGTCTTTTTGTTACCATTTGGTATTGTTTGAAAAATACAACCCTGCGTAAAAGGAACCGTTCAAATAAACACTATAGAATTATAGAGAATAATCCTTTATGGTTATGAAGATGACAAAAAACTTTCTACAAAAATGGGCAAGCGCCGGCCTGGTGGCCCTGGTGCTGCTGGCCGCCGCACCCGCCAACGCGCAGAACGACAACCCGGGTCCCTCGTTCGGGGTAAAGGGAGGGCTCAACCTGGCCAATCTCTTCGTGGATGAGGACAACATCCAGGACAAGAACTGGAAAGTGGGGTACCACGTGGGGCTTTTCGTGAAGGCGCCGCTGAGCAACATGCTTTCCATTCAGCCGGAGATCCTGTACTCGACGGCCGGTGCCAAAGTGACCTACGGCGGTTCGGACCTCGCGCAGGTGCTGGGCATCACCCCGGGCGAAGTACGCTTCAACCTCAACTACGTGCAGGTGCCGGTGATGTTCATGGTCAACCTCGGCGCGTTCAACGTGCACGCCGGCCCGTACGCCTCTTACCTGCTGAGCGCCAACGTGAAAAACCTGCAAAACAATGATCCGCTCAACCCGTCCACCGCGCTGGAACTGAACGAAAGTGACTTTCAGCGCCTGGATTACGGCCTGGCCGGGGGCATTGGCTTCGACCTGAAAAATGCCAAGCTGGGCCTGCGTTACAACTACGGCCTCCAGCGGATCGGTGACGGCGGCGTGGCCGGCCGGATCGCGGGCGACGCCCGCAACGCGGTGGCCCAGGTGTACGTCGGGTTCGGGTTCTGATGAAACGGGCGGAAATTCTTCCCGTACTTCCGGGATTCGCCGTATTTCGCAAGCAGTTGAAATCCACCCGGTAAGCGCGGACGGCGAATGCCCAACCGCCCCTTTGGATAATCATGTTTTATGTTTAGTGAAGCCGGAAACAACCCGGAGCCCCCTTATTCCGTAATAAAAACCAAATACTAAACCATACAACTTAACAATTGAACAGTATGAAAACCAAAACCAATGTTAGTCATAAGTTAAGGGGATTCGGCTTCGCCGCCCTTTTTGTTGCCTGTGGATTTTCTGCCAGCGCGCAGGACAGCACTGCCACCAGCAGCCCGACCGCTACCACGCCCAGCACGTACAGCTCGGACGTGAGTTCGTCCAAACCCAAGAGAGACAAGTCAGACATCGGCGACCGGGCTTTCCGGTTCGGGGTGAAAGGTGGCGTGAACCTCTCCCAGATTTACGTGAACAACGTGGACATCGAGAGCAGATCGAACAAGGTGGGGCTCCACGGCGGTCTGTGGGCTAAAATCCCGACGGGTGACATTTTTGCCATCCAGCCCGAACTGTTGTATACCAACAACGGCACCCGGCTGAAATACCAGGCTTCCACGGTGAGTGGCATCGGTGGCAGCGAAGCGCGGTTCAACCTGAACTACATTCAGTTGCCCGTACTGGCTTCGCTCACGCTGGGTCCCGTCAGCATCCAGGCTGGCCCGTACGCTTCTTACCTGATCAGTGCCAACGTGAAAAACCTCGAAATAGACAATGTCATCAACCCGACGCTGGTCAATGACTTCGACGAGAACAGCTTCAACCGCCTGGATTACGGTCTGGCGGCCGGCATTGCCTTTGACGTAAGAGGATTCCAGCTCGGCGCCCGGTACAACCACGGCCTGCGCGAACTGACCGGCAACGGCCTTTTCAACGTGCTGCCCAACAACGCCAAGAATGGCTTTGCCCAGTTCTTCATCGCCGTTGGCCTCTAACCGCAGAGCCGCCGGACGGAACAGATGCTACTAAAGAAACCCCTCATTTGCACAGGCAAGTGAGGGGTTTCTTTTTTGGAGACGGCAGGAAGCAGGCAGGATCGGGTTGAAACCCGATCCTATGGATATTGCTGCCGCTTCCGGCACAATATCCCTTCCCACTAATGACCTTATTTGAGAATTGAACTGATGCTACTATCCATAGGATAGAGTTTAAACCCTATCCTTCCTCCGGTCTCCGTTATTAAGCCAGCACCGGCTTTTTCAGGTTTTTCAGGTTGGTGAGCATGTCGCGGGTCATTTCGGCGAGGTCGTATTGGGGTTTCCAGCCCCAGTCGTTGCGGGCCGTGGAGTCGTCAATGCTCTGCGGCCAGGAGTCGGCGATCTGCTGGCGGAAGTCGGGGCGGTAGCCCACGGTGAACCGGGGCAGGTGTTTCTGGATTTCGGCGGCAATTTCGCGGGGCGAAAAGCTGATGGCGCCGATGTTGTAGCCCGACCGGATCGTGATGCGTTTGGCGTCGGCTTCCATGAGTTCGAGGGTGGCCCGCACGGCGTCGGGCATGTACATCATGGGCAGGTACGTGTCTTCGGCGAGGTAACACTGGTACGTACCCGTTTCCAGGGCTTGCAGGTAGATATCCACGGCGTAGTCGGTGGTGCCGCCGCCGGGCGGGTTCTTGTAGCTGATGAGGCCGGGGTAGCGCAGCCCCCGCACGTCCACGCCGTACTTGGCGCAGTAGTATTCGCACCACCGTTCGCCGGCCAGCTTGCTGATGCCGTAAATGGTGCTCGGGTCGGTGACCGTGTGCTGGGGCGTGTGCTCCCGGGGCGTGTTGGGCCCGAACACGGCAATGGTGCTGGGCCAGAACACCTTTTTGATGGCCCCTTCCCGGGCCGTTTCGAGTACGTTGAGGAGGCCGTTCACGTTCAGTTCCCAGGCCAGCTTGGGCTTCTTTTCGCCCACCGCCGATAGCAGGGCGGCCAGGTGGTACACCTGCGTGATCCGGTATTCCCGCACCAGTTCCCGCAGCCGCCGCTCATCGAGCACGTTGAGGATTTCGAACGGTCCTTCGTCCCCTGCCGGATGCGAGGGAGTATGCAGATCGGACGCCACTACCTGCGCCGCGCCGTATACGTTGCGCAACGCTTCCGTCAATTCGGTACCCAACTGCCCGTTGGCGCCGATCACTAGTATTTTTTCCGTGCCTGTTCCCATAATTGTCAAAATTGGCGCGAAGGTACGCAGAACGGCGCGGCTCTAAAAAGCCGGCGGTTCCTGCGCATCTCCGTATCTTTGTACGGTTTTCACTAAAAATGTATTACGGCAAATGACGTTCGAAGATTACCTCTCGGGCAAAAAGATTGATCCGGCCCTTTTCCGGGCCGGCGAACCCGCCCGGTGGGAGGACTTCCGGGCCTCGTTCGAAGGGGTGCATCCCGACAGCTTCACGGCCCAGAAAAAGTTTCTGCTCAACAACCTGCGCCGCCGCTACCTCCTGCGGGTGCCCGACGTAAAACCGCCGGAAAAGCCCGCGGAAACGGTTCCCGCGGCGACTGCCGAGCCCAAACCCGCCGTTCCGGCCGAAGCCAAACCGGCCCGCCCCGTCGTGAAGCGCCCCGCCGCCGTGATCCGGAAACCGACCGAAGAAAACTGAACGTACCAATCCACCCCAATCCTTATGTACACGACTTTAAAACCCGTACTGGAGCAAGAACTGGCGGCCATTGAAGAGGCCGGCCTGTATAAGCGAGAACGCATCATCACCACCCCGCAGAACGCCGAAATTGCCACCACCGAAACGCCGGAAGTACTCAACTTCTGCGCCAACAACTACCTGGGCCTCTCGTCGCACCCCCGGGTGGTGCAGGCCGCCAAGGATGCCATTGATTCGCACGGCTACGGCATGTCGTCGGTGCGCTTCATCTGCGGCACGCAGGACATTCACAAGGAGCTGGAGGCGAAAATTGCGCAGTTCCTGGGCACCGAAGATACCATTCTGTACGCCGCCGCCTTCGACGCCAACGGCGGGGTGTTCGAGCCGCTGTTCAATGACCAGGACGCCATCATTTCCGACGAACTCAACCACGCCTCCATCATTGACGGCATCCGGCTCTGCAAGGCGCAGCGCCACCGCTACAAGCACAACGACATGGCCGACCTGGAAGCGAAGTTGCAGGCCACGCAGGACTGCCGCCACCGCATCATCGTCACGGACGGGGCTTTCTCGATGGACGGCACCATTGCCCGCCTGGACCAGATCTGTGACCTGGCCGACAAGTACAAAGCCCTGGTGATGAGCGACGAATGCCACTCGACGGGCTTCATCGGCAAGACGGGCCGCGGGGTGCACGAATACCGGGGCGTGATGGGCCGGGTGGACATCATTACGGGTACGCTGGGCAAGGCGCTGGGCGGGGCCATGGGCGGCTTTACGTCGGGCCGCAAGGAGATCATTGACATGCTGCGGCAACGTTCGCGGCCGTACCTGTTCTCGAACGCCCTGGCGCCTTCCATCGTGGGAGCATCCATTGCCGTGCTCGACATGCTCACTGAGGCGACCACGCTGCGCGACAAGCTGGAGTGGAACACGAAGTACTTCCGGGAAAAGATGACGGCGGCGGGCTTCGACATCAAGCCGGGCGAACACCCCATCGTGCCCATCATGCTCTACGACGCGCCGCTCTCGCAGCGGTTTGCCGAGAAACTGCTCGCCAGGGGCATCTACGTGATCGGCTTCTACTACCCGGTGGTTGCCAAGGGCCAGGCCCGCATCCGCGTGCAACTCTCCGCCGCCCACGACCAGTCGCACCTCGACAAAGCCATTGCCGCGTTCACGGAAGTAGGACGGGAATTGGGAGTACTCAAGTAGAGACGCGATTCATCGCGTCTGGGCTCATCCGGACGCGATGAATCGGTTGTGTGAGACGCGATGAATCGCGTCTCTACTACCCCTTCACCCCTTCGAGCCTTGGTTCGACGGCGACTTTTTCTTCGGCGCGGCCGTCGGTGCCGGAGAGGTAGTAGTTGAGTTTGGTACGGAGTTCCTGCACGGAGAGGTTGTGCATGAGTTCGCCGTTGCGCACGAGGGAAATCTGGCCGGTTTCTTCGGACACCACCATCACCACGGCGCCTTCCACCACTTCGGTGAGGCCGATGGCGGCGCGGTGCCGCAGGCCGAATGCGGCGGGAATGTCTTCCTTCTCCGACACGGGCAGAATGCAGCGGGCGGCCTTCACGCGGTTCTTGCAGATGATGACGGCCCCGTCGTGCAGCGGGCTGTACTTGTTGAAGATTGAAATGAGGAGGCGCTTGGAAATGACCGCGTCCATCTCGTCGCCCGAGTCGGCGAAAAAGCGCAGTTCCGATTCTCGGCCGAACACGATGAGGGCCCCGGTACTGGCGCCGGCCATGGCCTTGGCGGCTTCCACCACGGGCGAAACGTTCAGTTGGTTGTCGTTGGTTTCGCGGCGCCAGGGAAACGACCGGAACAGGGCTTCGTTGTTGAAGGCGGTGGTCTTGCCGATGAGCAGGAGGAACTTGCGGATTTCCTGCTGGAAGAGAATGAGCAGTGCAATGACGCCCACCCCCATGAACTGGCCGAGAATTTCGGTGAGCAGCTTCATGTTGGCGGCCTTCACCAGCAGGTATGACATGTAGATGGACAGGAACCCCAGGAAGATTTTCACGGCCACGCTGCCCCGCATCAGCTTGTAGAGCTGGTACAGAAGGTAACTCACCAGGCCGACGTCAATAATGTCAACCCAGGTGATTTCCAGAAAGCCGATTGAAAATAGTAATGGCATACGCACGGGGGCCTTTTCTGCTCTGCTATCGGTAAAATTACGCAAGAAAAGGGAACAACGGTCCCACATTCGGACGGGAACGCCGTCTTTTTTCTCGCTTAAACGTAATATATTCTCCCGTTTCCCACGCCCGAAAGCGAAATGGGATGAACGGTAACAAACGGGTTTTGTCCTAAAAACCGCGGTACAACCCGTACAGCCTGACGGCCTGCACCGCCTCTTTCACGTCGTGCACCCGCAGGATGGCCGCCCCTTTCGTGAGGGCAATCGTGTTCAGCACGGTGGTGCCGTTGAGGGCTTCCGCCACGGGTATCCCCAGTTTTTTGTAGATCATGGACTTGCGCGAAAGACCCGCCAGCATCGGCAGCCCCAGGGGCTTGAAGGCGTCCCAGTGGCGGAGCAGTTGGTAGTTCTGCTCGGGCGTTTTGGCAAACCCGAATCCCGGGTCCAGCACAATGTCGTTCACCCCCAGTTGCCGCAGCGCGAACACCTTCCGCACGAAGTACCCAAAAATCTCGCCGGGCAAGTCCTCATACTGCGTATACGAAGTCATGGTCTGGGGTGTTCCGCGCAGGTGCATCAATACGTACGGAATTTGCAGCGCGGCCACCGTGCCGAACATCGCCGCGTCCAGCGTGCCCCCCGAAATGTCGTTGACCATGCCCGCCCCGGCCGCCACGGCGGCCCGGGCCACGGCGGCCCGGAACGTGTCCACCGAAACCAGGGCTTCGGGAAAGGCTTTCAGTACCGCTTCGACGGCCGGCACCACCCGCGCCGTTTCGGCTTCGGGCGAAATGTCTTCGGCGCCGGGCCGGGAAGAGTAGCCGCCCACGTCGAGGAAGGTGGCCCCGTGTTCGAGCATTTCCCCGGCCCGCCGCACCACTTCATCGAGCTGGGCCACGCGGCTGCCGGCGTAGAAGGAGTCGGGCGTCACGTTGAGAATGCCCATCACGGCCGGCCGGCCCAAGTGGACGA
Organism: uncultured Cytophagales bacterium; assembly: GCA_902805615.1. Classification (GTDB taxonomy): domain Bacteria; phylum Bacteroidota; class Bacteroidia; order Cytophagales; family 172606-1; genus CADCTQ01. The sequence continues at coordinate 9,767 of CADCTQ010000312.1, forward strand.
GTTTGCCCTTTACGTTGAGGGTAAGGGCCGTGGTACCGATGTCGCTGCGGGGAGAAAGCATGTACGGAGATGGGAGGGGAAAGCCGAATTCCCAAAAACGGTTAGATTTGGCGAAACGAACCCGAGTTCCTTTACTGCCGCCTCCATGTCACAAACCGTTAACGAATACCGGGAAGTAATCCGTACGTGCAAGGAAATTTTTGCCAAAAAAACCCGCGACTACGGCACGGCGTGGCGCATCCTCCGCCTGCCTTCCATCACCGACCAGATCTACATCAAGGCGCAGCGGATTCGTTCGATCCAGGAGAAGGGTACGCAGAAGGTGGGCGACGACGTGGCCTCGGAGTTCGTGGGCATCATCAACTACTGCATCATGGCGCTGATCCAGCTGGACCTCAGCGGCGACCCGCGGCTGGAGATTCCCTACGAGGAACTGGCGCCCCGCTACGACGCCCAGGCCGAGGAGACGCTGGCCCTGCTGATGAACAAAAACCACGACTACGGCGAGGCGTGGCGCGACATGCGGGTGTCGTCCATGACCGACCTCATCCTGATGAAGCTGCTGCGCGTCAAGCAGATCGAAGACAACCAGGGCCGCACCCTCATCTCCGAAGGCATTGACGCCAACTACCGCGACATGATCAACTACTCGGTGTTCTGCCTGATCAAAATGAAGGACGGTAGGGCGGCCTGAGGTTTTCACATTGTGCGAACATCCCCGGGTCGCTGGCACAGGCGGACGCCTGCGCCAGCGACCCGGGGACGTCTTTTGCTCTCCCTCTCCCTTCCCTTCTACTGCCCCAGCACCAGGTAGTACGCCAGGCCGGCCACGGCGCTGATGCCGATCCACAGGATCATGTTCACCTTGAAGCGCCACAGCGCCGCCAGCGAAACCACGATCCAGGCCAGGGCGAAGTAGTTGGCCGTTTCGGGCGCCAACCCCTTCGGGAAAACCACTGCCCGGGCCAGGTAAATCGCCAGGTTGAGAATCACCCCCACCACGGCCGCCGTCACCACGCTGAGCACCGCCTTGATGCGCGGGTTGTAGCGGGACCGCTCCACGAACGGGGCGCCCATGAAGATGAGCAAAAAGCACGGCAGGAACGTGTAGAACGTGGTCGCCAGCAGCCCCGCGGCACCCATGCCCAGCGAACCGGCCCCGCCGTGGTTGTAGCCCGCCATGAAACCCACGAACGCCAGCACCATGATCAGCGGCCCGGGCGTGGTTTCGCCCAACGCCAGCCCGTCGAGCATCTGGTACTCGGTGAGCCAGCCGAACTGCTCCACGCTGACCTGCGCCACGTAGGGCAGCACGGCGTACGCCCCGCCGAAGGTCACGAAGGCCGCCTGGGTGAAAAATACGGTCAGGTTCTGCCAGAACGGGTAGTCGCTTGAAAACGCGTAAAACAACACCAGGGGAATCAGCCATAGGGTCAGGCCCACGGCCAGTTGCACCCCGAACGTACGCCACCGGAAGGGCGGAATGTCGTCGGCCCGGCGGGTATTGAGGAAGTAGGTGTGCTCGTCGGCGGCCTGCTTGCCCTCGGGCACTTTGGCCTGCAACAGGCCGGGCCGGGCGGCATTGGCAACCATTGCCACGCCGATGGCCCCGGCAATGATGAGCGGAAACGGGACGTTGAGAAAGAAGATGGCGACGAAGCTCCCCGCGGCCACGCCGTAGTGAAAAGGCGTGAGCAGCGACTTCTTCCCGATCTTGAAAACGGCCATCACCACGATGGCGACCACGGCCGGCTTGAGCCCGTCGAACAGGGCGCCGACCCACGGAATGGTGCCGAACGTGACGTAGGCCATGCTCAGCCCGAGCAGGATGAACACCGACGGCAGCACGAACATAATTCCCGCCACGAGTCCGCCCCGCACGCCGTGCAGCAGCCAGCCGATGTACGTAGCCAGTTGCTGCGCCTCGGGGCCGGGCAGCAACATGCAGTAGTTGAGGGCGTGCAGAAAGCGGGCATCGGAAATCCACCTTTTCTCTTCCACCAGGAACTGGTGCATGATGGCGATCTGGCCGGCCGGGCCGCCGAACGAGATGAAGCCCAGCTTGAGCCAGAACCGGAAGGCTTCACTCAGCGTCGGCTTCTGCGCGGGGAGTCCGGGCACGGTGGCAGTAGTAGGGGTGGCAATCATAGATCGTGGGTGGTTAATCTTCGGGGGTGCTGAGTTTTACGTTGTGCAGGAGCGACAGGCGCCAGACGTGGCCGTGCAAAAATTGGTTTTCCGCCGCCAGTTGGCTGAAGGCGTACATGTAGCCTACCTGCACGTTCAACGTTTTCGTCAACTGGTAGCCCAGCGACGCGTGCACCCGGTTCTGGTCGAAGTAGTTGTACATGACCTGCTTCCCGGCGTTCATCAGAATTTCGTCGCTCACGGTGAGCACCAGCGCTTTACGGGTACTGTCGCGCAACGAAACGGCCCCGCTCAGCTGGTACCGCAGGCGGTGGTTGAACCGGTAGCCTTTCGCCAGTTCACCCCCGGCCGTGCGGTGGATGAACCGCTGCTCGGCGCGGTACCGCTGCGTCACCTGCACCTTGCCGGCGTTTTGGACCCAAGTAATCTGCTGCCAGGGGCGGTGTTCGAGCCGCACCGGTACGCGGTCCGGATTCGGCACCCGCTGCCCGAACAGGGCGTAACCCGCCGTTGCCGTCACCTTGTCCGAAAGGCGGTAGTTGAGGCCCGGCCTGACGAGGTAGGTGTTCCATTCGCCCATCACGCCGGTCCAGCGCAACCCCACGTCGAGCCAGGTACCCAGCCGGGGCGTGATCCAGGTCTGGTTGGCGTACCCGAGCCACACCTGCGATTCCCGGCCGGTCGCCTTAACGGGCGGACCTTGTCCCCTCACTTCCCGGCCCGCAGCCAACAGCAGTATTGAAAAGATAAAAAAATGCTTCCCTTTCATTTCTCCCGTTTAAAAGGGCAGATACGGATTCGGGAAAATTTGGTCTAGCTGACTTGTTCGTGTTCTGTCATGCCCCTCCCTCCTACTCCGCCTCTTTCTTGCGCAGGTCCACGTTGTGGAAGATGAACAGGCGCAGCACGTGGTTGTTGTTGAAGCGGCTCCCGGCGGGCAGTTGCTGGAACAGGTTCATGTACCCGAGCTGCACGTTGGCCGTCTTGCTGAACTGGTAGCCCAGGCCGAGGAAGAACCGGTTCTGGTCGAAGTAGTTGTAGGTGATCTGCTTGCC
>CADCTQ010000313.1 GCA_902805615.1 uncultured Cytophagales bacterium
CGCCTTCTGGTTCAACAACCAGGTGGTACCCAAGGCCAACCTGAAAGCCTTCAGCCTGCTCTGGGACGTGAAGCAGAAAAAACCCTCCCTGTCGCTCAAGGAAGGCATCTTTTACAAAGACCTGCCGGGCGTGAGCATCAAGGCCAACAAGAAGCTGCCCGACGAAAAGACGCTCCTGGACATGATCATCTATGACCACCAGGAGAACAACGGCAACACCCACGTGATCCTGGCCGATTCGGCGCAGATGTACACCATCCTCAACGGCCGCTACCTGGTGTTCGAACTCTTCGACGGCCAGAGCTACAAGGACTACGCCACCAACGGCCGGCAAAACGGCGGCAGCAAGGTCCAGTTCGTGCGCAATCACTTCAAAAAGAGCAAAATTGTGTTCGACCTGTCTTCCTTCGACATGGGCGACACGCCCGATGACCTGTTTGCCAACCACCCCTGGATGAAAAGCGTGGACCAACTCAATCAGGCAGTGGATTCGCTGCGCAAGGAGCACGCCAAGATGCAGGACAACCTGAACCGCGGCGTGTCGCAGTACTACACCAACCACCTGCGCCCGGTCCGTTTCGCCTCGCACGGGAAAGATACGACCAAAGCCGTGGCCATTGCCCCGGGCAAGTGGAGCGACTCCCTGAAGAACGTTAAGTCACAGCCCTACCACCAGAAAGACATTTACAGCCGGGCGGCCAACCAGGCCCGCAGCGTAAGGGCGTACACCGAAAGCAACCTGCAACAGATGCAAGCCGCCCGGAGTGAAGAAAGAACTTACGCCGCCGAACGGCACCGCCGCTACACGCAGTCGGTAGCCTGCCTGATCATGTTCCTGATTGGAGCGCCGCTGGGGTCAATCATCAAAAAAGGCGGCCTGGGCGTGCCCGTGCTGATCTCCATCATGTTTTTCATCATCTACTACGTATTCTCGATGCTGGGCGAAAAGTGGGCCCGCGAGGGCCTCGTGCTCATCCCGGTAGGCGTGTGGGGCGGCAACTTCATCCTGTTCTGGGTGGGCATGTTCTTCTTGCGCCAGGCCCGCAACGACTCCCGCCTGCTCGAAGCCGACGCTTATCGCATTGCCTTCAACCACCTCAGAAAACGCCTGGGGGGGCGCCGCAAACCCGCTCCCGTGCCAGCCGGCGTGTAACGGGCAGCCCCGCAGGGCATTAAAAAAAGGGAAAACCTTGCACTTCCGGGTAAAACTCCATACTTTTGCCCTCTATTTAAAAAAGAGAAAAAGAACTTATACAAGCTGCAAAAATGTATCTGACGACTGACAAAAAACAGGAATTATTCGAAGCCCACGGGCACGCCAAAGCCAAGAATGATACTGGCTCTCCCGAAGCGCAGATTGCCCTGTTCACGTTCCGCATCAACCACCTGACGGAACACCTGAAAACCCACCAGAAGGATTTTTCAACCCGCCTCGGCCTGCTCAAACTCGTGGGTAAGCGCAGAAGGCTGCTGGACTACCTGAACAAAACGGATATTGCGCGGTACCGAGCCATTCTCGCCGAACTGAATCTGAGAAAATAAACGACAGTCAAGGGAACTCTTTCCACGGGGGTTCCCTTTTTGCTGTTTTCCGGGCCGGCCCCTCAAGCCGGCTTGAATTGTTTCTTACCGGCACTCCCGCAAGCCCCCTTGCGCCACCGGCCCACCCGGTCCGGAGCCCGACTGCCGGCATTCCCCGTAACCACTATTATTCTTTCAATTAGATCAATGAACGTAATCACGAAAACTTTTGCACTGGCCGACGGCAGGAAGATCACCATTGAAACCGGTAAACTGGCCAAGCAGGCCGACGGTTCGGTGGTCGTCCGCATGGGCGATACGATGCTGCTGGCAACGGTCGTTGCTACGCAGGAAGCCCGCGAAGGGGCTGACTTCCTGCCCCTCTCGGTTGACTACCAGGAAAAATTCGCTTCGGCGGGCAAAATCCCCGGCGGCTTCCTGCGCCGGGAAGGCAAACTCTCCGACCTCGAAGTGCTCACCAGCCGCCTGGTGGACCGCGCCATCCGTCCGCTCTTCCCCGACGACTACCACGCCGACACCCAGGTCAACATCTTCATGATCTCGGCCGACCCGGAAGTGCCGCCCGTGGCGCTGGCCGGCCTGGCCGCCTCGGCAGCCCTGTCGGTTTCCGACATTCCTTTCCTCGGCCCCATTTCCGAAGTACGGATCGCCAAGGTTGACGGCCAGTACGTGATCAACCCGCCGACTTCCGCCCTGGAGCGGGCCACGCTGGACCTGATCGTGGCCGCCTCGGAAGAAAACATCCTGATGGTGGAAGGTGAAGCCAGCGAGGTGCAGGAAGTAGAAATCCTGGAAGCCCTCAAAGTCGCCCACGAGGCCATCAAGGTGCACTGCCAGGTGCAGAAAGAACTGACCGCCGAAGTGGGCAAGACCCAGAAGCGGACGTACTCGCACGAGAAGAACGACCCCGAACTGAAGGCCAAACTCTACGAACTGCTCTACGACAAGGCCTACGCCGTCGCCAAGGCCACGATCACCAACAAGAACGAGCGCAGCCAGGCGTTCAAGGCCGTCAAGCAGGAGTACATCGCCTCCCTGCCCGCAGACCACACCGTGGACCTGGAACTGGTGAGCAAGTACTACCACGACATCCAGCGCGACGCCGCCCGGAACCTGGTGCTCGACGACCGCATCCGCCTCGACGGCCGCCAGCTCGACGAAATCCGCCACATCTGGAGTGAAGTGGA
>CADCTQ010000314.1 GCA_902805615.1 uncultured Cytophagales bacterium
GCCTGCGCCTCGGTACCGAGCAGTTCCCGCTTCCGCGACTTGAGGGTGGCCTTGGCGCCGTTCAGCGTGGCGTAAATGGCCGAAATGCCGTCAATGATGGCCGTGGTCTGGGTGGAATCGTCAATCTTGAGGTTGCTCACGATCTCGATGAGCAGGTCAAGTTCCTTGCCCGTGCCGTCGAGTTCGGCTTCGAGCTTTACGCCGTCGGCCACCTTGGCAACCCCCGCGATGCCCGCCTGCCGGGCTTCCACCTGCTGGCGGTAGTACCGGAGCGAATCGGGGTTGAGCAGGAAGGTCACCGTGTCGGCCGAGAGCTGCCGGGTCTGGGCTTCCAGGACTTCTTCCTGGGCGGCCACGGCGGGCAGGTCCGCGTAGCGCAAATCCCGGAGCGAAATCACCTCGCCGCGCAGCCCGCGGAGGGCGGCCAGGGCCTGCACGAACTTGTCCACCTGGTCGAACTGCGTCTTTTTGATCCCTGCCACCAGGGCTTTCACCCGCCCGACCACGGCGTCGGTCTGGGCCTGGGTGTTCTTGCGGACGCGCACCACCTTTTCAAACTCCTCGATGGCCGACGAGGCGGCCGTGCGGATTTCGGCCAGGGCGGCATTGAGGTGAAAGGCTTCTTCGGACTTGAGCCAGTAGTAGGCGTCCTGCATGGCGCCGGTCTTTTTCACCAGGTCGGAGTACAGGGAGGCGTACACGTCTTCGCGGTTCACCAGGTTGATCACGTCGTGGGCTTCGGCCATGGCCCGCACGATGTCCTTGTTGCCGACCTTGTAGAGGTAGTTGTCGGTGCTCACGGGCGGCACGTAGCCGGACCCCACGAAGGGCGTCTGCCACACCTGGATGAGGTGGTTCTTGTCCGGCTCTTGCTGGGAGCGGAAGTAGCAGAGTTCGCCGTTGCCGAAGAGCGAAAAGCCGTTACACAACACGGGGTTTTCCACCTTCTGCTCGATGAGGTTGTAGGGCATCAGCACGTAGGTGCCCGATTCGAGGTTGTGGAATACGTACAGTACGTCTTCGCCGTTGGGCGAAGGAATGGTTTTCTCGAACTGCATCCCGCCGGGCAGGTTGTCGAACTGCTTCACGCCACCGCTCTGGAGGTAGTAGCCGTTGGGGAACAGCAGGCCCTGGCCGTCGGGCAACAGCACGCAGGCTTCGCCGATGGCGTCAATGCGCAGGGCCTTTTTGAGCTTGTCGTTGAAAACGATGTAGCGGTAATCCTTCTCCTGGTAGGGACGCACCTTGAGCAGGATGAGGTTGCCCAGGCCCGCGTAGTAGAACTCCGCGTCGTCAAGGGACTGTTCGGCGTGTTCTACCTTTTCGGAGAAGATCCCTTCGCCGGTGTCGGTATTGTCCTCGATTTTGATGGTGAGGTCGCCGCCGACGGTTTCGACGAAAATGCGGTCTTCCACCGAAATGTGGGGGTGTTTGCCCTTGCGCTGGTAGTCGCGCCGGGTGCGTTTCCACTCAAATTCGGTCTGGGGCGGAAACTTGAATTCGTGGTCGCTGCGGTTGTCGAGGTAGTGCAGCCCGTCGCCCTTGATGAGCCACTTGAAGGTTTTGATGTCGCGTACGCCCTTACCGATCCTGAACACCATGAACAGGTGCGGCCCGATGATGGCAAACTTGGTGAAGGTGGTAAGCTTGTAGTACTTGTAGAGTTCCTTGAGCTGCCCCTCAAACTCGGCGTGGCGGATCAGGTCGGGCGGCTGCTGGTGGAAGGAATGGTCGCCCTTGTCGAATGAGAACACGCTGAACACGTCCGACAGGTCCATTTCGGATTTGAGCCCCAGGTGGACGTTGTAGCCGAAGATGAAAAGGCGGCCCACCGGGATCATGTCCTGCGGAATGCAGTTGTGCTCGGTGACGATGCGGTTGTTGGCAATCAGCTTGGTTTCAATGGAGCCGAACACCGCCTTGCGGGCCGCGTTGAGCCCTTCGAGGCGGCTCCGCAGGTCTCCCGCGTGGCTTTCGAGCCGCTTGCGGATGATCTCGTAGGTGCCGCTTTCGAGCTGGACGGCGGCGGCAGGGGCGGGCGGGGCAATGGGGGTATCGGTGGCGGCCATGAAGTCAGGATCAGGATTTACAGGATTAAAGGATGAACAGGATTTGGATTGCCGTCATCTTGCGGGTCCGGTAAACAAAGAGTAAGGATGTACAGAAGTAAAAAGGAAGAAAATGTCCGGATTGGCATGCACAGGATTAAAAGATTACCAGGATTCCGGCGATCCTGATCCCAGTAATCTTTTAATCCTGTGAATCCTGATTCTGACAGTTTACAGCACCGACGTCGCCTTCCGCTCCGAAATGCCGCGCTTCTCGGCCGTATCCAGCAGTTCGGCCAGCACGCCGCGGAGGCCGTCGTCGTGGGTCATGGTGATCATCTTCACGATCAGGGCCGAGATGGTCAGGTTCTTGATGTCATCGGACTTGAGGTTGAACTGGCCCACGAACTTCTTAAGGTTGTCGCCCAGGCTGACGTCCTTGCCGTTGGCATCCTTGCCGTTGCCGTTGCCCAGCAGGGCCGTCTTCACGCCTTTGATCACTTCGCTGTTGTTGACGAAGCTGTCCACTGACTTGCCCTTAGTGATGGCGCCCATGATGTTTTCGTAGAACATCGTTTCGCCGCCCACGATGCTGATGTTGGAAGCCTTCAGGGCCTCGCTGATCACGCTGGCCTGGGCGTTGGCAATGTCCTTCTGGATGTTGATCT
>CADCTQ010000315.1 GCA_902805615.1 uncultured Cytophagales bacterium
CCGCCGGTCGTTGAGCGCCCCCGGGCCGGGGAAGAACCGATTGCCGGGAAGTCCATGCCGGCAGCCGAACAAAGCAATACGGCCGTCCGGCCCGGGTCCGGCGTTTCCCTGGCCGACGCGCGGCCGGGCGCGGAGGCGCCGCGGAAAGCCAAGGCCCGGGGCATTACCCGGATCGTGCGCGGACAGGTGACCGACGCCACCAGCGGCGCGCCCCTGCCCGGCGTCAGCATCGCCTTCCCGGGTGCCGAAGGCCGCATCCTCTCCGACGCCCACGGCAACTTCGCGGTGGAAGTGCCCGCCGGCAGCCCCAAACTGTTGTTTAACCTGGTGGGCATGACCACCGCCGAGGAGGACGTTCGGACGGTCAGCTTCCTGCGCGTGCAGATGGCCCCCGACGATGCTTCCCTCCGCGACGTGGTGGTGGTTGGCTACGAGGAAGCCGAAAAACGGAGCGGCCAGGGGGTCACCCCGCCGGGGGGCCTCGACAAGTTTAACCGCTACGTGAAGGAAAACCTGCGGCGCCCCGACACGGCGCAGCGCGAGGCGGTGGTAAAGGTGGAATGCGTGGTGCAGGCCGACGGCAGCCTGTCGAACTTTGTGATCCGCAAGAGCGCCGGCGAGGTGTACGACCGCGAGGCCATCCGGGTGCTCCGGGAAGGTCCCCGCTGGCAGCCGGCCCGCCAGGAGGGCAAGGCCGTGCCCAAAAAGGTGACCCTGCGGATTCCTTTTAAACGCTAGGATTTCGGGAACTGTTTTAGGGCTGCGTAGCTTTGCATTACGTATGAACCTCGAAAAATTATCGTTAGACCAGCTTCGGAAGCTGCTCATCCGGATCGAGCGGCAACTCACTGAAGATACCCTGTTCATGGAAAGCGTGCGCGAAGGCACGCGCCGGGAACCGTCGTGGCAGGTGGGCGCCGTGCGGGCCCGCCTCGAAACCAAGCAGGAAGAACGGCGCGAAGTGCAGGAACGCATTCAGCGGGTGCTGCACCAAAGTTTAAGTTAACGGAATGGGGCCCTGCCCTTGCCAGATTCGCCCGAATTGCGTTACTTTGCGCCACCCATTCGGGATGTAGCGCAGCCCGGTAGCGCGCGTCGTTCGGGACGACGAGGCCGCAGGTTCGAATCCTGTCATCCCGACAAACAGAGCATCAACTCTCATTGAAACCGCCTAAATCGTATGATTTTGGCGGTTTTTTGCTTTTAAGCCTCCCGTCCGAAGCAGTCCCAGCCAGAGAAAATGTGAGCTATCCGTGAGTTAAAACATCGCTGAAGTTTACTCACGTTTTGCCTGTAAAAAACTGAAAAGCAGGCTTTTAAATCACGCTCATTTTTGGTAAATGAAGTTCATATTCTACCCACGGAGAGACATGAACCAGATACACACTTTTCCTGCTTCCCCTCATTCGCAGGAGCAAGAATGCTGAACAAGCCGAATGGCCCATATTCGTGCGGGTCACTGTGGATGGAAAGGCGGTTGAGATTTCGGTAGTTGTTGAAAGGTGTGGATGGCAGGCAGGTCCATAAAAAAGGCAAGCAAGGCCAGAAGGGTAGTTTTGTAGTGAACAAACTAACCCCCCAAAGCTGCTTAAAAAAGCGTCTCCAGTCAAATGTAGCAAGTCTAATAGGTTGCTGCTTGCGTGCATTGTAGGCTGAATGAATGAACCGCACCCGGCACTAGCGCGCGATGATCACTTTATGGGTCTGCACCTTGGCGCCGTCGCGGAGCCTGAGCAGGTAGAGCCCGCCGGGTAAAGTCGCTACGTTCACCAGGATGTGGTTCTGGCCCCTTGCCACCGGCTTTTCAAGGGTAACTTTGGTAACGGCCCGGGCATCGGAGAGAGTGATGGAAACCGTGCCGGCCTGGGCAGCTTGGCAGGAAAGGGTAAGCTGGTCGGTAGCCGGCACGGGATACACCTGGAGTACGCTGCTTACCGCTCCTTCTGCTTCTCTCAGGTTGTAAACCATGCGCCCACCGCTCGTCTTGGTACTCTCGGCCGGACCCGCACCCGAAGGCACGTAGTTCACGTCGGTGGTGAGCACGATCTTGTCGGCCGTGAAGCCGTCTTCGCGCATGTACAGGCTGAAGGTATGCAGGCCGGTGGTGGCGACGTTGAGCGTAACCCTTCCTCCGTCGCGGGAATCCCTGATCCACACCCAGGTGTTGAACGTGTTGGTTTCGATGTTGTCGGAGGTGCCGGGCGCGATCCCGTCCAGGCCGGCGTGCACCGAGTTGTTTTCCGACACGGTGGCGTAGCCCCTGATCCAGACGTAGTGCGTGCCGGTCTTGGTGAAGTTGACGCGGTAGATGAGTTCGGGGCTGGTGGAAGCAATGTTCGAAGTGATGATCGTGCCGTTGTCGGGCGTGGCCTGCATGGCGCCCGGACCGCTGTCGCCGGCAAGTTCGTCCCTGCGGGTCCAGGCGTGGCTGCCCCGGTCTGCTTTCGAATTGTAGTTCTCGGCTTCCATCGACACGAGCCCGTCGGCGGCCGTGCTCTGCTGGAAGGCCGTGGCTCCATCGCTGGAAATAACCAGTTCCGGCCTGTTGGCCGCGTTCTCCCGGCTGTTGAACTCAAGGATCTGGTTCTGATTTTCTGCGTTGATCAACACCAGTGAAACGACTTTGTCACCCGCCAACTGGGCCTTCACGTAGTCCGTTACGTCCATCTGCCAGTACTGGGCTGCATTCGTTACGTCCACTTCGCCTACTTTGGCGCCGATGGCCGCCGGCGCATTGTTCCAGGTAATGGTTCCCTCTCCCCAGCCGTCACTCGTTTCGAACGCCGAAAGCTTGATCGGGTCTCCCGTTTCCCGGTTTGTGCCGTACACCCGCAGGATGGCCCGCTTGACGGCAGCTACCCCGGCCAGGTCAAACTTCAGGTACGCTTTCCGGTCCAGGTCTCCACCATTTGAACCTTTGACCTTGATGAATACATCTCCGCCGAGCGTTTCAGAGGCTCTTCCTTTTTGCACATGCGCATCCCCTGCGTTTAAAGCCGTTTCGATCATTGAACCATTGGCAATCGTAGTAACGCTGATGGAAGAACCGGATGACTCATTTCCCATTCCATCCAATGCTTTGACCGTGTAGGAATAGGTGGCCCCGGGATTCAGGTTGGTAACCGTGTAGGATGTTCCGTTGACCGTGGCCCTCAGGGTAGCGCCGGCGTAGATGTTGTAGGAGATCACCCCCACATTGTCGGCAGCCGCATTCCAGGTTAAGCTGGTGGTCGTAGAAGTGGTAGCCGATGCGCTCAAGCCGGTAACGGCACCCGGCGCCTGGGTGTCCTGCGTGTCGGCCGGGTCTGTGCTCCAGGTGCTGCTGCCCGTCACATAGGTAATGGTACCATTAGGGGGTACTACCAGTGTGGCTCGTCCGGTGCTGCTCAGCAGGGGTCCCCTGAACCGGGTGTCATTGTTCGTGTGATCGAACCGGTACAGGGTGGTCTGGCTTATATCCGACGCCAGCCCCGACAGGTTGATCTCGACCGTATACGCCGTGCTGCTGCTGGTATTGGTTACCATTACATTGTAGGTGCCGTTGGTGTTTCTGGTGGTCAGCGCCGCCAGATTGGTATTACTGACAGTCGCTTCATAGACTGGTTTGGCACCCTTTAGTGCCCGGATGGCTGTGCGCAGTCCGTAATACATTTTCTCTTTGGGATACGGGCTTGTCCTTCTGTCGATCAGGCCGTCCCCGGCATTGCTGCCATTGGCGCCATACGTACCATTATGGTATAGTTTGTAATAATGCCACCCGTCCACGTGGTTATTCCCGGGTCTGGACATGTTCATCATGAACTTGACCCATTGGGCATTGATGGCCAGGTCGTTGTTCCGGGCCTGGGTCATGTTACCGGCCCACCAGGTGCCCCATTCCGTTAACCATACCTCTCTGCCCGTACCGGCCCACGAGTTTACATTCTGGACACTCTGCACTAACCCATTATATTTATCGTATTTATGATAGGAGACATGATCAAAATCATTAGGTACGTTCTGGATAATTCCGTTGATCCAGTCGTAGTTGTCAAAAGAGGCAGCAGGCGCGTAGATCCGGTAAGGCCGGTTGGCTAAATGAGTATTGTAAGCAGCCCTGATGGCATCTTTTGCAATGCTCACCATCTGATAATAGGTAGACAAAGTTCCTTTGAAACCTTCCTGCTTCAGGTCAGGCTCGTTGCCGATTTCCCAGTCATCAATTTGATAATCATGCTGTTTGTTCAACAACAGCACAGTGGCATAGCAAAATTGCCACCATTCGTCCTGATCCGCCTGGGTAGGAGCAGTTTCGAAGGTCGGCGCCCATATAGGCTCCCCCTGGTTTAGCTGAATATTTGCAACCACACGGATGCCATTGGCCTTAAACATTTGAAAAGTTTTTACGTCGGTTCTTCCCGCGCCGCGGTCTTTATTCATTTCCGCATTATACTTGCTCCAATCTATTAAAGTATTGGTGCTCAGTAAAGTGGTCGCACTTGCAGCCAGCAGTTGCGTTTTGGTGGGGTATCCGTATCCGGCCACATCATCAGACGGCTCGTAACGTTCCATCGTGGTAAAGAAACGGAACGTGTTTACCCCCAGATCCGTGAGTGCTGTTGCAAAGTTCGTTTCGGTAGGAGCGTTACCGCCCTGCATGCCCATATACCTGGTACTGTTTCCCGCCTGCGTGCCGCTGACGGTAACGGTGGCGGAAGGCTGGGCCGGGCTCACGGCTCCCTTCAGGAGCAGCAACAGCGCAAAGGCCGTCGTCAGCCCTTTGCCAAAAACAGAAGAACGTACGTTTCTCTGCGGAAAACCCCGGTAGTGTTCAGACATAGCTCTAATTGATTATGGTAAAAGAATGGAAAAATGGGCATGAGGAATGGGACGCCGGGCTGCTTCAGCCGCACCGGGTGGATACGGTACGGACTGAAGTGCCGCGGCAAAGGGGTAGCGCAGGCGGTTATTGCCTGTAGATGCGCCGGATGGTGGTGGTCACCCCGTCGGAAATCCTGATGAAGTACACGCCCCGGGGAGAATTGGTCAGGTCAAAGCTTACTTCCGACTTGCTGGAATTTTTGGCGATGAGCGCGCTTGCCATGAGGTTGCCCTGCGCATCGTAGAGCACGAAGCTGTACTCCCGGTCGGCCTTTTTGTCTTTGAGCTTTACGGTGATCAGCCCGGCCGTAGGATTGGGATACACATCAAAAGCCAGTTTGAAGGCGTCGTTCTTGTCTCCTTCTTCGTAGACCAGAAAGCGCTGCTCAGTACCTGCCTCCAGGTAGTTTTCATTGCCCGCCTGGAGAGCCTTCACCACTACCTCGCCCGAACCAGTAAGCGTAAGCGTATTGCCCGACAGCGTGGCCGGACCGGAAACCACGGAGAATTCCACCGGCAAGCCACTGTCCGAAGCAGCCGATAAGGCAAAAGGAGCCTCGCCCACGGACTTGTGGGGGATGGGCCCGAAGGCAACCGTCTGCGCCGCCTTGTTGACCACGAAGGATTGCGGTACGTCGGGTGCGGGAAGGTACGCTTCATTGCCCGGCTGACTGGCTTTTACCGTAACAGTGCCGGCCCCGGTCAGGGTAAGTGTACTGCCCGACAACGTGGCCGGACCCGACACGACGGAGAATGCCACGGGCAGGCCGCTGTCTGCCGTGGCCGCCAGGGCAAAAGGTGCATCGCCATAGGTCCGGCCGGCCGGGGCATCGAACGTAATTGCCTGTTTGTCCTGCAACGTACCGGTGATGACCAGTTCGGGCCGGTTGGCCGCGTTTTCCTTGCTGTGCATGTCAACGCCCCGGTACTGGAATACTGAATTGACGAGGACGAAGGAAACGGTCCGGTCATTTTCGGGCTGGGTGCTGAGGAAACCGGTTACGTCAATCTCGTAGTACCGTTTGGTGGCATCCACGGTCACCCTGCCGATCCGGGCACCGACCGGGCCGGGGGCGTTGTTCCAGGTGATGAGGCTTTCCTGCCAGTTGTCGCCGGTTTGGAAGGCCGACACGATGATGCCGTCGGTATTCTCCACGTTGTAGCCGTAGAACCGCAGGACCGCCGTCTGAACGGCAGACACGACCGGCAGGTCAAACTTGAGGTACGTTCTTCTTTCGAGCAAATCTCCCGTTCCTTTTACTTTGAGGATCACGTCGCTGCCGTAGTTGGTCGTGGCCGTGCCGGTCCGCACGTACGCATCGGCAACGGGCAGCAGCTTTGCGTTCACGGCGCTGTTGGTGGCCGCCTCCAGGGAAACGCCCTCCGATTCGTTGCCCGATTCATCCCGGGCCTTCACCGTGAACCGGTACGCGGTCCGGGGCGCCAGGTTGCTTACGGTCAGGGTGGTGTCCTGCACGGTAGCCCTCAGTTCGGCACCCAGGTACACATTGTACCCCGACACGGCGATGTTGTCGGTCGCGGCCGTCCAGGTCAGGTCAACGGTGGTCGCCGACTGGGCCGGCGAGGCCAGGTTGGTAACGGCAGACGGGGCTTCCGCATCTTCTTCCCGCGAAATGATCAGCACCGGCTTATGCTCCGCGTTCTCCTTGGTGTGAATGTCCACGCCCCGGAACTGGCGGGCCGGGTTTGCCAGTACCAGCGACAAGACCTTATCCCCGCTCACCTGGGCCTTTACGTACGCAGTGATGTCAATTTCGTGGTACTGCCGGGTGGCGTTGATCGTGAGCACACCCAGCGGGGTACCCACCGCGGCCGGCGCATTGTTCCAGTTGATCGTATTCTCCTGCCAGTTGTCGGTGGTTTCCGAAACGGCCACCCTGACCCCGTCGTTGTTCTCCACGTTGTACCCGTAGAACCGGAGGACCGCCGTCTTAACGGCAGCGTTGGCGGAAAGATCAAACTTCATATAGGTTCTTCTTTCGAGCAGGTCTCCCGTTCCTTTTACTTTCATGATCACATCACTGCCGTAGTTGGAGGTAGCCGTGCCGGTGCGCACGTACGCGTCGGCGACGGGCAGCAGCGTAGCCACCAGCGGGGCAACGTCGGTAGTGACCGACAGCGAAACGCCGGATGATTCGTTGCCGGATTCATCCCTGGCTTTCACCGTGAAGTCATATTTGCTGCTGGAGGCCAGGCCGGTCACCGTGCAGGCCGTCTCCCGCGTGGTCGCTTTCAGCAGGGTGCCCTGGTAGACGTTGTAACCCGCCACGCCGAAGTTGTCGGTTGCCGCCGTCCAGGCGAGGGAAACGGAAGTGGCCGATTTGGCGGGCGAAACCAGGTTGGTAACCGGCGTGGGCGGCTCGGTATCGGCGCCGAAACCGGTGATGATCAGTTCGGGCCGGTTGGCGGCATTCTCCTTGCTGTTGAAGTCCATGACCCGGTTTTGCAGTTCCGGGTTGGCCAGCACCAGCGACAGCGTTTTGTCACCGGCCAGTTGTTCTTTCACGTACGCGGTCACGTCCAGCTGGTAGTATTGCAGCGCGTCGGTAACCTCTACGCTCCCCCGCTTAGCCCCGGCGACGACCGGGGCGTTGTTCCAGGTAATGGTGTTTTCTTCCCAGTTGTCCCCCGTTTCAAAAGCCGATACCTTGATGGGTTCGGTGGTTTCCTTGTTGAAGCCGTAAATGCGCAGCACGGCCGTTTGCACCGTACCGACTCCCGCCAGGTCGAACTTCAGGTACGACCGGCGTTGCAGCCCGTCGTTCACGCCCTTGACCCTGATCACGTCAAGCGTGCCGTAATTGGTGCCGGCATTGCCCTGCTGCACGTACGTATCGGCCAGCGGGGCGAGAGGGGTCACTACCGGGCCGGTCTCCGTAGTCGTCACTTGGACCGAAGTTCCGGGTGCTTCGTTGCCGAAGAAATCCACGGTCTTGACCGTGAAGGCATAGCTGGTTCCGGAATTCAGGTTGGTTGATGAGAAGGCGGTCTGCGTCACGTTTCTGACCAGTGAGGAACCCATATACACATTGTAGGATGCCACGCCGATATTATCCGTAGCCGGACTCCAGGCCAGGTCGATGGTTGTGGCGGTCTTGGCGGACACGGCCAGGTTGTTAACGGCGGTGGGCGGCTGGGTGTCCACTACGTCTTCCGGATCATTTTCCCAGGTTGTGCTGCCCGTAACGTACAGAACAGCCCCCTTGGGCGGAACAATCACCTGGGTTTTGCCTCCCACCAGGGCCGGGCCGCGAAACCGGGCGTCGTTGTTGGCGCCGTCAAAACGGTACAAAGTTACTTTCTCCTGATCGGCGGCCAGCGCAGAAAGGACAAGTTCCGCCCTGTACGCGGAAGAGTTGCTGGTATTGGTAATTAAGGTACTGTACGTGCCGTCGGCATTGCGGGAAGTTGTCGCGGTGAGGTCACCGGTACTGGTTTGGGTGGTGTACACGGGCTTGCCCCCATTCAGGGCCCGCATCCCCATGCGTAACCCGTAGTACGCTTTCTCTTTTTTATACGGAAAGGTGCGTTTGTCAATCAGTCCGTCTCCGCCCGCGTAGCCGCTGTGAAAAAGTTTATAGTAGTGCCAGCCGTCCACGTAGGAGGCTCCCGGCGTTGACATGGCAATGATCAGTTTGATCCAGTCAATGTTCACCGACAGGTTGTTCACCTGGGTTTGGTCGAATCCGCTTTCCCAGGTGCCCCACTCGGTGAGCCACACTTCCCGGTTGTCGCCGGTCCAGCTTCGTACGCTTTTTATTCCATGCTCCACGCCCGAGGCTACGCCGTACTTGTGAAAGCTGACGTGGTCGAAGTCATTGGGCACGTTTTTGAGCACGCCGTCGATCCAGCTGAAATCGTCCCAGGCCGGTGCCGGGGCGTAGATGCGGTAGGTGCGGCCGGGCAGGTGGCGGGTGTACGCTTCGCGGATGGCATCTTTGGCAATGCGCACCATTTCGTAGTAGGTTGTCATTGTGCCCTTAAACCCTTCACTGGCAAGGTTTGGTTCGTTGCCTATTTCGTAGTCGTCGATCCGGAAATCGTGCTTTTTGTTGAGCAGCAGGGCGTGGGCGTAACAGTATTGCCACCACTCGTCTTTGTCGGCTTGGGTAGGCGTGGCAGCAAAAGTCGGCGCCCAATCAGGACCGCGCTGGTTGAGCGTAACATTAGCCAGCACCCTGATGCCTTTTTCCCGGAACATCGTGAACCGGACGGCGTCGGTCTGGCCGTTGTCCCGGTCCTTGTTCAGTTGCGCTTCGTACTTGCTCCAGTCAATCAGGGCATTGGTGCCCAGCAGGTCGGCTGCATCAGCGGCCAGCAACTGTTCGCGGGTGGGGTAGCCGTAGCCGGGCACGTCATCTTCGGGCTCGTACCGGTTCATGTTAGAGAAAAAACGGAACGCATTCAGTCCAAGGTCGTCCACGGCATCGATAAAGACTTGGGCCGAAGGCGAGTCGCCGCCTTGCAGACCCATGTACCGGGTACTGACGCCGGATGGTGTGCCGCTGACGGTTACCGTGGCGGGCGTCTGGGCAAAGCCGGCGGCTCCCGGCAGGAGCAGCACGACCAGTAGAAAGGAGACGGCTCTGCCGAGCGGGAAAACGTACGGTCTTCCGGCAGCGGAGGGGTTGAGGTAATGGTTAAACATAGCGTAGCGGTTCAATGAAACTTTGAGAAAATCAATTTTTTACCTGGATGATTCTATTTTGAATTGGGTACGGGGCGCCCGGGCCGGCCGCTTTCTGGTGGGTGGGCGGCCGGCAACGCGGGGTAGGATGCAGCAGGGGTCAGGAGCGATCAGTTATAACCCAGGTTCTGCGTCAGCAGGGGGTTCAGGTCCAGTTCGGCGCGGGGGATGGGAAAAATGAGGTGGTTCTCGGTGAGCGTCTTGCCGTGGGCCGTCATGACCGGGATGGCGCGGCCCGTGCGCACCAGGTCAAACCAGCGCTCCGACTCCATGCCCAGTTCCATGCGTCTTTCGTGCAGTACCGCATCCCGGAACGCTGCCGGCGACAACCCGGTTTTGGCCGGCAGCCCGGCCCGTTTGCGCACGCGGTTGAGCGCATGTTCGGCGGCGGCCGGATTTCCCGTTTCGTTGGCGGCTTCGGCAAACATCAGCAGCACGTCGGCAAAGCGGAGCACGTAATCGTTCATCGGGCTGTCCATGGCGCACACGTCGGCTCCCGGGCCGATCACGTATTTGCGGATGTTGTACCCGTTCACCGACCGGGAGGCCTCGTGCTTGTAAACGCCGCCTTTCAGATTGGGGTAGCGGTAAACCGAATCCGGCAGAAAGAGGGTTACGCTTTTCCGCAGGTCGCCCGGTTCGTAGGCATTCACGAAGTCCAGGGTGGGAATGTTGGTGCCCCAACCGTCCCAGGAGCCGGTAAGCCCCGATCCGAACGGCGCAAAGAAAGCCTGTCCCCGGCCGCCCATGCCCAGGTTGCACGACAGGTGCTGGATTTCGAATACGGACTCTACGCTGTTTTCACCGGCTACCGTAAAGAGGGTGCCGTACTCCTGCACCAGGTCGTAGGGCATGGCCATTACTTCGGCCGCCCGGGCTGCCGCTTCCGGAAATTCCTGCCGGGTCAGGTGTACTTTGGCGAGCAGGGCTTTGGCGGCGCCCCGGGTGGCGCGGCCTTTGTCTTCGGCCTTTTCGTATTTGACCGGCAGCGTCTCGCCGGCCGCGGCAAAAGCGAGGTCTTCCTTGATGAGGGCGTAGACGTCGGCTACCGGGCTGCGGGGCACCTTCAACTGGGCCACCGAGGTAGTTACGCCGGTCAGCAGGGGCACGTCGCCGAATATCCTGACCAGGTTGAAATAAGCCAGTGCCCGCAGGAAGCGGGCCTCCCCGAGGACGCGGTTTTGGAGGGTTTCATTCATGGGAATGCCCGGTACTTTTTCCAGCACCACGTTGGCCCGGCCGATCACGTTGTAGTGGCCGCGCCAGGTATCGGCCAGCCGGGGGTTGTCGGCATCCACCGTAAAATTATCAATCGGGATAAAATCCGGGTCGGTACCGCCGGGCATGGAGTTGTCGGAGGCGCCGTCGCCGATCATCCACAGCGCTTTGCCCCAGAAATCGTCGCCCCCGGCAAACGGGCTGTAGGCGGCGTTGATGGCATGGATGGCATCGGATTCTTTCGTGTAATAGGTGTCGAGGCTCAGCCGGTCGAGGGGTTCCTTCTCCAGGAAGTTCTGGCAGCCGCCCCCGAGCATCAGCACGGCAGCCAATACCGGCGGGAAGAGATTGGTTTTGATTTTCATGTGGGTTGGAACAGGTTAGGCTTTTGGGGGGTTCAGAAACTCAGGTTCAGGCCGGCCAGCAGCGTGCGGGGCACCGGGTACGTCCCGTAATCAATGCCGCTGGCCAGGCTGCTCTGGTTGTAGGAGCCGATTTCGGGATCAAGCCCCGAGTAGCGGGTGAACGTGAAGGCGTTCTGGGCGCTTACGTAAATCCGTACCCGCTGCATGCGCAGGGCCTGCACCACTTTTGCGGGCAGTGAGTAGCCCAGCGTTACGTTCCGCACGCGCAGGTAGGAGCCGTCTTCCACGTAGCGGTCCGACCGGCGGCGGTTGCGGGCCGGGTCGCCGGCAACGGCCCGCGGCATCACGTTGCTGCTCCCCTCTCCCGTCCAGCGGCCCAGGGTGGTGCGGGCCTGGTTGGCGTCAAATGCCATTCCTTCCAGGTTTTCGCGCAACTGGTTGTAGAGGTCGTTGCCCTGTACGCCCTGCAGGAATACGCTCAGTTCGAGCCCTTTGAAGGAAAAGGCATTGGTCAGGCCGTAAATGTACCGGGGCTGGGGATTGCCGATGAACGTGCGGTCTTCGTCGCCGATGGTGTTGTTGTACCCGCCGTTTTTGTCGGGCAGGTCCACGAATTTGACGTCGCCCGGTTTGGTACCATCCCGCTGCCGGGGGCTGTTGGTCACTTGTTCCTCCGTCTGGAAAATGCCGTCGGTCACCCAGCCGTAAAACTGGCCGATGGGTTGCCCTTCTACCGACCGGGTGATTTCCCGCCCGATGATGGGCTCGCCGCCGCCCAGGCTCACCAGTTCGTTGCGGTTGGTGGAAAAGTTCAGGTCGGTGGTCCACCCGAAGGTTCCCGTGAGCACCTGGCCGGCGAGGGCCAGTTCCAGGCCCCGGTTGCTCACCTTGCCGATGTTGACCGTCGGGGCGTCGAGGCTGCCCCCGATGCGCGAAATGGGCTTTTTGACCAGCATCCCGTCGGTGTTTTTCACGTAGTAGTCGGCCGTGAACGTAACGCGGTCCGCCCACAGGCCCAGGTCCAGCCCGATGTCGGCCTGCGTGGTAGACTCCCACCGGACGTCCGGGTTGGTGATGTTGGCGGGGGATACCCCGGTCGCCACCTGGTTGCCGAAGTTGTAGTTGCGGCCGAAGCCCACGTAGGTACTGTAGGTGTACAGGTCAATTTCCTGGTTGCCGGTCACCCCGTAGCTGGCCCGCAGCTTCAGGTCGCTCACCGGCCGGACCCGCCGCATGAATGCTTCTTCGGAAAGGCGCCAGCCCACGGAGGCGGACGGAAACACCCCGAACCGGTTGGCGGGCCCGAACCGGGAGGAACCATCGGCCCGGACCGTGCCGGTGAACAGGTATTTGCCCGCAAAGGCGTACGTAACCCGGCCCAGGTAAGAGAGCAGCGACCACTCCCGGGCGCTGCTGCTGGCGGCCTGGTTGGCCGTGCTGGCCCCGTCCAGCTCGGTGATCTGGTTGCTGATGAACTGGTCGCGGCTGCCCGACAGGATCTCGAACCGCGAAGCCTGGGCCGTCACCCCGGCCAGCGCCGTAAAGTCGTGGCGGCTGCCGAAATTCCGGTGGAAGGAGAGCGTGTTCTCGTTCAGCCAGATGAGTTCATTGGACGCAAACTGCTCCCCGTAGGATTTGGTCGTCAGGTCGCCCCGCCGCGACTCGGGGTTGAAGCGCCGCTGGTTGGCGAAAAGCAGGTCCAGGCCGAACGTGGTCCGGAACGAGAGCCCTTCAAGCAGTTGGTACTCCCCGTACACGTTTCCCAGCAGGCGGGTCTTGTGATTGGTGT
>CADCTQ010000316.1 GCA_902805615.1 uncultured Cytophagales bacterium
AGGGTTTCTCGCGGATGACGCAGGAAGAAGGGGTTTCTCGGGGATGGCGCGGGGAAGGGTTTCTCGCGTATTTGGCAGGGGAACGGAAGGGGTTCTCGCAGATTGACGCAGATCAGGGCGCAGATGGACGCAGATTTTTTTGATTGAAAGGGATTTTACTTGCGGAAGTCTGGTAGGTGCCGAAGGATTCGATCCCGCAGATGGTGTGCGATGCGGTTTTGCTCGAATGATTTTCAGGAGGTGCCGTAGCTTGGATTGCGCAGATTGGGTGCGTACCGGTTTTGCTCGAATGATTGGTGTCAAGTGCCGTAAATAGATTTTCGCGGATTGGGGTGCGTTTTACTTTCCAAGGTGAAATTCGGCGGATGGCGCAGATAGCGCAAATCATCTCCCTTATCTGCGGTATTCATCCCGCGGCACCTACCGGAAATCATTCGAGAAAAAACGTTCCGCCCTTAATCTGCGCAATCCAAGCTACGGCACCTCCTGAAAATCATTCGAGCAAAACCGCATCGCACACCATCTGCGGGATCGAATCCTTCCGCCCTTGCAATGCCACCCGCCAAGCTCCCTTTCAATCAAAAAAATCTGCGTCCATCTGCGACCTTATCCGCGGCAATCTGCGAGAACCCTTTTTTTCCTTCCTACGAGACCGGCGAGAAACCCCTTTTCCCTTTGTCATCCCCGCGAAACCCTTCAAGCCCTACACTTCCTTCTGCTTTTGCGCCGCGTACTGTGAGGGCAACACCTTGAACTCCTCCTTGAAGTACTTGGTGAAATACTTAGGATTGTTGAAACCCACCTGGTAGGCCACCTCCGACACGGTAAGCTGGCTCTTTTCCAGCAGTTGCGCCGCCCGCTTGAGGCGCACCGTCCGGATAAACTCCAGCGGCGACTTGCCCGTGAGCGAAAGCAGCTTTTTGTAGAGGTGCACCCGGCTCATGCCCAGTTCGTGGCTCATGTCCTCCACCGAAAAGTCCGCGTTGCCCATGTTTTTTTCCACCTCCGCAATGGCCTTCGCGATCAGCTTTTCGTCGAGCGACGTGATCTGGATGTCGCCCGGCGCCACGGCGAGCCCCTTGTTGAACGCCTTCCGGAACGCCTCCTGCTGGGCAATGAGGTTGCGGATGCGGGCCTGGAGGATTTCAAAGTCGAACGGTTTGGTCACGTAGTCGTTGGCGCCGATGCCGAAGCCCTCCCGCTTCTGTTCGTCGGCCGCCCGGGCCGTGAGCAGGATCACCGGGATGTGCGAAGTCCGCTTGTCCTTGCGCACCCGGCGGCAGAGTTCGAGGCCGTCCATTTCGGGCATCATGATGTCGCTCACGATCAGGTCGGGCACCAGGGAAGTGGCCTGCTGCCAGCCCTCCTTGCCGTTGGCCGCCTCCACGATGCGGTAGTGCGCCTTGAGGTTGTCTTTGAGGTAGAACCGGAAATCCTCGTTGTCCTCCACCAGCAGCAGCGACGGTTTTCTGCCCCGCCCCTCCCCGGCCGCCGGCGCTTCGGAGGCCGCGGATTGTTCGTCGGCCGCCGTCGCTTCGGCAAGCGCCAGGCCGGGCTCCGGCAGCGCCGCGGGGGCCGGCAGGAAGCCTTCCAGCGTGCGGATGGGCAGGCCGACCGTGAACACGCTGCCCGCGCCGGGCGTACTCTCCACGGTGATCGTGCCGCCGTGCAGCTTCACGAACTCCCGGGTGATCGAAAGGCCGATGCCGCTGCCCTGGTTGACCAGGTGGCCGGGCACCTCGTGCTGGAAAAACCGTTCGAAGACCTTCTCGTGCTTGTCGGCCGGGATGCCGATGCCCGTGTCGCGCACGCGAATCCACACCCAGCCGTTCCGGGTGGCGTCACCCCCGGCCCTGGGCCCGGTCACGTCCATTTGTACCGACACCGTGCCGCCCTCCGGCGTGAACTTAAAGGCGTTCGAGAGGAGGTTGAACAGGATTTTTTCGAGCTTGTCGGGGTCGTAAAAGGCGTGCAGGCCCGCCACGGCCGCCTCGAAGGTGAGTTGCACCCGCTTTTTCTCCGAAATGTCGGAAAACGAACCCGTCAGGTCCCTGACGAACTGCACGATGTCGCCCTCCACCGGTTGCAGCCGGATGTCCTGCTCCTCCATCCTGCGGAAGTCGAGCAACTGGTTCACCAGGTTGAGCAGGCGCCGGGCGTTGCGGTGGATGAGCAGGAGTTGCCCGTGCAGGTCGGGGTCCTTCACGGTCCGGGTGAGCTTTTCGAGCGGCGTGATGATGAGCGTGAGCGGCGTGCGGAACTCGTGGCTCACGTTGGTGAAGAACTTGATCTTGAACAGGTCCAGCTCGTGCATCCGCCGGGCTTCCTGCCGTTCCTGCTCCAGGCGGAAGTTCATCCGGGCCCGCGTCAGCGTGATCCGCCGGGCCAGCAGCAGGGCGCCCAGCAGCGCGGCAATGTAGAGGAACAGGGCCGTTTTGGTTTTCCAGAACGGGGGCAGCACCACGATCCGCAGGCGGGCCTCGTTGCCTTTTTCGGAACCGCCGCCGGCATCGGCCCGCACCCGGAAGGTGTACGTGCCCGGGTTCAGGTTGGTGAACGGGGCCCGCAGGGCCTGCTCGTCGGCGGCCAGCCATTCGTCGGTAAACCCTTCGAGGTTGTAGCTGTAGCGGACTTTCTCGGGTTGCAGGAAGTTGAGGGCCGCAAATTCGATCGAAAACACGTTTTCGCCGGGCTTGAGCACCACTTCACCGGTGCGGGCCAGGGACTGCGCCAGCAACGTGCGGCCGTTCACGGTTTCGCCCACGGCCACGTCGCGGTTGAAGAGTTGGAAGCCCGTGAGCACTACCCGCCCCGTGCCGCGGTCGCCGCCCAGCGAGTCGGGGTGGAACAGGTTGAAGCCATTGGCGCCCGCAAACGCCATTTCGCCGCGGCGGGTGCGGAGGGCGGCGTTTTCGCTGAACTCATCGCCCTGCAACCCGTCGGAGGCGTCGTAGTTGACGAACCGGAACGCGTAGGGTTCCTTGCCGGCGCCCTTGCCGATTTGCAATTGCGACAGACCCCGGGGCGTGCTCAGCCAGAGGTGGTGGCGGTCGTCTTCCAGGATGGTGAGCACCGAGTTGTCGGGCAGGCCCTCCTCGCGGCGAAACACCCGGAAGGTGTTGGTTGAGCGGTCAAAGAGATTCAGGCCCTCCTGCGTGGCGACCCAGAGGAGGCCCCGGCTGTCTTCGTGGATGAAAAAAACGTTGTTGTTGCTCAGGCGGCCGGGCTCGGGGCCGGCCAGGTAATGGGTAAAGCGGCCCGTGCGGGGGTCGCGCACTTCGAGGCCGTAGCCCGTGCCCACCCACAGGTTGCCGGCCCGGTCTTCGGCCAGGGCGGCCACGTAGTTGGTGTGGATGGAGTTGGGTTCGTTGGCCCGGAGGTGGTGAAAAATGCCCGTCTGCCGGTCGAGCCGGTCGAGCCCGCCGGCCAGCGTACCGATCCAGAGGTTGCGGCGCGAGTCTTCGAATATTTCCCACACCCGGTCGTCGGCGAGGCTGTTGGGGTCCCGCGGGTCGTGGCGGTAGTGGGTAAACGTCTGGCCGTCGAAGCGGTCCAGGCCGCCGAAGTACGTGCCGATCCACAGGTGCTGGTCGCGGTCCACGAACAGGCTCACGATGATGTCGTTGGCGAGGCTGTTGGGGTTGCGGGGGTCGTGGCGGAACTGCCGGTAGCGGCCGGTGGCCCGGTCGAGGTAGAGCAGGCCGCCGCCGTTGGTACCGATCCAGAGGTTGCCCCGGGCGTCTTCGGCGAAGCGGTTGATGTCGTTGAAGGGCAGGCTGCCCGGGTCGCCGTCGCGGTGTTCGTAGAGGGGAAATTTCGCCAGGCTTTCGTGGTAGTAGCTGATGCCCTCCCGGAAGGTGCCCAGCCACACGATGCCCGCGTCGTCCTCGTAAATGGTGTTCACGCTGTTCTGCCCCAGGCTCTTGGGGTCGGCCGGGTCGTGGAGCAGGTAGGTGACGGAAAAGTCCTTTTTGTCGAGCAGGTTGATGCCGCCGTGGTCGGTGGCGATCCAGACGGTGCCCCGGTTGTCCTGCACCACGCCCCGCACGATGTTCGTGTTGAGCCGGGCCCCGGGGGCGTCTTTGTGCACGTGCACGAACCGGCCGCGGGCCGGGCTCAGGTAGAACACGCCCCGCGGGTCTTCCTCCACGAAAATCCACGCGTCGCCGTCGTCGTCGAGGGTGAACTGGTAGTGGAGCGGCTGGCCGGGGTACTGCCGGCGGAGGACGTCGTTGCGGTACACCACGCGGCGCCGGGCGGGGTCCACTTTTTCGAGCAGGCCGTCCCGGTGCATTACCCACAACGCCCCGGACCGGTCTTCGGCCAGCGAAGCGACGGGGCTGCTCCCCAGCGAGGCCGTATCGCCGGCGGCGGGGGCCAGGTGCACGACGGGCTTGCCCGGACCGGCGTACCCGTAAATGCCGCCGGGGGTGAGAAACCAGTACCGGCCGCCGCGTCCCTTCACGATCTGGGAAACGGTGGCGGCGGGCAGGCCGTAGGCCCGGAGCAGGTCGGCCGGGCGGTGCGAGAAGGTTTCGGTGCGGGGGTCGAACACCGACGTGCCGCCGCGGGTTTCCACCCACAGTTTGCCTTCGGGACCTTCGTACAATCGCACCACGGCACTGCTGGCGAGGGTGTTGGTGTCGCGGGCGTCGTGCTTGAAAGTGCGGAAGTGGTAGCCGTCGTAGCGGTTGAGGCCCGAGGACGTCCCGAACCACATGAAGCCCGCGCTGTCCTTGAGGATGGACACGACGTAGTTGTGCGACAGGCCCTGCTCGGTGCCGAGCCGGGAAAAGTGGTACCTGCCCGGCTGGGCCGAAAGGGCGCCGCCGGGCAGGAGCAGCAGGAAGGCAAAAGCAAAAAAAGTAAGCCTGTTCATCTCCTTGTTGAAAGGCGCCCTTCCCGGCGGGAGGGGGCACTCATCCGGTTCTTGCGGTCCGCCGTGCTTTCCACCCGGAAACCCGGCGGGTCCCGGTAAACGCCCGGACCGGGGCCGGAATGTTCAATTATATCGAATAAATATACCAGATTCCCTCTTAAACATCCGGAACGGCCGGTTGGTTCGGGCATTTACGGGTCCAGTGGCGCGTATTCCGGGAAAACTTAAAGCAGCGCATGGCGGGTAGTGGTCGCATCGCGGCTCCCCTCCTCGGAGGGGCCGGGGGTGGGTTTACCCCAATGAGAAGCGTTATCCAAGGTTCACCGCACCACCCTAATGGGAATCAGGGTAAGAGAGTACCTGCATAAGCGGAAGCTCCAGAAAAGACTTTACATTGATCCCCATACCTCGCGAGGCATATAACTAAACCCACCCCCGGCCCCTCCGAGGAGGGGAGCCGCGATGCGACGCTTTCCCACGACGCGACCACTACCCGTAATGCGACGCTTTCCCGCGTACCCATCCTTCCATCGCTTTGAAAGGCTTTCCGAGAAAGCCCCGTAGTTTACAACGTATCTACCGCAACTGGTGGTGCCTCCTCACCTGCCCGATGAAGCTGATCACGTCGCGGGTGAACGCCCGGGGGTTCTGGTAATGGATGTTGTGGGCGGCCTCCGGGTACACGCGGTGGGTAATCAACCGGGGGTGTTGCCGCCGGAGGGCCGCGTTCGCTTCGGTAAAGGGGAAAGGGTCGCCGGGGCCCGCCGCGTCCAGGATCAGCAGGGGTACGTCCAGGTTGCGGTAAATGATCCGGGGTTCGATCAGCGACATGGAGGCGGCAAAAAGCGGCACCTTCGTCGGGCGCAGGATGTTGTCGAGGAACTGCGCCGGGGTCTGCAGGTTGAACAGCTTGAACAGGCCCGGCGTGACTGCCCACCGGCCACTCGCGTCCTGCCGGACCCAGGCCAGCAGTTCGAACTGGTTTCCCGGGCTGCCCGGGTCGTAGATCGCCTCGTACGCTTCCCGTTCGGTGGCGTAGGTGGGTTCGGCGGGCCTCTCCTTTTCGAATTCCGCGACGCGTGCTTCCAGCGCCGTTTGGGTCAGGCGGTGGTACCCGGTGTTGGTTGCCACCGAACCGCCGTCTTCGAGCACCAGGCCCAGCACCCGGTCGGGGTAAGCATCGTAAAAAGCCGTGGCAATGTAGCCGCCCCGCGAAAAGCCGCCCACCACCGCCCGGGGGATGCCCAGTTGGTCCAGGAGCGACTTTACGTCGTCGGCCACGTGGTAAAGGGATACTTCGTGCGGGGGAATCGGCGTCTGGCCGTGGCCGTAGTAGTCAATGGCGATTACGTAGAGGCCCGCCCCCACCAGGCTGTCGGCGTAGGTTTGCATTTCGTACCCGTTGGTCAGACTGCCGTGAACCCACACGAACGGAATGCCGCCCGGATTTCCCCAGGCCAGGTAATGCATCTTGCCATTGCCCGTTTGCACGAAGTGCCCGTGGGCCTTCTCGTACGCTTCGAACGCCTGCCGGGCTTCCCGGTAGCGGGCCGCTGCCTGCTTGTCCTTCCTCCCCGCCCCACCCGCCTGCCCGTTCAGCGTACCTACGGTCCAGAGCAGCGTCCAGAAAATGAAAAGCCTTTTTTGCATGGATCGGATTGTTAGTCGAAAGTCGCAGGTAGAGACGCGATGAATCGCGTCTCTACTTACCACTATTTTTCCCGCTTTCCAGCGCTTCCACCGCGTACGCCAGGTACACCAGCGGCGCCTGCCAGTTGATGGCGATTTCGTTGGAGGCGTAGGAGCAGTCGTGGTCCAGGAACACCTCGTCGGGCACGGTGCTGGCGTAGCCGGGGCACTTGTCCTGGCGGGCGGCGTTGGCGTTGGTGCCGCCCGACAGCAGGCCGGGCACGGGTTCGGCAATGCCGTCGGCAACCGACGGGCGGTGGTGCGGGTGCATCGGCGTTTTGTCACCGTGGCCCGTCACGAAGGAGTAGCCGGTCGCGTTGCGGCCCAGAATGTAGTCGAGGTTGGCCAGGGCGTGGTGCCGGTACTTCTTGTCGCCCGTGAGCCGGTACACCTGGAGGAGGGCAATGCCCTGGTTGGCCGCCACCGAGGTGCTGCCCCAGATGAAGTCCGACGCCGAATGGCCCATCACCGTGCCGTAGGGCTGCCGGTCCACGCCGGCCAGCAGCGTATCGCCGAAGGCCACGAGCCGCTTTTTGAGCATCGGCAGGTCTTTTTTTCCCGCCGCGGCCAGCTTGTCGCCCCGCCGGGCCAGCGTGTAGTAGCCCAGCAGGCGGACCTGCGGCCAGCCGGGCAGGGGCATCTTGTCGTCGGGAAAGAGGTTGACGGCCGTGTAGTACGACTCCTTGCCGGTGGTGGCGTAGAGTTCGCAGGCCGCCCAGATCCATTCGTCGCTCACAGTGTTGTCGCCGTAGGTGCCCGTGCTCACGTCGGGGTCGTGCGCCCCGTTCATCTCGTCCTGCTGGTAGAGCACGGCCGGGTGTTGTTGCGCCCATTGCCAGGCCCGGGTAGCGGCAGTCAGGCACGAGTCGGCCAGGCCGGGAAAGGCTCCGTCGTAGGCGCGGTATACGCGGCTTGCCTGGGCCGCCACGGCGGCAAAGTCGAGGGTGGCGGCGGTGCTTTTCTGCACCACGTACCGGGTGTTGGTCGCTTTATCGGGCATTACCATGCCGTCGAATCTGGGGTTGGTGAGCTTGTGGTACACGCCGCCGTCGTGGGGGTCCTGCATGGTGAGCATCCAGCGCAGGTTGTAGAGGGCTTCGTCGAGCAGGTCGGGCACGGCGTTGCCGCTCTCGGGGATGTTCACCCGGTGGTCTTTGAAGTAAGCCGGGAAGTCTTCGTAGAGCGACAGCAGCGTGCCCACCGTAATGCCCGAGTTGACGATGTACTTGTTGTAGTCGCCGGCGTCGTACCAGCCGCCCGGCGAGGCGATGACCGTGCCCGCGGGCCGCCCCGGACCCGCCGCCGAAGGGTGGATTTGTACCTGTCGGTCGGCCTGCACGTGGCCGGCGGGGCGGGCCCACTTGCCGGCGTATTGGGGCGTGAGTTCCTGCGAAATGCGTTGGTAGTAGAAGCCCTTCAGGGCGGCGTCGGCGAGGGGCCGGTGTACCCGCGGCTTGACCTCGAAGGGGTACGAATGGCCGAGGCCGGGCACCACCACCACGTACGTGCCGGGTTTGGTGAGCTTCGAAAAGTCGGCGAGGCGGGTCTGTTTGGGCGAATAGCCCGACTGGCGGGGCGCCCCCAGCGTACCGGTGAACACGGTGCTTTTGCCGTCGGCGCCCGTTACGGTAAAGGTGCCTTCGGCCCGGGCCGGCACCACGGCCACTTTCGGGGCGTCGGGGTAAAAGCCGACCTGGTTCAGCCGGATGGTCTCCGTGAGCCCCTGGGCGCGGCCGGGCAGCGCCGTCAGGCAAAGGGCCAGCAGGAAACCGGTTATTCTAATGGCGTAATGGTTCATGGGTGCGTGCATAGAAAAAGATGAAGATCAAACAAGGAATGAGGCAAGGTTTCCGAAGGAGAACCACCCCTGTCCCCTCCTTGAAGGAAGGGAACCGTGACCATCGGCTGCGCTGTCAGGAGATATACCCGATTCGATACAATTCCTGTCAGCGGGGCGCAAGGGTACGGCTCCCCTCCTCCATCAAGGCTACGATTAGGACACTTTTGTGGAACCTGCCTGAAAGACCATCCCGAGCCGTCAGTGAGACACTGACGGCGGCGTGCGGATCTTGATGGAGGTTGTTCCGTGCCGTTGTTCGCGTCTTTTGCTGCCGTGGTCAGTGTCTCACTGACCACTTTTCGCACAATTTCACAAAAGTGTCCTAATCGTAGCCTTTTTGCAAGGAGGGGACAGGGGTGGTTACTTGCGGATTAAAAGCAATATGTCTCTTCCAAATACGAATGGAGGTTGATGAATGACTACGTTGCGGTACCGTCCGGGGCGTTTCATTACACTACCGGCAACTGCTCATCTCAATGCCGGTCAGTATCAATACAGGCCTGCCTCCGGCCTCCTTTTCTCCCGTCTCCGGTCTCTCATCTTCCCGTTCCGGGTAAGATTACGCCTGAAAAGGTGCATCCGGAAGCCCGCCCCGGGTAATCAGGCGCACGCAGGTCCGGGAGCCGGGGCACGAACGGGCTTCGCGGAGGGTGTGCCCGGTGTACGGCAAGCACTGGGGCGATAAAACGGCCCATATCCCACTTCGTAAGAAAAGTACGCAAAAAGACCGGCATTTGCCGTTTACTTTTTTCTACTTGACCCCGTAACGTCGCCCTGGTCGGGCCGGGCCGGCGCCGCCCCGGGTGCCGGTCCCGAAAATCTTACGCAAACAGCTCTACGCCGCATGGTCGAATCCATTCCATCTCCCACCCAAACCGCCCTGTACGCCGTACGGTTGCGGAACCTGGTGTTGTCCTTCCACTACCACGAATCGCCGGCGTTGTTCGGCTACTACCGCACCTTGCAGGAGGCGTACCAGTGCATCATGTGCGGCATGGTGGAAAATGCGCACCCGAAGGGCACGATGGAGTTGTTTTACTTCATTGACCTGCTCCTCACCGACAGCAATCCCTTCGCGTACGCGCGGGAAGGCGTGGTCACGCAGCGGTCGGTGGACGAGGTGGTGCGGACGGTGATGGATTCGATGGAAAAGCAGTACGGCCTGGGTTTGCCCGCCCGCAACCGCGTGAGCCTCAACCACCAGTTCGAACTCATCCAGTATGCCCTGCTCAAACTCATGCCCCGCCGCCTCGACGACCACCGCCGCGTGGAAGTCTTTGGCCTCATCACCCGCCTCATTGACTGTTTCAATCGGTGAAAAAGGGTACTGAGGGATTAGGGGATTAGGATATTGGGCCGGATGCGGTATAAGGTGGTGGGAAGGAAAGTGATAAAGGGAAATTGACACATCCGGGTGCTCATCAATTGCCCTTTTCCCTTTTTTGGCCCAAATGCTACGCACTGTCAACGAATCACTGCCTAATCCCCCAATCCCTCAATACCCCTATTCTTCTAAACCAAATCCCGGGCTTTGAGGATGAGGACGCAACTGGGGCTGTGGGTGATGATGCTTTCCTGCACCAGGCGCAGGGCTTCCGCGTAGGGAACTTTGAGGATCTCCATGTGCCTTTCGGCCGCCCATCGCTTTTTGGGAGAAGTCAGGAGCGGGGAGTGAGGCGTGAGAAGCAGGGGCTTCGCAAAAAATGGTTTGGGGGCAATTTAAATCGGATGGCTACCACCACCCTATTGATAGTGGTAGCCATCCGGTTAAGGGTGTGTTTAGCCGCGGTCGAAGGCGCCGAAGCCGGGGTCGGAGCCGCCGCCCGAATGCTTGTGTTTGCCCGTTTCCGCGCCGCGGAAGTCCCCGGCGTGGTCGGAATCGTGGTTCCGGGTGCTTTCGTTGTCGGCATCGGCGTCCGTTTTGCCGGTGTAGGTGTGGTCCTTGTCACGGTCTGACTCCTGGTGCTCAAGGGGGTGCCATTCCTGCTTCTGCCGGATGGACTCCTCGTCTTCGGGAATGAAGGCCGAATGCGTACGGGTCCGGTCTTCCAGGGAGTGCGGTCGGTAGTTTGTTTCCTGGTGGTTCATAAGAGTATGGATTAGGGACGTTTGGTTGAATGATCGAATGACAGAATTTAGGCATAATTATCGTTCGTGATACCCGCCTCTGAAAATTCTGTCATTCCACCATTCAACTTTTTTCAATAGTCCCAGCCTTTGATGCGCTGTTGCTTGGTCGTGTCGGCCGGGGCCGTGGTTTTGGGAGCCGGTTTGGCCGCGCCTTTCCGGGCCCCGGTGGCGTTGGCCGGGCGGGCTTCGCCGGCGTTGTCCCAGCCCGACTGCGTGTTGGTGGTGTCGGCCGGCGTGGCGGTGTTGCCCACGGCGGTATTGGGCGCCGCCGGCTGGTTGCTGGCGTACGGGTCCTCTTTCATCATCGGGGTAGCCGGCGTGCCGTTGCCCGAAGGGTCGGGCTGGCGGAACACCGTGCCGCCGTAATCGCGGTACTGCCGCTGCGTGGGCTTCGGCTTGGGCGTTCTTTTTACGTTGTACGACGGCGCGCCGATGTACTCGTACGGGCTCCGCTCCACGGGCAGCGAATTGCCCGACGGGTCGTACTGCCCGATGCTCGTATTGCCCCGGTCGTGGATGATGGAACGGCCCGTCTGGTGGGTTCCCTGCGTGCTCGTCTGGTCCACCGGGGTATTGTTGCCGCTGGCCGTGCTCACGGTGTCACCCGCCGAAGTGTTGCGGGTGGTATCGGGGGCCGGGGCGGCATCCTGGGCGCTGGCAGAGCCCAGCGCGAACACCGCCAGGAGGGAGGCACCGAATACCCGCTTGGCTGTAAGGAGGAAAGTTTTCATGGTGAAAATGGGTTAAATCGCCGGGCAGAAAAGCCGCTGCGTTCCAAGTTATACGCGTGTAACGTCTGAAATTACGTCTTTTGGACCGGGTAAACGCTGACTGGCGTATTTTTAGGTGATTACCTGCGGGTGTGTACGGCTGGGAGAGGGCCGGGGTTGACGCCCGGGCGGGACCTTTTGCCGGTTTGCCCGTAAATATTTTTGCCGGGCCGGGCGGCGGTCCGTGACACGCGAAAGGCCAGGAACCTTTCCGTCCCTGGCCTCTTTCTCCCCTTCATCCCCAACAAGTGCCTGTATATCTGAACTTCTCTGCTGAACCGCTCTACCGGTAATCCTGCTTGCCGGTGCCCGTGGCGGCGGGCTTGGTACCCCGCGCATCGTTGGTAGTGGCCGGGGCGTTCGGGTTGGCCGGGTTGTTGGCCGGACCGTCTTTGCGCATTCCGTTGGTGGCATCCGCCGGGGGCGTAGCCGCCGGGTTGGTGTTTGGTGTGGCATCGTAGGCCGGCACCGTGCCGGGTTTGCCGTTGTCGGCCGGGCTGGTCAGGACGGGGTTGCCGCCGCTGTCGTAGGTGCCCGTGGGGTTGGTGACGGTGGTGTTGGAGGGCGGTGAACTGCCCGCCGGAATGGGTTGCCGCGAGCCGGTTCCGAAGGGCGCGGCGTGCGTGCCCGTGCCGGGGGTACCCTTGTTGCCCTGCCCGCCGAGGCTGCCCGTGCCAAGGCCCGTCGTGCCGGTGCCGACTTCCTTCGTGCCCGTCCCGGTGCCGGCCGTGCCCGCGCCCGTGGTGGTGCCGGCACTGCCACCACCCGACTGCGCGCCGTTGCCTCCCTGGCCGTAGCCGGGGGAGGCCGCCAGGGCCAGCAGCGAAGCGCCGAAAACGGCACGCGCCACGCGGGTTTTGGTATGGAATGGATGCTTTTTCATGGTGAATTGGCTTTTAGCGATTGGCTTTCACGATAGCTACTGGTTCCCCGTGCCCTTGGCCGCCGGCTTTTCGGGGCTCTGGGCTTCGATTGCCTTCTTGTTTTCCTCCTTCTCCTGCGTGGGGAACTCGCGGCGCGGCTCGGTGGTGCTGGTCGTGGAATCGAGGTCTACGCCCTGCGAGGGGGTGGCGCTGGTATCCATGCTGAAGCCGGCCCCTTCGTCGGTACGGATCTTAAAGGTATCCTGCTCGGAGGTGGCATTGGCCTCGGTGCTGTCGGCGTCGTTGCCGGCCTTGTCACCGCAGGCGTACAGGCCCGTACACGCCAGGGCAATCACCAGCACGGCGGCCCGTTTGTATAGTTTGTATATGGTTTCGCTTACTGTTTTCATCGCCTCTGTTCTTTAAAAAACGGTCTGTTCACCCGTCTTATACGCAAAACCCGCGATCCCAAACAGGAAAAAAATACGTAATTCTCAAAATGGCGGTAAATACGGAGAGGGAGAGAGTTAAGGAGCATGAGCATGAGCGTTCCAGAATGGATCATTGGTACGTAGAGACGCGATTGGTATGTGAATAGCGTATGGCGTATCTGAGGCACTTGGGGTTGGTGATGGATCGGGTTGGTTGTGGGGGGTGAGTTGTGAGGGGATGGGGATTGGTTGATGAAGCGTAAGTGGGGTTTGTTCTTTTTGGCATTGCCCCAAAAAGAACCAAAAAGGTCTAGGCCCAATGATGCTTCCCCCCGC
>CADCTQ010000317.1 GCA_902805615.1 uncultured Cytophagales bacterium
GGGTGCGTCACGGCGTCCAACTTCATGGTGGTGCTGCCGCTGCTCACGGTGGAGCGTAATGAACAATAGTACACTGATGGGTTATGATGATTATGATTGGTTATGATCTTTTCTGCTGATTTCGCCTCCCTTTCAAATCAGTCCCCATCATAATCATCATCACCCATCAGTGTACCATTACCAACCTTCCGACCGGCAAATCCCCAGTTCGAGGCCGCGCAGTTCGGCCAGGCCCCGCATCCGGCCGATGCAGGAGTAGCCGGGGTTGGTGGTCTTCCCCAAGTCGTCCATCATCTGGTGTCCGTGGTCGGGCCGGAACGGGATTGGCTCGGATAATCCCTGCTGAATCCTGAGGATTTCCTTCATCACCGCGTACATGTCCACGTCGCCGGCCAGGTGGTCGTCTTCGAAGAAGTTGCCCTGCGGGTCGCGTTTCACGTTGCGCAGGTGCACGAAGTGAATGCGGCTGCCGATCCGCCGGACCATGCCGGGCAGGTCGTTTTCCGCGTTGGCCCCGAGGGAGCCGGTGCAGAAGCACACGCCGTTGGCCGGGCTGGTTGTGGCCGAAAGGATGAAGTCAAAGTCGGCGGCCCGGCTCGCAATGCGGGGCAGGCCCAGGATGTCGAAGGGCGGGTCGTCGGGGTGGATCGCCAGCCTGATGCCCACTTCTTCGGCCACCGGCGCGATTTCTTGCAGGAAGTATTTGAGGTTTTCGCGCAGGGCGTGGTGATCAATGTCGTCGTACGTCGCCAGCCGGGCCCGCATCCCTTCCAGGGTTTGCTTTTTTTCGCCGGGAATGCCGAACATGACGATGCCCGCCAACCCTTCGAGCTCGGCCGGGGTATACTGCCGGTACCGGGCTTCGGCCTCGCGGCGTACCGCTTCGGGGTACGTGCTTTCGGCGCCTTTCCGCTTGAGCAGGTACAGGTCGAACACGGCCAGGTCGGTCCAGTCGAAGTACAGGGCCAGCGAACCGTCGGGCATGGCGTAGTGGAGGTCGGTGCGGGTCCAGTCGTTGACGGGCATGAAGTTGTAGGTCACGATCCGCAGGCCGCACGCCGCCAGGTTGCGCAGGGTTTGTTTGTAGCCGTCAATGTATTCCTGGAAAGGTCCCGTCCGCGTCTTGATCGCCTCGTGCACGGTCACGCTTTCCACCACGTCCCAGGAGAGGCCGCCGGCCGCCACTTCCGCCTGCCGCCTTTTGATTTCCGCCACGGGCCATACTTCCCCGTGCGGAATGTGGTGCAGGGCGGTCACGATGCCCTGTGCCCCGGTTTGCCGGATGTATGGTAGGCTGACGGGGTCGCCCGGCCCGAACCACCGCCACGTTTGCCGCAATTGCATAAGGAGTTGGGGATTAGGTATTAGGGTATTGGGTGTTAGGGTATTGGGGGAGTAAGGGATTGGGTATTGGGGGGTCGGGGCATTTACTTGTCGCGCATTTCCTAATACCCTGATCCCTCAGTACCCAATCCCCCTCCTCACACCCCCGAGAAAACGTGAAATCCGCCGTCCACGCAGACGACTTCGCCGGTGACGAAGGCCGAGGCGTCGCTCAGGAGCCAGAGCAGGGTGCCGGTCAGTTCTTCGGGCTGTCCGAACCGCTGGTAGGGGGTGTTCCGGATGACGGCTTCGCCCCGGGCCGTGTAGCTGCCGTCTTCCTGGGTAAGCAGCCGGCGGTTCTGGTGGGTAATGAAAAAGCCCGGGGCAATGGCGTTCATGCGCACCTTGTCGCCGTAGCGGTTGGCGAGTTCCACGGCCATCCAGCGGGTAAAATTGTCCACGGCGGCCTTCGCCATCGAGTAGCCCAGCACCCGGGTAATGGCCGACTGCGCCGCCATCGAGGAGATGTTGACGATGCTGCCCCGTCCCGTTCCTTCGGCAATGGCCCGGCCAAACACGGTGGTCGGCAGCAGCGTACCGAACAGGTTGAGTTCGAAGGCTTTGCGGAGGGCGGGCAGGTTCATTGCAAACACGTCTTCGCCCGGACCGATCACCGCCTCGGGAATGTTGCCGCCCGCCGCGTTCACCAGCCCGTCCACGCGGCCGTAGGTTTGCAAGGTCTGCGACAAGGCACTTTGCAGGTCGGTTTCGCTCAGCACGTCGGCGGCCACGAAGAGGGCCTCGCCGCCGGCCTCCCGGAGTTGCCGCACGCGGTCTTCCCCTTCGGCGGCGTTGCGGCCCAGGATCACGACCTTGCCGCCGGCCTCGCTGATGCCTTTTACGAAAGCGGCCCCCAGGATGCCGGTGCCGCCGGTCACTACAATTACTTTCTCATTCAGGTTGAACATCGGTGTATCGCTTGTAGAGAAATAGCTATATGTTTGGAAGGGGTGAAAGAAAAAGATTCACCACGGAGCCTACAGAGTAACACGGAGAAGGGGAGAAATAAACTTAACCGCAAGGGGCGCAAAGAAGACGCAAAGGGCGCAAAGGGCGCAAAGCAGTACGCGTTCTCCTTGCGGTCTTTGCGTCTCCCTTGCGATCCTGGCGGTTAAGTTCTTCCGGTCTTCTTTCCTCCGTGCCCTCCGTGTCTCCGTAGTGAATCTTCTCCCCTTCCGGATACCAAAAGCGGACCCCGG
The DNA here is from genome assembly GCA_902805615.1 of uncultured Cytophagales bacterium. Classification (GTDB taxonomy): domain Bacteria; phylum Bacteroidota; class Bacteroidia; order Cytophagales; family 172606-1; genus CADCTQ01. The sequence goes on from CADCTQ010000317.1 coordinate 2,583, forward strand.
CGCATATCTACTGATCGGGACGCGAATTTTCCCCGTTCCTGGGTATATTGGCGTGCAACTGCAAATTTTTCCCCGTACCCCGGCCCGAAACCTCATCCCTGCGCATGGAACCCGTCCCCGCCGTCCGCAAGATCATCCACATTGACATGGATGCCTTTTACGCGTCGGTGGAGCAGCGCGACAACCCGTCCCTGCGGGGCAAACCGCTGGCCGTGGGCGGCAGCCGGGAACGGGGCGTGGTGGCGGCGGCCAGCTACGAGGCCCGCACCTTCGGGGTCCGGTCGGCCATGTCGTCGCGCCAGGCGTACCAGCTCTGCCCGAACCTGCTTTTCGTGAAGCCCCGCTTCGAAGTGTACAAAGCCGTTTCCCGGCAAATCCGCGAGATTTTCCTCCAGTACACCGACCTCGTGGAGCCGCTGTCGCTGGACGAAGCGTACCTCGACGTGACGGCCAACAAACCCAACCTGGCTTCGGCCCGCCAGATTGCCGAACAGATCAAGGCGCAAATCAAAGCCGAAACGGGCCTGACGGCGTCGGCCGGGGTGTCGGTCAACAAGTTCATCGCCAAAATGGCCTCCGACTACCGCAAGCCCGACGGGCTCACCGTGGTGTCGCCGGCCCAGGCGGAGGCGTTCGTGGCGGCCCTGCCCGTTGACAAGTTTTACGGCGTGGGCAAGGTGACGGCGGGCAAAATGCACGGCCTGGGCATCCACACCGGCGCCGACCTCAAGGAGTGGCCCGAGCCCGAACTGGCCCGGATCTTCGGCAAGGCCGGCCACTTTTACTACCGCATCTCCCGCGGCATTGACCTCCGCCCCGTGGAACCCGACCGCATCCGCAAGTCGGTCGGCGCCGAAACGACCTTTGATACCGACCTCACCGACCCCAGCGACATCCGGGAAGCGCTGGACGCCATTGCGCAGGACGTGTTTGCCCGTATGGAACGGCAGGGCAACTTCGGCCGCACGCTTACCTTGAAGGTGAAATTCAACGACTTCACGCAAATCACGCGCAGCCGCACGGTGTCGTTCCTGCTCAACGGGGCAACCTCTCTGTCGGAACTGGCCCGGCACCTCACCGCCGAAGTGGAATGGTCAAAACCCGTCCGCCTGCTCGGCCTCTCCGTCTCCAGCCTCCACCACCCCGAAGCCGCCGGCGGGCAACTCGCCATACCGTTTTAAAAAGGAGGCCGGAGACGGGAAGATAGATCGGATTCAAGGATCGGGTTTAAACCCGATCCTACTGATTTAAACCCGATCCCTCTCTCCCCTTCTATGGTACGAGCCACGTCGCCTCCGCAAGTTGCGTTCCCGCGTAGCGGAAGGCGGCGCGGCGGTGACCGCCCCGGGCCAGCCAGAGCCATTCCAGGCGTTCTACCTGCGTAACGATGACGGCAAAGTGGGGGCGGCCGGCGGCGCTTTCCGCTTCGGTGGGTTCCCGGGTGTCCAGGCCGTCGGGCAGGCCCGACGTGGGAAAAGGCTGCGCCGTACCGGGGGCCGGCCCCGCCAGGTAGCTCCGCCGGTTGCTGGGGCTGGTAGCTTGCCAGTGCCCGTCGGCCAGGGTGTCGCCGGTGTGCACCGTGGCCCGGCCCGTGAGCCGGAGTTGCACCTTCCGCCCGTCGTCCCAGAACTGCCAGCTCACGGCCGGGTTCGCCAGGAGTTCGGCCACCTTGGCGGCCCGCACGTCCGAGTAGCACACCGTAGCCCGTTGGCGCGGATCGGCTTCGCGCAGCACCACCGTCCGCAGGCTTGGCCCTTCGGGGCTTAGGGTGCCCAGCGTACCCGTGTAAAAGGCGTCCTTGGGGTTGCGGCTGCCGTCCACCAGCAGCGTCCATGCCTGGCGTTCCACGTCGGTCAGGGAGAGGGGCGGAGTCGTTTCGGGTGATTGCATGGATGGTCTTGGGGATTGGGGTATCAGGGAATTAAGGTATTGGGTACTGCCAACTGCCTACTGCATCTTACGCCTTTTTCTTCACGCGTTCGGCCACGGGCGTGTCGCGCATGACGGCAAAGAAGCCGAGGGCTGTAGGCACCGAGGCCATGCCGGCCGCCCACCAGAGGGTCGTGAATCCGTAACCGGCCACCAATTGGGTGCCCAGGTAAGGCGCCAGGATAAAGGCGACCGAATAGGCAAGCGTGTACAAGCCAATGTACGCCCCCCGGTGTTTCTCCCCGGCCCGGTTGATGGTATACGTGATCATGAAGGGCATGGCGAAGATTTCCGAGAAGGTCACCAGGATCATGGCGACAACCAGCACGGCCATGCCCGTCGCCACGTTCAGCAAGGCGTACGACACCCCGCAGAGCAGCGTGCCCAGCACCACCAGTTGCCGGAACGCCGGCCGCTTGCCGATCAGGTGAATCACGATCATCTCGAAGAGGAACACCATCAGGCCGTTGAACCCCAGCAATAACCCGATCATCGCCTCCGAAAGGCCGTACACCTGCCGGTAGTACAGGGGCAGCGTGGTGAAAAACTGGAAGAAAATGACGGCGTAGCCCGTGGTAAACACGACGAATGCCAGGAAGCGCGGGTCGCGGTACGGCGACCGGGTAGGAACCGGTTCGAACGTCGCTTCCGCCGCGGGGGCCGGCGGGTTGCGGCGCTTGCCGCGGAAGTAGAAGTAAAAGAACACGCCGGCGGCAATGCACGTCACGCCGTCGGCAATGAACAGCCACTCGTAGGCAATCGAGGCCAGCAGCCCGCCCAGCGCCGGTCCGATGGAAAAGCCCAGGTTGACGGCCATGCGGTTGAGGGAAAAAGAACGCGTCACGTTCTCGGGCCGCGCGTACAGGGCCACCGAGGCGGTGTTGGCCGGGCGCAGGCATTCCACCGTTACGCTCATCACGAAGATGCCCACGGCCAGCAGGGGAAATGTTTTGAGCGTGGCCAGCACCAGCAGCAGGCCGCCGCCCAGCAGCAGGCTCAGCAGTTGCACCCGGAACGGCCCGATCCGGTCGGACAGCCAGCCGCCCAGCAGCGACCCCACCATGGCGCCGGCGCCGAAAATGGTGAGAATGATGCCCGTCTGCTCCAGCGAAAAGTGCAGCGACTGGGTCAGGTACACGCTCAGGAAGGGCACCACCATCGAGCCGCTCCGGTTGATGAACATCACCAGGGCCAGCATCCACGAGGAAGGAGCGAGGCCGCCGTAAGCGTTGCGGTACAGGTTGAGTATGGTTTGCATGGGGCGGTAAAAAGGTAAAAGTACCATTCTCCGTCGTTCCGGCCCCGCTTTTCGGGATAAACCGTCATTTTCTCCTTCTGCCGGTCCGTAAAATTGACCGTTCAAAACAAAAACCCGTTTCCGGTTGAACGGGAGGGCAGGGATGCCGTAATTTAGAAATCTTTCAAACCCAACTGCTTATGTTCGGACAGTTACGGAGCTTCGTTGACTTTGCGGTGGATAAAGCCGCAGTCGTGGCAAAAGTTACGGTGGAGGTCACCACGGGCCTCTCGGCGGTGGCGGTGGCCGAAACGGTCAGGCATTTCAAGGGCGAAAACCCGGTGTCCGACAAAATGTGGCAGCTCCGGCGCAAGGTCTCCGACCGGATGTGCAGCCTGGTGGACGACGCCAAACCCATCACCAAGGCCATCGTCAAAACGCCCATCCGCCAGGCCGAACGAATCCTTGAAGTGGGCCAGGGCGTGGCGCAGGTCATGTTCACCGACCAGAAAAAGGAGGGCTACGAAAAGATCGAAAATGCCGTCATTGACATGGCCGCCATCATGATTACGGCCGGCATTGCCGGCGCCGCCATGGAATACGTTGCCGACCCCGCCGACGCAACGCAGGAAACGCAGGAAACGGCCGTCCCGGCAGTGGACATTGCCGGCGCCGCCGTGGCTTCGTCCGCCCCTGCCGCTCCGGATGATTTCCCCATGCCCCTCTAACGGCTACCCCTCTTTCACGTAAAAACTTAACCGCAAAGGGCGCAAAGGAGACGCGAAGACCGCAAGGAGAACGCGTATTTCTTTGCGCCCCTTGCGTCTCCTTTGCGCCTTTTGCGGTTAAGTTCTTTTCTTTGCGCCTTTGCGTGAACCTCTTTCCTCCGTATCCTTTTCCCATGCGATCCCGCCACGTCCTCCTGCTTGCCTGCCTGCTCCTCCCCTTCTCCGCTTCCGCCCAGCAGTCTTCCGTCATTACGCTGCTCGCCACCCGCGACTCGGTAAGCCTGCGCGGCCTGAGTGCCCCCACGGATGCGGTGGTGTGGGCCAGCGGCAGCCGCGGCACCGTGGGCCGGTCCCTCGACGGCGGCCGTACCTGGCAGTGGCGGCAAGTGCCCGGTTACGCCGAACGCGACTTCCGCGACGTGGAGGCGTTCGACGCCAACACGGCCCTCGTGATGGCCGTTGCCGAGCCGGCCTGCATCCTCAAGACGACCGACGGCGGGGACACCTGGCAAACCGTATTTGCCGACAGTACGAAGGGCATGTTCCTCGACGCCATGCACTTCCGCGACGCCCGCCACGGCATCGTGGTCGGCGACCCGGTGGGGGGCCACTTCTTCGTGCGGGGCACCGACGACGGCGGCAACACCTGGCGGGTGCAGTACCCCGCCCTGGCGGCCCAACCCGGGGAAGCGTGCTTTGCGGCCAGCGGCAGCAACGTGCTCCTGTTGCCCGACGGCACCTACCGCGTGGTGACGGGCGGCAAGGTGAGCCGCCTCGCCGGGGGCAACGCCAACCAGCCGCTGCCGCTGGTGCAGGGCGCCGAATCCACGGGGGCGTTCTCGCTGGCGGCCCGGGGTAAAAACATGGTGGTGACCGGCGGCGACTTTGCCCGGGAAAAGGAAACCCGGGGCACTTGCGCCCTTTCCGCCGACGGCGGCAAGACCTGGACCCTGCCGGCCGCCCTACCCCGCGGCTACCGCTCCTGCGTGCTCTACCTCGACGACAACACCCTGCTCAGTTGCGGCCCCTCGGGCGTGGACCGCTCCCGCGACGGCGGCCAGCACTGGGAACCGGTATCCCCGCAGGGCTTCCACGTAGCCGCCCGCGCCAAAGCGGGCCGCACTGTCTACCTCGCCGGCAGCAACGGCCGCGTCGCCAAACTGGCGGAATGAGGAATAAGCAATGATGACAGGACTTACGTAAGGGCGTAGGCGTGGTAATGGCAGCAGGGCAAGTCCCGTAGGGACGACCTATTGGTAGAACACGCACCCTATCCCTGACGACCAGTCCCGTAGGGACGACATATTGGTCAAGCAATTACCTGATGAAGGGTTGATAGACCGATAAACACTCACCTGCCGGACAATCGTTTTACGCGTGTAGTGACTACGGGCTACCCATATTTCGTCCCTACGGGACTTGCTGTAAGGGAGGTGGTGCGTATTCTACCAATATCTCGTCCCTACGGGACTTTCTCCATTGTCACCTCATGTTGCTGTCCCCAGCGGCTGCGTAAGTCCCGGATGAATGAAAGGGTAAAGCAAATTTGCCCGAAATAACCATTTTGCCCGAAATGCCCCAACTGCCGGTGGCGAACATCAGGTCAGGCATCGAACATCGCCATTTACCGGTTCGTATTCGCATTCACTTCCGTGCTGCCGGTGCGGGTGGCGTTGAGGTCGTACTTGAGCACGTACAGGAACTTCTCGTTGATCTGCGTGCCGTCCATCTCGTAGGTTTCGCGGCCCGTGCTGCCGCCACTGGTGAGTTGGGCCAGGTCGTCGCCGTCCAGCACCTTCTTGGTACTCCCCAGGTCGTCGTTGATGGACAGGTTCATGTGCCGCGATTCGAAGTACTTGTAGCCGGCAATTTTGAGCGACCGGGCGATCAGTTCCAGGGGCGTGCGGCCCTGGTCTTCGTTGAAGCTGCTGACTGCCAAATATTTGGGGTAGCGTTCCGCCTTGGTGAAGTTTTTCACCTTGGCGATCTTGCGTTCCCCCTTGTAGTCGTCAATTTCCAGCAGGGCAAAGGCGGCGATCACCCGGCCGTCGCGCGGCACGTGCACCTTGATGCGGTCAAATTCATCGGCCAGCACCAGCGCATTCTGGTTGATGGTACGGGTACCCCAGAAGCCATTGTTCACCGACAGCAGGTTGCCGCCGGCGTCGTACGCGTTGAGGGTGTACACCAGGGTGAGTTCGTCGCCCTCCCCGGCCCCGATCACGCCCTGCTCCTGCACCTGCTTGGCGTGCAGGGAGTTCACCTTTAAATCAATGCGCATGTCGGGCACCGCCCGGTTCCGGCTGCCGCTGTTGAGCACCGAGCAACCATTGAGGCCCACCAGCAGGGCCGCCATCAAGAAAAGCTTTTTATATTCCATAGCCAGGTTAAATCAGTTTGTGACGTACTCCTTTACGAAACCGACCGGCGCGGGGTTGGAAAATTAAATGACGGACAAAGTGCTTACCTTCGGGAAAACGCGCCATTCCGTAGTATTTACCGTCAACGGCCAACCCCCCCGGTATAAAACACGTACGCCCTACGGGTGACGCACAAACACGTACTCCACCCCTTCAGCCTAATTCAGTACCCTTATGGAAGGTCTCCCTTCTCCCCGGTTTTCCGACTTGAATGATTTGCGGCAGGAGGCGATCCGGCGGCTCGGGCAACTGCCTTCCGCCCCGCACCCCGGCGTGGAGCAGGCCGACAGCCAGCGGCTCCTGCACGAGTTGCAGGTGCACCAGGTGGAACTGGAAATACAGAACGAAGAACTCCGCGCCGTGCAGCTCGAACAGGAAGCCTCACGCAACCGTTACGCCCGCTACTACGACCTGGCCCCGGTGCCGTACCTCAACCTCGACGCCCAGGGCATGATCGTGGGGTGCAACCTGGCGGCCTGCCGGCTGCTGGGCTACGACCGGCGGTACCTCCAGGGCCGGGGCCTGCTGCCCCTCGTTCACAAAGACGACCAGCCGGCGTACTTCGGGTTCTTCAACGGGCTGGCCGCGGCCGCCGGCGCCGGGCCCTGCCGGGTGCGGCTGCGGGGCAAGGCCGGCACCACCGGTCCCGTACGCCTCGAAGGGAGCCGGCTGGAAGACGAATCCGGCCACCCCGAATACCTGGTCGCCGCCATCCCCCCCGACCCGGCGGCCGAAAGCACCGCCTCCGAACGGCTCCTGCGGGAAGCCGAGGCCGTGGGCGGCACGGGCAGCTACGAACTGGACCTCGCCACCCGGCAGTTCCGCTTCTCCGACAACCTGTACCGGCTGCTCGGGCGGGAGCCTCAGTCCTTCACCCCCACCCTCGACTGGCTCAACTCGGTGTCGCACCCCGAAGATGCCGCCCGCATCGGGCAGGTGCTCGGGCAGGCCCTCGAAAACCGGGAACCCTACTACTACCAGCGGCGGGTGTACCGGCCCGACGGGGAACTGTGCTACCTGGCCAGCCACGGCAAGGTGGTCTGTGACGCCGAAGGCCGGCCCGTCAGGTTGCTGGGCACCGTGCAGAACATTACCGGGCAGGTGCGCACCGACCAGCTCCTCGACAGCATCAACGAGGTGTGCTTTGAGCTGGACGGCAACTTCACCATCCGCTACGCCAACCGGCGGGCCTGCCAGTTGTGGGAAAAAACGCCCGACCAGGTGACCGGCCGCAAAATCTGGGAAGTGTACGCGGGCTACTGGAGCACGGACATTTCGGATGCCCTCATGAAGACCTTCCGGGAAGAGCAGCCGGTGCAGGCAGAAATCTGGCTGCCCGCTACGCAGCAGTGGCTCCTCCTGCACGCCAACCCCTCGCCGGCGGGCCTGACCGTACTGCACTTCGACATTACCATTGGGAAAGGAAGTGGTGAAGTGCGCCCCGCAGGCACCATCCCGGGCGCAGACACCAACAGCCCCGGTGGCAAAAGCGCCGAAGAGCAGTTGCGCAAGCATTTCACCATCCTCCAGCAGTCGGAAGCATTGGCCGGCACGGGCAGTTGGGAATACGACGTGGCAACCGGGGAGTTCACCTGGTCGGAGGGCATGTACCGCCTCTTCGGCCTGGACAAGAGACGGCCCGTGGTCCCCGAAATCTACGCCGCCTACGCCGTGGAAGCCGACCGGCCGGTGGCCGGAAAGATCATCCGCTGCCTGCGCACCGAGCCGCAGCCGTTCGAAGAAATCCTCCGCATCCGGAAGGACGAAGAGGTGCGGGTGCTCAAAATCAAAGGGGTGGTGACCTGCACGCCGGCCGGACAGCCCGCCAAGGTGTTGGGCGTGGACTTTGACGTTACGGTCATCGAAGCGGCCAAAGCGCAACGGGAGGAAAGCCTGGCGCTGAAACTCTCGCAGCAGCAGGCCCTGCTCAACGCAATTCTCGACGCCCAGGAGGAGGAGCGGCGCCGCATCTCCGAAAGCCTGCACAACGGGGTGGGCCAGGTCCTCTACGCCACCAAGCTCCACCTCGAACGGGTGGACCTCGCCCGGTTGCCCGGCCACGCCGCGGAGGTGGCCGAAGCCCTCGAAACCACCGGGAAGCTGCTGGCGGAAGCCATCCGCGAAACGCGCCGGGTGTCGCACGAACTGGTGCCGGCGCTGCTCCACGATTTCGGGCTGGAAGTAGCCATCAACGACTTCTGCAAGCGTTTTGCCGGCCTGGCCCTGCGCCTTACCTGCCGGGTGGCGGGCCTCGGCGGCCGGCTCGACCCGCACCTGGAAGTGGCCCTCTACCGCATCTGCCAGGAACTGATCCTCAACGTGGTGAAACACGCCGGCGCCGACCAGGCGGGTTTGCTGCTGGAAAGCAAGGACGGGGAACTGGTGCTGGAGGTAAGCGACAACGGCCGGGGATTCCGGGGCGACCAGGCCACCCCCACGGGGCGGGGCCTGCGCACCATCCGCGACCGGGTAAAGCTGCTCAATGGCACGCTGGACATTACCGGTGACGCCGGGAAGGGCGTGCGGGTCGCCATCCGCCTCCCCTTACCGGGGTGGGCGTAAAAAAAGCAGCAGTGACCAATGTCTGATGCCCCGTGTACCAATGACTATTGCCCAATGACCAATCTTCCCCTGTTCAATGCTTCCTTGTACGTCCGGATGACCCGGTCGCGGGCGAATTCGTGCTCGATCATGGGCGGGGGATAGGCCGGCGTGCCCAGTTCGGGCACCCAGCGGCGGATGTATTCGGTGCGGCGGTCGAATTTCTGCGCCTGCGCCGCCGGGCTGAACACGCGGAAGTACGGGGCGGCGTCGCAGCCGGTGCCGGCCACCCACTGCCAGGAGCCGTTGTTGCTGGCCAGGTCGTAATCGAGCAGTTTGCGGCCGAAGTACGCCTCGCCCCACCGCCAGTCAATCAGCAGGTGCTTGACCAGGAAGCTGGCCGCGATCATGCGGACGCGGTTGTGCATGAAACCCGTGGCGTTGAGCTGGCGCATTCCCGCATCCACGATGGGGTAGCCCGTGGTTCCTTCGCACCAGCGCCGGAAGGCTTCTTCGTCGTGGCGGAAGGGAATGTTGTCGTAGGCGGGCTTGCAGGCGCATTTCTCCACCCGCGGGAAGTTGTCGAGAATCTGCATGTAGAATTCCCGCCAGATCAGTTCGGTGAGCCACGTGTCGCTGAGTTCCCGGGCTTTTGCCACCACCCGCCGTACGCTCACGGTGCCGAAGCGCAGGTGCAGCCCGAGCCGCGTGGTGCCTTCGATGGCCGGGTAATCGCGGCGGGCGGCGTACTGCCGCAGGGTGTCGTCGCTCACGTCCTTGCCGGGCAGGGGCACCGCCGACGGCACGAAGCCCATCGCTTCCAGCGACGGCACCGGCGGCACGGAAGCCGGGTACAGCTTGTCGGGACCGAGCGGGCACGGGAAGGGCACCAGGGCGGCGTCGTCCAGCTGGCTTTTCCACTTTTTGGCGTAGGGCGTAAACACCGTGTACACCGTGCCGGCCCCCGTGAGCACTTCTTTCCGCTCGAAGATCACCTGGTCTTTGGTGGTGTGGAAGGGGATGTCGTGGTTGGCGAGCCGTTGCCGGATGGATGCGTCGCGGTCCTTGGCGTAGACCTCGTAGTCGTGGTTGGTGTACACGGCCGCCACGGGGTAATCGCGCACGATGCGTTCGAGTACCTCCACCGGTTTGCCGTAGGGGGCCAGCAGCGTACCCCCGGCCTTTTCCAGCTCATCCCGCATTTCGGCGACTACTTTCCGGAGGAACGTCACCCGGGCGTCGTCGCGGTCTTCGAGGCGGTCGAGGATGTCGCGGTCAAAAATAAAGAGCGGCAGCACGGGATACCCGCTGCGCAGGGCGGCCGAAAAGCCGGCGTTGTCTTCCAGCCGCAGGTCGCGCCGGAACCAGAAGACGGCAATCTTTGAAGAAGTTTTCATTCGGATCAGCAATAGGCTTCAGGGGGATAACGGGCGAAGGGGCAGAAAGTTTGGCGGGGAGTGGGTATTGGGGGATTAGGAGG
>CADCTQ010000318.1:0-1461 GCA_902805615.1 uncultured Cytophagales bacterium
GGCTCGGGACGGGGACAACTGGTGGGGCAGTTCCTGGCCGAATCCCTGCTGTTCAGCGGGCTGGCCCTCGGGCTGGCCGTGGTGCTGGTGGGGCTGTCGGTGGGTCCCCTCAACCGGTTGCTGGGCCTCCAGCTGCAAGTGAGGCAACTCGGGCAGCCCGTGCTGCTGGGCGGCATGCTGCTGCTGGTGCCGGCCATCGGCCTGCTGGGCGGGGGCTACCCGGCGTTTTTCCTGTCGTCGTTCCGGCCGCTGACCGTGCTCAAGGGCCGGTTCACGGGCCGGGCCCCGCTGCGGCGGCTCCTGGTGGCCGTGCAGTTCGCCGTGGTGATCTTCGTGCTCAGTTGCACGGGCATGATCTACGACCAGTTGCAGTACCTGCGGCGCAAAGACCTGGGGTTTGACAAGGAACACGTCGTGCGGCTCCGGTTGCCGGGCGAAGCCGGCCTGAAGGCGTGGCCGGCCCTGCAGGAGAAGCTGTTGCAGAGCCCTTACGTGTCGGCCGCCGCCACGGGCGACTTCATTCCCGGCGTCAACAACATGGGCCGCTGGCCGATGATCGTGGACCGGGCGGCCGGGGAGCCGCAGATGGTGCGCCGGGCGGCCGTTGATTACGACTTTTTCCCGGCCCTCGACATTCCCCTGGTGGGCGGCCGTAACTTCTCCCGCCGCTTTCCGGGCGATCCTTCCCGGGCGGTGGTGGTGAACGAGGCGTTCCTGCGCCAGTACGGCCTGCGCGGGGGCGTTGGCGAGACGGTCCGGTTCGGCAACCGCGACAACCCGGTCACCCTCGAAATTGTGGGCGTAATCGCCGACTTCCACCAGAGTTCGCTGCACAGCCCCATTGAAGCCCAGGTGTTCCTGCTGGCCGGCGCGTCGCCCCACCTGGTGGTGAAAGTAGGGCGGGACTTGCCCGCGGCCGTGGCCTACCTGGAAAAGGTTTGGCGGGACACCATGCCCGGCGCCCCTTTCCACTACCGCTTCCTCGACGAGGAGTTGCAGGACGGCTACAAAGCCGACCAGGTCCGGGGCCGGGTGTTCCTTTCCTTTTCGCTGCTCACGCTGGGCATCTCTTTCCTGGGCCTGTTTGGCCTGGCGGCTTACCTGGCCGGGCAGCGGACCCGGGAGGTGGGCATCCGCAAGGTGCTGGGGGCCGGCACGGCCCACCTGGTGCTGCTCCTCACCCGCGACTTCCTGCTGCTGGTGACGGTTGCGGCCCTGCCGGCGTTCGGGGTGGCCTGGTACACACTCCGGCGGTGGCTGGAAAACTTCGCGTACCGCGCCGAAATGAACTACCTGCTGTTTGGCCTGGTGCTGGCCTTTACGCTGCTGCTCACGTTCGGGGTCACCGGCCTGCACGCCTTCCGCACGGCCCGCCTCAACCCCGCCGATACGCTGAAGCACGAGTAGGATCAGGATTTTCAGGATTAAGGGATTAGCAGGATTAAGGGAGGAGATTTTTGG
>CADCTQ010000318.1:1471-2699 GCA_902805615.1 uncultured Cytophagales bacterium
GATCCTTTTTCCGCAAACACGTACGCCCGCTGGCTTTCGTATTCCACGCCTGCGTAGGGGTCGCGGAGGCGGACGTCTTTGACGGCAAAACCGTTCCGGAGCAGTGCTTCCCGGACGGTATCCACGCGGAAGAAATAAAAGTCGAGGGGCCGGCCGCCGTTCAGGAAATCTTCCACCCGCACCCGCTGATCTTCCCCGAGGTGGAACGAAAGCAGCAGCTGCCCGCCGGGCTTGAGCAGTTGACGGAGCTTTTCGCACACGGCGCCGAGGGCGTCCACCGGGAAGTTGACGATGAAGTACAACCCGATGATGGCGTCGTAGGCGGCCGTTTCGGTCATTTGCAGCACGTCGGCCGCCCGGAACGGGATGGTGGGGTTGCGTTCGGCCGCCAGGCGCACCATTTCGGGCGAAAGGTCAATGCCGACCGTCCGGCGGCCCAGGTGCCCGTGCACGTAGCGGGCCACCTGCCCGGGGCCGCAGCCCATGTCGCAGATGAGCCCGTCCGCGGGCACGGCCGCCACGAAGTCGGCCAGAAACGCCCCGACCTTCGGCTTTTGCAGGATTTCGTCCTGGTACTTGTCGGCGTAGGTGCGGGCCACCCGGTCGTAGGCGGCCGTCACTTCGGTGGTGTTTTGCGTGGTCATGGCGATGGGGTTGGCGGAAGGCAATTTGCCGTTTTTTATTACGGCGCCCAAGGGCCGGTCCCGGAGAACGCAGGTTTGCCGGGAGGGCTTTTTGCCACGGGCACGCCACCCCGGGCTTTTTTTGGGAAGGCACCGCCGCGGGCCCCGTCGCTGCAGTTGCCAAATGGTACCCGGGCCTGCAGCTGGGGGCCCCGGGGGCCGGTCACTTCCGGGTGTCCGGGCGGATGCAGGACGTATTTTTCAATTCTCCCGGCGGCCCTGCCCCCGTAAATGTGGCGGCCGGCCCGTACCCGCGTACCCCGGGTGCGGAAAAAGAAGCCCGGAAACCGGGCGGCGGAATGTTTTGTATTGTAGTCTTGTTTAACTTACCAAGCGGCTCTTCTTCAACCCTATGAATCCCTCCTTTTCGGCGCTCCGGCGCCCGGCGTACCTCCAGATGTTTCAACAAAAGCCCCTTGACCTGCTCGTGGTCGGCGGCGGCATTACCGGCGCGGGCATTGCCCTCGACGCCCGGAGCCGGGGCCTGCACGTGGGGCTGGTGGAAATGCAGGACTTTGCCGCCGGCACGTCCAGCCGTTCCACCA
>CADCTQ010000319.1 GCA_902805615.1 uncultured Cytophagales bacterium
GTGGCGTCGAGCTTCTCCACGGTGTAGCCCGTCACGCCGGCCGCCCACGCGCGGTACGGCGACCAGCCCAGCCGGTCGGTTTCCGGGCCGCTTTCCACCCGCAACCGCACCGGGCACGCGTCCCCGGACTCGGCAGATGGGTTGTTGCAGGCGTCGGTGTAACTGACCCGGTAGCAGTAGCCCTCGATGTCCAGCCGCGTATTCTCGTCGGTGAAGGTCGCGCCGGTGAGCCGGCCCACCGGCTGGTACGGCCCGCCGTCCGTGGAACGCGTTACCAGGAACTCGTTGCGGCCGGGCGGCGCCGTCCACGAAACGACCGACAACCCGTTGCGGACGGTGACGGCCAGGTTCTGCACGGCCGGCGGCTGGCGGGTGGAAATGGCGTTGACGCACGCGGCGTTGGAAACCGACACTGCCCCGTTGGGGTACGCGGCTTCCACCCGGTAGCAATATTGCTCCGGGCATCGGACGTTGGCGTCGGTGTAGCGGGTCTGGGCGGCGCCCACGGTGGTCAGGGCCTGGTTGTTGACGAACAGCGTATAGCCACCCGGGCCGGCCGCGGGGTCCACCCGCCAGCTTACTTCGTTGCGGCTCTCGGCGGCCGTCGCGCCCAGCACCACCGTACTCACCTCCCCGGAAGAGACGGTGGTGTTGCACACGTCGAACGCCGTCACGCGGAAGGTGTAGGTTTGGCTTGCCGTTGCCAAGTCGCCGATGTTCTGCGTGAATGGCCCGGGGGCAGGGTCTTCGAGGGTGGCAACCGGCTGGTACTGCCCCGCGGCATTCTTTTGTTCGATCCGGTAGCGGGTGTCGGGTTGCACGGTGAAGGCTAATTCGGCCGTAGCGGCGTCCTTCACGGCCACTCGGTCAATGACCGGACGCGGCAAGGCTTCAATGGGCGTCACGGTGGTATCGTTGCTGGCGCCGCAGAAGGCCGGCACGTTGTCGGTGCGGGTCACGTTGTACTGGCCGGTTACCGTGATCGTTTTGGGGTTCAGGTCGGCGTAGGTGCGCTCGGCGGTACCGTCGCGGCCCACCGTGCGGGTGGTGCCGTCACCAAAATTGACCAGGTACGATTCGTAGCCGGTGTCGGTGATCAGCACCCGGGCGTTGCGGCCCGCGCAGAGGCTTACCGTAAAGGCCGGCTCGGGCGTGGGCAGTACTTCAATGTAGTTGACTTTTTGCAGCGAGTCGCCGGTGCCCCCCTGCACGCCGCCAATGTGCGTAACCGAGTACAGTCCCGGCTTGTCGTAGGTGTGGGTCAGCGAACCGGTGCGAAACCGGTCAGGAGCAGGCAGCGTCGGGGCAAATACCGTTCCGTCGCCGTAGTTGAACAACGAAACGTCAAACGTGCTGCAATCAGGAGCCAGCGTAATGGTAATGGTAAGCGGGGCGCAGCCGCGGGTAACGTCGGCCGTGAAGCATGCCTGAGCCCGGGCGTTCGGGGAAGTCAGCAGCAACAGCAGCAGGCCGGCAAGAGAGAGGAAACGATTCCCGAAGCCCGGCGGGCGACGCTCTTTGTGGACGGAGAAGGTTCGGCCCGGCTGGAAGGGGAAGATTGATTTCACGAGGCAAAAGAGGTTGCCCATCAGGGTCGGCGAAAACGGTTGGATGCGTGCTGAATGCTACAACGAAGAAAGCCCCGCCAATGATATAACGCGGGGTGGCCGTTATTTACACCAGGGAAAAATGCCCCGTTTGCCGGAATCATCCCCCCGCCCCCCTTCCCCTGCCCGCTGCCAACCGCCCAAGGGGGACCGCGTACCTCATCGTCGGCGGGAACTTCAACGCATCACTCCATCTTTTACCGCCGCACCTGTTCGATCAGTTCGGCCAGTTCCAGGGATTGCTGCGTGCCGGCCGCCATGTCCTTGAGGGCCAGTTGCCCGGTTGCCATTTCGTTGGAGCCGATGAGCACCACGTACGGGATGCCCTTGGCGTTGGCGTAGTCGAGCTGCTTTTTGAGCTTGGCGGTGTCGGGGTACAACTCGCTGTTGATGCCGGCTTCGCGCAGTTGCCGCAGCACGGGCAGGGCGTACCGCTGGGCTTCGGCGTCGAAGGCCACGAGCAGCACCCGGGTGGAAGTGGTGCTCTGGGCCGGGAAGATGCCGAGTTCTTCCATCACGTCGTAGATGCGGTCCACGCCGAACGAGAAGCCCACGCCCGACACGCCGGGCAGGCCGAAGGCGCCGGTCAGGTTGTCGTACCGGCCGCCGCCGCTGATGCTGCCGATGCCCACGTTGTTGACTTTCACTTCGAAAATGGCCCCGGTGTAGTAGGAGAGGCCCCGGGCCAGCGTGACGTCGAATTCCAGGTGCGGGTTGTCGAGGCCGAAGCCCGCCACCAGGTCGGTCACCCGTTCGAGTTCGGCCAGTCCTTCGCGGCCCACGGCGGAGGTTTCGAAGAGGCCGCGCAGGCGTTCGACTTTCTGGGCAAAGGTGCCCTGCATGGTAAATACCGGGTCGAGCTTGCCGATGGATTCGACCGAAAAGCCCCTTTCGGCCAGTTCCTGCTCTACTTTTTCGCGGCCGATCTTGTCGAGCTTGTCAATGGCGACGCAGAGCGGTCCTTCCTGGCCCGGCGCCCCGGCGATTTCGGCCAGGGCCGTGAGCACCTTCCGGTTGTTGACCTTGATGCTGTAGTCGGTGATGCCCAGCCCGCCGAGCACCTGGTTGATCATGCACACAATTTCGGCCTC
>CADCTQ010000320.1:0-552 GCA_902805615.1 uncultured Cytophagales bacterium
CTTCTACGACTCTATCTCCTACCACCATGCGCTACCCAATCCACCTTTCACTTCGTTTTTTCACCGCCTGGGCGCTGGCCCTCGGCGCGGTTCCCGCGTGGAGCCAGGGCAACAAGCAGGACCAGCCGGTGGAAGCCAGCTACGAAGGCAACATTTTCAAGCCCGTAAAGGTGGAACCCACCGACGCCCGCGTGAAGGGGCTCAAGCTGCCGGCCGGCTTTGCGGTGACCAAGTTTGCCGAAAACCTGGGCAAGCCCCGCATGGTGGCCGTCAGTGTCGACGGCACCGTGTACGTGACCAGCCGGGATGCCGGCACGGTGACCATGCTCAAAGATGCCGACCGCGACGGCAAGGCGGAAACCCAGAAAGAGGTAGCCAAAAAAGAAAACATGCACGGCGTGGCCATTGACGGCAACAAGATGTACCTGGTGGCCGTCAACGACGTGTACGCCACCGACATCCAGCCGGACGGCACGCTGGGCAGCCTCACCCGCATCGTGACCGGGTTGCCCGAAGGCGGCCAGCACAACAACCGCACCCTGGCCGTAGGCC
>CADCTQ010000320.1:562-2683 GCA_902805615.1 uncultured Cytophagales bacterium
GCAGCACCTGCAACGCCTGCGAGGAAACCAGCAAGCTCAACGCCACGATGGTGCGCGTCAAGCCGGACGGCACCGGCCAGCAGATTTTTGCCAAGGGACTGCGTAACACCATCGGCTTTGCCTTCCACCCCCAGACCAGGGAACTGTACGGCTTCGACCACGGCATTGACTGGCTGGGCGACACGGGCCAGCGGGAAGAGTTCAACCTCATCAGGGAGGGGGCCCACTACGGCTGGCCCTACGTGTACGAGAACGGCAAGGCCAACCCGGCCGATGAGCCGCCCGGCGACACCACCCACGCCGAGTACGCCAAAAAGACGACCTTCCCGGTGCTCACCTACGATGCGCATTCGGCCCCGATGGCAATGGTCTTCTACACGGGCAACGCCTTTCCGGAAGCCTACCGCAACAGCGCCTTCGTCGCCCTGCACGGCTCGTGGAACCGCAAGGAGCCTTCCGGCTACAAGGTTGTGCGCGTCAGGTTCGAGAACGGCAAGCCGGCGGCTATCGAAGACTTCCTGACGGGCTTCCTCACGGAAAGCAAACGGGAGCAGTTTGGCCGGGTGTGCGGCATTGCCCAGCACCCCGACGGTTCGCTGCTGATCTCCGACGACGACAACGGCGTGCTCTACCGGGTGGCCTACACGGGCAAGTAAGCCCCGGGGTGGCCGCGGCAGCCCAGATTATTTTTAATGGGGCAACCGGTATTCCCTTGCGGAATGGCAGCTTTGCGCCCGCCCGTTAACCGGGATTCCGGCTGCGCGGGGTGCGCCCGGCCGCCAAGGGTTAGTATGAATATTTGGGTGTAAATCCTGTTTTTCGCCGGGTGTGTAAGATTTCGGGTAGAATTATCCTGGGAAGTTTGGTGACGTGTCCTAAAAACCGGAAAAAAAGTTTGGCGATCATTAATGTAAATATTACTTTTGTGACATACTTTAAACGTTTTCGCAACGATTCTTTTAGAATCTGCTTGTACGCACCAGTTTGATACTCTCTTCAAACCGTAGCTTACCCAGGAACATTTCGGGCAATGCAGCCGCCAGGTGAGCGGCGGGCCGTTTGCCTTCGTTGACTGCCGGGTAAGTTTATTCCTTTCGATGGACGGTTCGGTGCGGACATTTGTATCCTCCCGAAATGCTGACAATGCGCCGCATGCACCGGCCCTGGGATTCAACCCGGCCGGGTGGTCCGTGCGAGGGGCGCCCCGTCTGCCTTTGCCGCGCAGCAGCAGTTGGACTTGTCGCCCGGTGGCGGCTTCCGCGGCTGGCTGAAACACTTCCCGTAGAGACGCTCATTCCATGAATGATGGGGTGCAATCCCACGACCATCATCATTCGATTGCACAGTGCCTAATCCAGATTAGCTATAGCAACCCCAAGTGGGTTGTATAAGTATACAGGGATAAACAATCGGGGATGAATATAGAGGAATATTTGGAACAGGTGACCGACCTACGGGAGTATAAACGGGCTCAGGCAGTGAAGTTGTCTCAAGCGGGCTTGTCGAGGGGAGAAATTGCTCAGGCTTTGTCAGTAAGTGAAGCGTTTGTGAGTAAATGGCGTGGCCGTTACGGGCAAGACGGCACGGCCGGCTTAGGGCTGGCCTATGGGGGCAGTAAGGGCTTTTTGTCGGAGTCAGAGAAAGAAAAGGTGCTGGATTGGCTCGGCCAGCAGACAGCTTCGGTAAGTGGGGAGACCTTGGCCAGTTACGTCAAGAGCCAATACGGGGTTAGCTATCGCAGCATGCAGAGTTACTACGATTTGCTCCACCTGGCGGGCATGAGTTACAAGAAACGCCAGGCGGTCAATCCCAAAAAGGATGAGCAAAAGGTGCTTGAGCGGCGCGAGGAGATAAAAAAAAGTGCTGGCCCATCAACAGCAGATCGACCAGCAGCAGATCGTGGACCTAAAATGAGATTTTATCTCAGGTCCGTGGTACTCGAGGATGAGTGTCACTTACTGTGGGGGGACGCCTGCGGGTATGGCTGGGGCAAGACTACCGACAGGGTAGTAGTTCAGGTAGCCAACCCTAAGAATAGACAAAGCTACTTTGGTGCCCTCAATGGCAAAACCGGAGAACTGCTTTTGCAAGCAGCCCACAAAGCCGATTCGGCCGCTACGG
>CADCTQ010000321.1 GCA_902805615.1 uncultured Cytophagales bacterium
CCAAGCTCAAAAAGCAGCTCGACTACGCCAACGCCAAGGGCATCCCGTACGTGGTGCTCATCGGCTCCAACGAAATGGCAACCGGGCAACTGGCCCTCAAGGACATGGCGGCCGGCACGCAGCAATCACTGGGGCTGTCCGGGCTGATCGAACAGGTGAAAGGGTGAAATGCCGGATTGATACGTGCTGGTTTTCCCTGATTGCGCAGGATGTCCACCCCCCGTTATATCATTGGCGGGGCTTTTTTCGTTGTAGCATTCAGCACGCATTTAACCGTTTTCGCCGACCCTGATGGGCAACCTCCTTTGCCTCGTGAAATCAATCTTCCCCTTCCCGCCGAGCCGAACCTTTTCCGTCCGTAAAGAGCGTTGCCGGCCGGGCGGGGGAAACAGTACCTTCTTTCTGGCCGGTCTCCTGTTGCTGCTGCTCACTTCCCCGAACGCCCGGGCCCAGGACTGCTTCAAAGCCGACGTTACCCGGGGATGCGTTCCGCTTACCGTCACCATTACCATTACCACTTGCACCGGCTACGTCGTTTCAAGCTTCAACTACGGCGACGGAACGGTGTACGACCCCAACAAAGAAGCCCCCGACAAATTTCGCACGGGTTCCCGGACCCACACCTATACCAAGCCGGGTCGCTATGCCGTAACGCACATCGGCCAAAACGCAGACCGCACCGGTGACTCCCTGCAAAAAGCCAACTACATTGAAGTACTGCCGACGCCCGAGCCGGCCTTTACGGTAAGCCTGTGCGCCAGCCGCACCGCCCGGGTGCGGATCACCGACACCGTCTACGAATCGTACCTGGTGAACTTCGGTGACGGCACCACCCGCACCGTGGGCCGCAACGCTACCGCCGACCGCACCTACGCCGACCTGAACCCCAAGACGATCACGGTAAACGGCCAGTACGCCGTGACCCGCACCGACAACGTGCCGGCCGTCTGCGGCGCCAGCCGCGATACCACCGTGACGCCCATTGCCGTCCTGCCGCGTCCGTTCATTGACCGACTGGCCGTGAAGGACGCCGCTACGGCCGAACTCACCTTTGCCGTGCAACCCGACACCCGCTACCGGATCGAACAAAAGAATGCCACGGGGCAATACCAACCGGTTGCCACCCTCGACAACCCCACTCCCGGACCGTTCACGCAGAACATCGGGGAGTTGGCAACGACCGGCCAGCCCTACACGTTCCGCGTGACGGCGTTCGACGCGTGCGGCAACTCGGTTTCTTCGGGCGAAGTGAGCACGGTGGTGCTGGGCGCGACGGCCGCCGAGAGCCGCAACGAAGTAAGCTGGCGGGTGGACCCCGCGGCCAATCCGGGTGGCTATACGCTGTTCGTCAACGACCAAGCCCTGACCACCGTGGGCGCCGCCCAGACCCGCTACACCGACGCCGACGTACGATGCCCCGAACAGTACTGCTACCGGGTGGAAGCCACGTACCCCGACGGGGCGGTGTCGGTTTCCAACGCCGCGTGCGTCAACGCCATTTCTACCCGCCAGCCGCCGGCCGTGCAGAACCTGGCCGTCACCGTGCGCAACGGGTTGCCCGTCGTTTCGTGGACGGCGCCGCCCGGTCGCAACGAGTTCCTGGTGACCCGTTCGGTTGACGGCGGTCCGTACGAGCCGGTGGGCCGGCCCACCAACGCGACGTTTACCGACGAGAATGCGCGGCTGGACCTCGAAGGCTACTGCTACCGGGTGCGTTACACCGACGCCTGCAACAACCCGTCGGCCGAGTCCGGGGACGCGTGCCCGGTGCGGTTGCAGGTGGAGAGCGGCCCGGAAACCGACCGGCTGGGCTGGTCGCCGTACCGCGCGTGGGCGGCCGGCGTGACGGGCTACACCGTGGAGAAGCTCGACGCCACGGGCCGCCTCCTCTCGTCGCGGGACGCCGGGCCAGGCACGGATGCCACCGAGCCGTTTGACACCACGCAGCAGGTGATCCGCTACCGGGTGCGCACGGACGGCCCCGGGCTCGAAAGCGTTTCCAACGAAGTAGAGATCCGGCGCCCCGTCCGGGTGTTCCTGCCCGAAGCCTTTTCGCCCAACGGCGACCGGGTCAACGATGAGTACACCGTCAAAGGCCGGTTCATTGCCCGCCTCGACATGGTGATCTACGACCGCTGGGGGGCTACCGTGTTCGTCTCCGACCGCCTCGAAAACGGGTGGGACGGCACCCTGGGCGGGCAACCCGCCCCGGCCGGCGCGTACGTGTGCCTCGTCCGCGTAACCGACCAGACGGGCCGCCAGACCACCCGGCGCGGCGGCGTATTGCTGGTCCGGTAAGGGACTCCGGTAAGGGACTTTTGGCGGTTTCGCAAAAATTATGTCACTTGCCCGGCAAATGAGGCCGGAACCACCCCGGAACGTTCAACCTCCGCCGGCGGTTTACCGTAACGGCGTATACCAAGCAACCACTACCGCTATGTTTGATATGTCGAATATGTTTGGCCGCATCAAAGACATGCAGGCCAAACTCAAAGAAGCCCAGGACAACCTGGTGCACGTGCAGGCTTCGGCCGAGGCCGGCGCCGGCCTGGTGAAAGCCACCGTCAACGGCGCCCGCCAGATCATCAAGCTCGAAATAGACAACGACCTGCTCAAGCCCGACGACAAGGAAATGCTGCAAGACCTGGTGGTGGCGGCCGTCAACAAGGCCCTGGTGGAGGCCGACGCCAAAGCCAAGGAAGAACTCAAAAAAGCGACCCAGGGCTTCATGCCCAACATTCCGGGGCTCGACCTCAGCGGACTAGGCTTGTAGTGCATGGGCAGTACGGCAGTAGTCATCCTCAATTACAACGGCGTCGCTTACCTCAGAC
The DNA here is from genome assembly GCA_902805615.1 of uncultured Cytophagales bacterium. GTDB lineage: Bacteria > Bacteroidota > Bacteroidia > Cytophagales > 172606-1 > CADCTQ01. The sequence goes on from CADCTQ010000321.1 coordinate 2,832, forward strand.
AATTTCTCCCTTCGGTGCTCGCTTGCAGCGGCGACGCCCGGGTGGTGGTGGCCGACAACCGCTCCACCGACGGTTCGGTCCAATGGCTGCAACAATACCACCCGGAAGTGCGGCTCATCCAGCTCGACCGCAACGAAGGGTTCAGCCGCGGCTACAACCTGGCCCTCCGGCAGGTGGATGCCCGGTACTACGTGCTGCTCAACTCCGACGTGGAAGTGACGCCCGGCTGGCTGCAACCCCTGGTCCGGCTGATGGACGCCCGGCCCGACGTGGCGGCCTGCCAGCCTAAAATCCGGTCGTTTACGCATAAAAATGAGTTTGAATACGCCGGGGCGGCCGGCGGCTACCTCGACCGGTTCGGCTACCCGTTCTGCCGGGGCCGCCTCTTCGACACGCTGGAAGCGGACGGCGGGCAGTACGACGACGACCGGGACGTGGACTGGGCCACCGGGGCCTGCATGGTGGTGAGGTCAGAAGTGTACTGGCGGGCCGGGGGCCTCGACGACCATTTCTTCGCCCACATGGAGGAAATTGACTTGTGCTGGCGCTTCCGCAGCATGGGCTGCCGGGTGATGTACTGCGGCGGGAGCACCGTGTACCACGTGGGCGGCGGCACCCTCAGCAAGGTGCATCCGCGCAAGACGTTTCTCAACTTTCGGAACGGAATCTTACTCCTGTACAAAAACCTGCCGGGAAGGCAACTGTGGCTTACCCTGCTGGTGCGCCTGGTGCTGGATGGCGTGGCGGCCTTCAAACTGCTGTTTTCGGCGGGTCCCGCGCACTTCGGGGCGGTGCTGAAGGCCCATTTTAATTTTTACGGCCGTTTTGGGCTTTGGACGAAACAAAGAAGAGACGCCCAACGTATAAGCGGAGGCTCAAGCAGGGCGCCCCACTTCCGGGGAAGCATCGTATGGCACTATTTTGTACTGAAACAGAGGCACTTCCGCGACCTGCCGGCTCAGAAATTCCAGACCGTGGGGTGATTATTCCGGCGCAGGTGCTTGCGCATGTTGAGCAGGAACGCCAGCGACAAATACACGATGATGGGCGACCCGAAGGTTAAAAACGAGGCGTAAATGAAAAAAAGGCGGATGCTACAGGTAGAAATCCCCATGACGTGGCCGAGCCGGGTGCACACCCCGAACGCGTGTTTCTCTAGAACCAACTTGAATTTTTGCATCATAACAACAAAAATATACCAATAAACGTAGAGGTTACCGCAAGGCTTTTTACGCTGCAAAGCAAAAAAGTGTTTACCGAATTGTAATAATATAAATACAATCATATTTTCGCAACTTAAACCACCCTCTAAACCATGATTCCTAACGGAAAATTACTCCCAGCTGTGATGCTCAGCGGTATGATCGTTCTCTCCGGCGGTTGTACCCTGAATAAGATGGTCAAAATGGCCAAGAAGCAGGAACTGACGGTAACGCCTAACCCGCTTGAAGTGCACGCCGACCAGGTGAAGTTCAACATGACGGCCACGCTGCCGGTTAAAATGCTGAAAAAGAAGACCACCTACACCGGCAACGTGGGCTACAAGTACGGCGACAAGCGCGACGACGTGGGCCAGGTGGTATTCAACGCCGCCGACTACCCCAACGCCAAGAAGGAACAGCCCAAGATCACCAAGGACTTCTCCTTCGCTTACCAGGAGGCCATGCGCAAAGGCGAACTGGTGATGCAGGGAACGGCCGCCAAGGGCAAAAAGTCCAAGACCACGCCCGAAGTGACCGTAGCCCCCGGCATCATTACCACGTCGCGGTTGTACAAGGAGCCCAACCTGGTGGCTTACGCCGAAACCGGCTACACCACCGAGCCCGAGTACGAGCCGACGAACGTAGCCTTCTTCTTCCCCCAGGGCAGCGCCCAGTTGCAGACGAGCGAAACCCGCAGCAAGCGCGGCAAGTTCTTCGACAACTTCATTGCCGAGAAGAACGTGACCAAAACCGTGACCATCACGGGTACGCACTCTCCGGAAGGGGCTGAGCGGGTAAACTCCAAGCTCTCCGAAAACCGCGCCGAGTCCATCCAGAAGTACTACCGCAACAAAATGAAGGTGTACAACTACAAGAACGCGGCTGACTCCGTGGAATTCGTGCTCAAGCCGGTGATCCAGGACTGGGCCCAGCTGAAAGACACGCTGGCCGCCACCACCCTGCTGACCGAAGAGCAGAAGACCGAAGTGCTCGGCATCATTGACGCCGGTGGCGAATTCGAAGAGCAGGAAGACCAACTGCACCGCCTCGCTTACTACCGCACGCTGCTCAACCAGGTGTACCCCAAGCTGAGAACGGCGCAGACCGAAATCCTGACGCTGATCCCCAAGAAGCCGGATTCCGAAATCTCCGTGCTGGCCCGCCAGATGGCCGAAGGCCGTGCCGACAGCGCCAACATGCTCAATGAGAAGGAAATCCTGCACGCCGCCACGCTGACCCCCGACCTGGAAGAGAAAGCCGGCATTTACCAGGCTGCCATGAAGCAGTACGGTGAGACATCCTGGAAGCCGCACAATGACTTTGCCGCCGTGCAACTGGAAATGGCTAAGAAGGCCAACGACGCGGCTAAGAAGACGCAACTGGCCGACGAAGCCCTGAACCACCTGCAAATGGCCGTTAAGCTCCAGGAGACTGCCGAAGTGTACAACAACATGGCCGTAGCCTACACCATGAAGGGTGACCGCGAACAAGCCATGCAGGCCCTCACCAAGGCAGCCGGCATGACGGGTGGCGAACAGGTAACCAAGATGATCAACGCCGCCAAAGGGGTGCAGCAGATCCGCGCCGCCCAGTACAGCGAAGCCGTTTCTACCCTGTCGCAAGCCGGTGACACTTCCGTGGTGCTCTACAACCGTGGCCTTGCCCAGATTCTGGCCGGCCAGGCTGACGCCGCCCTGACGACCCTGACCGAAGCTACTTCGAAGGACGCCAACGACGCCGACGCTTTCTACCTGATGGCCATTGCCGCTGCCCGCGCCAAGAACGAGCAGGGTGTGATGACCAACCTGCAGCAAGCCATCCAGAAGAACGCTGAACTGCGCGCCCGGGCCATTGATGACCTCGAATTCCGCGCCTACACGACTTCCGAAGCCTTCAAAAACGCGATCCGCTAACGAAAGCTTCCGCCTTGCAAACAAAAAAGCCCTTCCCAACGGAAGGGCTTTTTTGTTTGCAAGGCGGAAGCCGGAGACCGCAGACCGGAGAAGGAAGACCGGAGGAGGGATCGGGAAGGAATCTCAGGTGAGGCTCCGGCACGGGTTGGTAAATAAATGGAAGCCCGGCGCATTCCTCCGGTCTCCCTTCCTCCCGTCTCCGGTCTTCTTTCGTTCCGGTCTCCGGTCTCCTTTCCTTTGGCAATTCCCCGGCTTCTGTATAATTTTACCGACCGTCAATCTATTTTCCGAGATTCAATCCATGAGAGAAATACAATTCAGAGAGGCGCTGCGGGAAGCCATGTCTGAAGAAATGCGCCGCGATCCTTCCGTGTTCCTGATGGGCGAAGAAGTAGCCGAGTACAACGGTGCCTACAAGGTCAGCCAGGGCATGCTCGACGAGTTCGGCCCGGAGCGGGTCATTGACACGCCGATTGCCGAGTTGGGCTTTGCCGGCATCGGGGTGGGCGCCGCCATGAACGGCCTGCGTCCCATCATCGAATTCATGACCTACAATTTCTCGCTGGTAGCCATTGACCAGGTGATCAACAGCGCCGCCAAGATATTGTCCATGTCGGCCGGCCAGTACGGCGCCCCCATCGTGTTCCGCGGCCCTACGGGCAACGCCGGGATGCTGGGCGCCCAGCACTCCCAGAACTTCGAGAACTGGTACGCCAACACGCCTGGTCTCAAGGTAGTGGTGCCCTCCAACCCGTACTACGGCAAGGGCCTGCTCAAGTCGTCCATCCGCGACAACGACCCGGTGATCTTCATGGAGTCGGAACTGATGTACTCCGACAAGGGCCAGGTGCCCGAAGAGGAATACCTGATTCCCATCGGCAAAGCTTACGTGGTGCGCGAAGGCACCGACGTGACCATCGTGTCGTTCGGCAAGATGATGAAGGCGGCCTTTGGGGCGGCCCAGGAACTGGAGAAGGAAGGCGTATCGGCCGAAGTCATTGATCTCTGCACCGTCCGCCCGATTGACTACGCCACCGTGGTGGAGTCGGTCAAGAAAACCAACCGCCTCGTGGTGGTGGAAGAAGCCTGGCCGCTGGCCGCGATTTCGGCCGAGCTGGCCTACCACGTGCAACGCCACGCCTTCGACTACCTCGACGCCCCAGTGCGCCGCGTCAACAGCATGGACGTACCCCTGCCCTACGCCCCCACGCTGATTGAAGCCATCCTGCCCAACGTGAAACGCACGCTGGAAGCCGTCAACAGCGTGATGTACCGGTAATTACCGCTTTATTTGATAGATTAGCCCCGGCACCGTACCTGCCGGGGCTTTCGTTTTAAGGTTCTTCCTCGAATGCCAACCGTCCGGTTTTACCGCCGGCGGCAAACCCTTACGCATCGTCCCCTAAACCTGCTGCCCATGCAAACGCCGTTCCTGGGATTGCGCACCACCATTTACAAAGTAGCCGACCTGGCGCAAGCCAAAGACTGGTACAGCCGGGTACTGCAAATCGGGCCTTACTTCGACGAGCCGTTCTACGTGGGCTTCAACGTGGCCGGCTACGAACTGGGATTGCAGCCCGACGACAGCGCGCCGGCGGCGGCCGGAACGGGCGTGGTCACGTACTGGGGCGTGGCGGACGTTCAAAACACCTCCCAGGCGCTGCTGCACCTGGGAGCCACGTTGCACGAAGCCCCGGCGGAAGTAGGCGGCGGCATCGTGGTGGCGACCGTGAAAGACCCGTGGGGCAACCTTTTCGGCATCATTCATAACCCGCATTTTAAACTCCCCTAACCTATCCCGCCCATGCAAACCTTCACGACCCGCGAACAGATCATTGAGGCCGTCAACCGGCTCTTCGTATCCACCGACTACCGGGAGTGGCAGAAGCTCCAAACGGAAGTATTTACGCCGACCGTCCACTTCGACATGTCGTCGCTGGGCGCCGGGGCGGCGAAGGACCTGCCGGCGGGAGAAATCTGCGCCATGTGGGAAAGCGGCTTTGCGGGCATTGACGCCGTACACCACCACAGCGGCAACTTCCTGGTAACAGTGAATGGGGAAAACGCCACCGTGTTCTGTTACGCCACCGCTACGCATTACAAAGCCGCGGCCACGCAGGGCCATACCCGCGAATTCGTCGGCAGCTACGACCTGGGCCTGCAACGCACGCCGGCCGGCTGGCGGATCAACCGCTTCCGGTACAACGTCAAGTACACGGCCGGCAACATGGAGCTGAAGTAACGGCGTTCGAAGGCGTAGTTCTTACAAGAAGTGAGGAGCGAGAAGAATGAGCACGGACTCTTCCGGTGACAACGGCAAAGTGCGTGTACCTTCTTCTCGCTCCTCGCTTCTCACTTCTGCCTTTGATTGGCTTCCGCCAGCATTTCCACCAGCGTGGAGAGGGTTTCGTGGTGGGCCTGGCCGGCGAGGCCGAGGGCTACCTGCGCCTGGAGCCAGCCGAACTTCTTGCCCATGTCGTAGCGGTTGCCTTTCACCTCCAGGGCCAGGTATTTTTCGCGTTCGGCCAGTTGTTGCAGGGCCGGGGTGAGGGCCAGCGGCGTGCCGGGCTGCGTGTCCTGGGCTTCCAGGATGGCGAACACGGAAGGCGTCAGCACGTGCATGCCGAAGAAACAGAGGTAGTAGCCCCGCCGCAGGCCCGGCGTTTGCAGTTCGAGTTCGGCCAGGCTGAGGGACGGCTTTTCGATGATCTTTTCAATCTGGTAGACGCCCGGCGCGCCGGCCACGTGCTTGCCCGTGAGGGTGCCGTACCGGCTGATGAGGTGTTCGGGCGTGGGGTTTACGGCGGCCACCGAGCAGTTGGCCCCGGCCGCCAGGTCCACGAGTTGCTGGGCGCAACGCTTGCCGGGCAGGTTGGATACGTAGAGGTAATCGCCCAGCAGGAGCAGGAACGGCTCGTCCTTCACGAAGGGCCGGGCGCACCGCACGGCGTGGCCGTACCCCAATGCCTCGGATTGCTCCACGAACTGCAAGCGGCTGAGCAGGTGATCAATGCGGGCGGCCTGCGACCGGGCCCAGTCGCTGCCCTGGTGCGATTGCAGCAGGTTGTTGCGCAGGGATTGGAAGGACTGGAGATAGCGGGGACCGTCGCCGGGGGCGCACACCACGCAAATTTCTTCGATGCCCCCCGAGAACGCCTCTTCGGCAATGATCTGGATGACGGGCTTGTGCAACCCGTCGGTGTCCACCACGGGCAGCATGGCTTTCTGCACGGTGTCGGCGACGGGGTAGAGTCTTTCGCCGCGGGCGGCGGCAGTAATCACGGCTTTTCTGATCTTCATGGCAATAACGAATGGACCGGCGCCCGGCCCGGGCATCTAAGTTGGCGAATGGTTGCCGGATGAGCAAACAAATGCCCCAAACAACTCCCCGAATCCCGGTTTTTCCCGCCCTTTCCTTACGCCGGCAGACCCGGCCGCCAATCTGATTTCTTTTCCCCGCGGGAAAGATGCACTTTGGCACCCTTTTGGGTACCCAACCGCTACTGCTTCCCGCCCGGCGAATTTTAACCATTGACCGGGTACTAAATTGACCGACAGGATTTTATTCGCACATTTACGCGTCCGCGCATCTCTTTGCTCTTTTTCAATGAAAGCACACATTCTGAACAAACTGGAAACGGAGGGGCTGATCACGCACGAGCAGTCGGGCAAGATCATCGCCGGGGAGCTGATGGCCCCTTTTTCCGTGCACTGGGAACTGAAGACGCTCCTCTACCTGGGCGTACTGCTGCTCAACGTGGGGCTGGGCTGGCTCATCTACCTCAACCTCGACGAGATCGGCCACGGCGGCATCATCGCGGGCATTGCCCTCGTGTGCGCCGGCAGCTTTGCCTACGCGTGGCGGCACCGCGTACCGTTTTCGCCCGAAAAGACCGAAAGCCCCTCGCCTTTCTACGATTACGCCCTGCTCCTGGGCTGCCTCACGTTCCTCATCCTGGAAGGCTACCTCCAGTACCAGTACGGGTTTTTCGGGGAAAAGTACGGCCTGGCTACGTTCCTCCCGGCAGTGCTGTTCCTGGCCACGGCCTACCGGTTCGACCACAAAGGCATACTGTCCATGGGCATTACGGCCTTAGCCTCCTGGGTAGGCATTGCCGTTACCCCGCTCACGCTGCTGCGCAACAATGACTTCTCGGACGAACGGCTCATCTACATGGGCCTGCTGCTCGGGGCAATGCTTACCGGCGCGGCCCTTTTCCTGGGCGACCGGAACATCAAAAAGCACTTTTCCTTCACGTACCTCAATTTCGGGTCGCACGTGCTGTTCGTGGCGTGCCTGGCCGGGATGATGGAGTTGGAAAGATATTGGGTGTTCGTGCCGTTGCTGGCCGCCGTTACGGCCGCGTTCATGGGGTACGCCCGCCGGGAACAGTCGTTTTACTTCCTCATTGTGGCGGTGGTGTACGCCTACGTAGGGGTCACCTACCTGGTATTCCAGGTTGAGTCCTTCCTGTCCGAAGTGATCTTTTTCTACTTTATTTTCTCCTGCGGCGGTATCATCTGGTTCCTGCTGAATTACAAAAAAATCCTTTCCCCACCCCAACAATGATCGCCTATTCTACCCAATGGTTGGAAGCCCTGCAAGTGCGCAGGCAAGCCGCCCGGTGGCACCGCACCCACCTGATCGGCACGGCGCAGTACGAGGCCATCCTGGCCGCTTACCCGGTGAAATTCTACACGCCCAACGTGTTCGTACGCATCGGGCTGGCGTTTTTCTGCTGGATCCTGGTGTGCAGCCTTTTGGGAATCTACACTTTGTTCTTCCCTTTCTTCGTAACTGACTTTGACGGATGCGGCATAACGCTTCTGTGCTTTGCAGCGGGGCTGTTTGTCGCCCTGGAGTACAACATCCGCACCCAACGCCACTACCGCTCCGGCATAGACGATGCACTGCTGTACACGGCGCTTACCTTCATTTTCAGCGGGTTTGCGTTATGGGACCCCCGTTGGTACGAACATCCCCTCACCCGCTGCGTATTGGCGCTGCCCGTGCTGACCTTCGCCGCAGTACGCTACGTCGACAAACTGGTGACCGGGCTCGCCTTCGGCTGCCTGTCGGCAACCGTGTTCCTGACGGTGCTCGAAATCAGTTCGGCCGGACGCATCGTGCTGCCGTTCGTCATGATGGCTTACGCTGCCGCCGGTTACGCGGGGGTGCGCCGGCTGAAGGGCGAGGTGCGGCTGCGGCTGTGGACGGAATGCCTGGAGTTGCTGGAAGGGATGTGCCTGATCACTTTTTACCTGTCGGGCAACTACTTCGTCATCCGCGAGCTGAGCGTAGAATGGTTTGACCAGCCGCACGTACCGATGGCCTTCGTATTCTACGTCTTCACGGCGGCAGTACCCGTGGCGTACATCACGTTAGGCTTGCGGCAGCGGGACCGCCTCCTGCTCCGGGCCGGCATGGCGCTGCTGGTGCTGTCGGTGCTTACCTTCCGGCACTATTTCAGCCTCGGCCACCCCGAAGTGCTGGTCACGCTGGCCGGTGCCGCCCTGGTGGGTTTTGCGTACGTTGCCATCCGGCTGCTCAAGCGGGGCGACCTGCCCTTTACGTACGCCCAGGACGTGGAAGAACCCGAAGAGGGCCAGGAACTCGAATCTTTCGTAGTCAATGAAACCTTTGCCGCCTCGGTGCAAAGCCAGGCACCGGCGGGAGAGATACAGTTCGGCGGCGGCCAGTTCGGCGGCGGCGGCTCGCAGGGAAACTACTAAAGGGAAACCGGAGACGGGAGGAAGGGAGACCGAAGGAACACGCACTTTGCCGGGGCTCCGGTACGGGCCGGTGGCCGGAAGGAATTCGGAAGCCGTCAGTGAGACACTGACGGCGGCGGGCGGGCCTTCATAAACCTGGTTCCATGCCGTAGTCCGTACCGCTGCTGCCGCGCCGTGGTCAGTGTCTCACTGACCACTGTGTCGAATAGACAAAAAGGAGAGGGATGGTTTTTACAAACCATCCCTCTCCTTTTTGTACGCTTATAAATGTTTCTTGGATGAGCAATAGCGCCGGCCTCGTTGGGCAAATCCGGGGTGGCTATTTTCCATTTTCCATTTTCAATTTTTCATTTAGCTCAGCGACATCAGGCTGCTTTTCGAGGTTGAACAGGTCGTTGAGGACGTCAATGAGGGTTTCGGCCTCGCCGCGTTTGCAGGCGGCTTTGAGTTGCAGCACGGGCAGTTTGATGATCTTCTGCATCATGCCCTTGGTGATCTGGTCTACCTTCTGGGCTTCGCCCGGCGACATGCCTTTCAGGTGGCGGGCCACTTCTTCCTGCCGGATCTGCTCCAGGGCGTTCTTGAGCTTGTGAATGGTGGGCGACACGGCCGTTTCGCGGGTCCAGTCGCTGAACTCCTCGATGGCCTGGGCAATGATCTCCTTTACCTTGGGCACGGCGGCCAGGCGGCGTTGCAACGCGGCGGAAGCCTTGGCCTGGATGTCGTCAATGTTGTACACCAACGCGCCGGGCAGTTCGTCCACGGAAGCCTCCACGCTGCGGGGCACCGACAGGTCAATGAAGTATTTGTAGGAGAGGATGTTCATCTTCTGCACGGCGGCCTTGGTGATGAACGGCTCGTCTTTGGCAACCGAGCAGATGACCACGTCGAAGCGGGGCATCGCCTGCCACACGTTTTCGAAGGGCAGCACCGGCAGGTCGTGCTCGGCGGCCAGGGCTTCGGCTTTGGCCTGCGTACGGTTGGTGAGGGTGACGGCGAAGTTGCGCTTCCCGGCGAGGTTGCGGCACACGTCGGCGCCGATCTCGCCCAGGCCCACCACCAGCACGTTCGGGCGGGGCATTCCTTCGGTGA
>CADCTQ010000322.1 GCA_902805615.1 uncultured Cytophagales bacterium
ATCGACGCTCCCGAACTTATGATTGTCCCCCATTGACGCGTACATTTTGGGCATTTATCCAGCAGCCCGCAGGGCTGGCCAGGAAGCCTACCACCTCGGCAATGTCGTCGGGCTGACCTAACCGGCCCAGCGGGGTGCTCTGAACCAGGTACTGCTTAGCCGGCTCGGAAATGACCAGTCCATCCGTTTCCGTAATGCCGGCCAAGACGTTATTGACCGTAATTTGCCGACTACCCAGTTCCTTAGCCAGTGCCAGCCCGAACTGCTCCACGGCCGCTTTGCTGGCCGCATACACCGACTGGTTGGGGTTCGCCGTAACCGTCTGGCTCGAAGAAATGTTGATAATGCGACCCCCGATGCGCACCCGGCGGGCCGCTTCCTGCAGGGCGAAAAATGTACCCCGGGCATCCAGGCCAAACACCTGATCGAACTCGGTTTCGGTCACGTCCGTTAGGGGCTTGGTTAAGTACGCGCCGGCGTTGTTGACGACAATGTCCAGCCCCCCAAAGGCGTCCTGGGTTCGCTCGAACAGCCTAATTACGTCGGCCCGTTGGCTGATATCAGCCTGAACCGCCACGGCTTGTCCACCTCCGCCCTCGATCAGCGCCACGACTTCTTGGGCTTTGTCGTCGTTGGTCGCGTAATTAACGACGACGCAGGCCCCGGCCCGGCCCAGGCGCAACGCAATGGCGCGGCCAATGCCCCGGGAAGCCCCCGTGACCAGGGCTACTTTGCCGGCCAGTTCACCAGTTGTTTTCGGTTGGGGAGATGCTGAATGGATTGGAGTCATACGTATAATTTTTTTGTTCTACACCATTAAATTTTACGAAACAGCCACCGATGCCACAACCAAAGTGCCGCAGAACCGAAAAGTTCGAGGGCTATTGCTGCCGTGAGCAAGGGGCTAGGCCAGCCGTATAGCAATACGGATAAGGATCGGGCCAACCCACTAAAGAACAGAGTTCCTATTAAAATGCGGAACATCACAGCCTCGGACCGAAGGTGTGAACTTACCCACCAGAGTGCAACGCCATAACCAAACCAAATGGCTCCCCAGAAATAGATCTCATTGTTAAGACCGGGGTCGTTAATGACTTGATCCGATAGGTTTGCCCCGCCCCATCGAGCAAATTTGGCGCCTAAAATCAGGTCGGCGCTGCCCGTTAGGAAGGGAAGCAGGCAAAGTACGCGAAGCACGATGGGTAAGGCGCCAAAGCCCAAATCGGGGGCTTTGGCCTGAATTTGCTCGTTTCTCATACTTTGGAATGAAGATTATTACCGGCACAAGCCCGCCGTACTGGACCCGACCAAGCTGGCCGATTTTGTAAAGGAGTTTGCCGCGGCCTATCAAAAAGCCTGATGGTTGACAGTAGCTTGCGGGACGCACCTTTTTGTCAGGTTATCTACGTACGGCTGCCGGCCTGGAAGTCCACCATCCACCCGGGGTAGAGCACCGGCCGCTTGCTTACTTCGTCGATGGCTTTCAGGTCATCGCTCCGGCACGAGCAGGCCGGTATTACCCAGTTGATTGTATTTTATGTGTTTGCTGGAAATGGGATGTATAATATTACTTTTACCCGCGGCTTGCAGTTACGCGCGCAAGCGTTGCCGGGCTACCCGCTCTAACTCTTCCAGGCAGGTTTGGAAGATTTCGGTGCGTACCCACTCCACCACCGGTGCGGGGTCGCCCGCCACGTCGAATCGGGCCGTCCAGTCGGCGTAGGCGCGGCCGTCGGCCTTTACCTCGTGGATGGTCAGCGTCGCCTGGTAGTCGAGCGTCGGCACATCACCTTTGGTTACTGCGTACACAATGCGACGGTCCCGGTCCGATAGTTCGAGCAGGGTTTCTTCAATAAGGGCCCCCTCCACGGTGGTGTTGACGCGCACAGCGCCCACCTGCGCGGCCACGACTGGGTCTTTTAACTCGCAGTGGGTGATAAAGGGGAACCAGGTAGCGAGCGCCTCGAAGTCGCGCACCAAGGCCCAGACCTGAGTGGCGGGGGCTTCCAGCACTTTGCTAAACTGTACGGTTGGCATAAGCGTAATTGGATAGAAACTAGTTAGAAATCAGTAAGCACACCTGATGGTCTTCAAACACCAGTTCCATTTTGAACTCCTCCTTGAGCAGCGAGAAGTCGTGAGAATTGCCGCCCCAGACGGTCTTTCCCAGAAACAAAATGAGCGGGAAGAGGTGGCAATCACCGTGTTCTTTACTGTGTGACGTTTTTTTACCCGAGTACTTGCCCTTTTGCTCATCCTGGTCCTGTGGCCGCTCCAGGAGTCTTTCCGTGGCGTCGATCAAGCGTTTGTCGGTCTTGCCCAGCAACTGCTCCAAACGGCTATTTCTTCGGCTTTGCGGGCCAGTAACCACCGGTAAACATTAGAGTTTACGTAAAGTCTTAGCCAGAATTGGCAGTAACTCTACCACGTACCGCTCGGCGGTAGTCGCATCGATGCCAAAACTCAGACCCAGCACATCAAAGCTGGGGTAGTCCTTCATATAGTACAAAAGAAAAAACAACCTTTCGGCCCCGTCCGTTAAGACTTCTTTTCTGCCTCCGGTTGCTAGACGCTCAGCCTTTTGTTGGGCTTCCACTTCTTCAAATTGGTAAACTAATTCGTAAAACTCCCCTTTGCTCAAGCCCGTCGTCGCACTAAACTCCCGATCACTCTTTACGTTCGAAAACAAACTGTACATGGCAATCACTTGGTTTTATCCGAAAATTTACCACTTTCTTCAACTCTTTATTCCTCAATTACTTGTTTCGCAACAGGACTATTGTTGATGGGATAGCTTACTTTGCTGTAGTCTATTAGGCCGCTCAAGGGATGTTCAGGCTTGGATAGATTTAAAATGCATGAAATTCTGACAGTGAGTTATAACGAAAAGTCTTTCCCATAAAACTGATCTATTCGTTTATTTTTCTTTGTACAAAACCATACCGCCGTGGTAGAGGATTCCATCTTTAAACTCTCCGTCCGCAGTAAAGCCGGTGTCATCTTTATAGTCAATATGGTTGCCTGTGACTTTGTAGCTACCTTGGTAGGCACTTTTGCGGTTTCCTCTTGCTTCGTCGTATCGGTTGCCAGGCAAAAGCTCGTGACGAATGTTGCCGTCTTCCGTTACCCACATTCCGATATATGCTTTCGTTTTTTCTATTGTATTATGCATGTTTGCTCCTTTTTTATTGGGATTTGTTCTTTTTTCTGATGCTTTCATTGCTGAATCCCCTAACACTTGAGCTTCCAATGGACTCACTAGGCTTCCAAAAAATAATGTGAGTATGATAAGTCGGTTGACAAGGTGTATTCTTTCCATTTTTCTGCTTCCTCGGTTAAATTATTGATTTTATCCTGTTAAAAGCCACAGGCCTCTTCTCCCATTAAAAAGTACACCGGGTGGTTTTCCATGTTAGTCCAATATGACTTCCGTAATTTTTTCAAAAATCTAAAACACTCTCGATATCTTTCCAAGACTAAATCTAAGCTGCTTGTTGAGATGAGCGATGTGGGTTGTTACCAATAGTAATGGTTATTTTCTTGCCTACGCCCCAATTGATGTATTTTGACTTTGACTATGTCCTGATGACGAAAGCCTTTAATTGGGCAATCTTACCATCGTGAAATCGCCAGACGTCGCAGTATGAGGAATGAGTTTCCTCCCCGTCTTCGTCCTTTATTGTTATCTCGCCCAGTACCGTAAGGAAATCTCCCTCGGCGATCAAGTTAGTGACCGTAAACTTGGGCGGCTCTATGTACATTGTTGCCATATATTGGCGCACGGCTTCCTTTCCTTTGAGGGTCCGGTCGCCGACAAACGTCCATTCCGTGTCGTGGGTGCAGAACGACAAGAACCCTTCATAGTTGCCTTCGGCGACATGCGCATTTGCCTCTTCTAGTATTGCCTTATTATTCGCAATCATGTAGATATTTTTTTTGTGTGGATACCTTAAAAGCAGCTGACCTGAGTAATCCCTTCCTCAATTGCGATTTGGACGTAAATACCTTTAAAGCTACGATTATATATTACTTCATAAATCAGAGAGAATGTGTCCAGACAACTTTGTAGGTATGTGCATCAAACCTCTCACAAAGTTCCGCTGCCTTTTTCATATGCACAGCTGCTTGAGAATCTTTCAGCATTTTTGCGAAATGCTCAACGCTTTTCCATTGCGCATAATTTGTTACCCTCGTTTTATCGAAACTTACGTGAAAGTTGGCGGATATAAATCCATCCACATTTTCCATTGTTTCTGTTGTAGCATCAATCAGGGTTTTTAGTAATTCCTCTTGATTTTCGGGTTTTACTTCAAAAACGTTGATCAACGTTATAAAATCCGATTCTGTTGAAATCTTTGTCATATTTTTTTGTTTTTTAAATTGGTGGTAACTACTGGATAAACGGAGTCGTTCCGGTTTTCACACCAAGGGTAGCCTTTTATACAGATCTTGACTAATTTTTGTAAGCTTATCTGTTCTGCCACATACCCTCTCAGCGGGCTACCTTATACATCCAAATTATACTGCAAAGAATGTAACCGTTCTCATTTCTCCTCAATGTTTTGCTGCTGGCAAAGTTATCCCCTGGTACAACCGGGTGCATAACGAGATTCAATGGAAAAATTAAGAAATTCAAAGAAGCGGTGCCTGAAGTGGCAGTTGAAGCAACCCAATTTAACCCAACAACCCAACAACATAGTGCGATTAAGCGCTGAAAGAAGTAGCCGTTGCGGCTTGCTGCCACTGCTGCATCTCGTGCTGCACGGTGGCCATCTGACTATCTGCGGCGCTGTAAGCATCTTCGCCCATAAACAGGTGCAGGGGCGGGTTTTCGGCTTCGCTGACTTTAACGAGTAGGTCCACGGCTTTGGCCGGGTCGCCGGGCTGGTTGCCGTTGATGGCGTTGGCGTGGGCCTCTTGCGAATCGCGCACTAACTGGTAGGCGTCAAGGGCGTGGGCGGGCGTGCCCATCGAGCCGGCCGAAAGGAACCCGGTGCGGAAGTAGCCCGGCATCACCACCGTGGCCCGGATGCCAAAGGGCTGCACCTCGGCCGCGTAGGCTTCGGTGAGGCCGTTGACGGCAAACTTGGTGGCGCAGTAGATGCCCCAGCCCGGAAAATTGCCGTTGAAGCCGCCAATCGACGAAATATTAAAGACGCGCCCGTGGCCCTGCTGCCGCAGGTAGGGTGTGGCGTAGCGCAGCACGTTCAGCGTGCCGAACACGTTCACGTCGAAGTTCTGCCGCGCCTCCTGGTCGGTCAGTTCCTCCAGCGCGCCCAGTTGGCCGTAGCCGGCATTGTTGACCACCACATCAAGCCCGCCGAGGGTGCGAACTGTGGTTTCGAGGGCCTGGCGCACGCTGGCTTCGTCGCCCAGGTCTACTTGCAGGGGCAGGAAGCGGTCGGCCGCAGCAGGCTGCACGGCCTGCGTTAGCTCGTCGGTGTGGCGGGAGGTGGCGGCCACCGCGTACCCCTGGGCCAGCAGTTGGCGCACCAATAGTAAGCCCAGCCCCTTGGAGGCCCCGGTCACAAACCAGATTTTTGAGCGTTGCATCACATGAATGTTTGGTACCCTACAAAGGTACCGCGGCTGCCGGTCTGCTCGCCAACCCCAATCAAACCATTGCTATCGAAAATCAAACAATTCGTACGGCTGAGGGGGTGGTGCCCAGATGCTGCTTGAAAAAGGCGCTGAAGTGGGCCGGCTGCTCGAAGCCCAGCGCGTAGCTGATTTCGGCCACCTGCCAGCTCGTGTGCTTGAGCAGGGCGTGGGCCTCGCGCACCAGGCGCTCGGCGATGAGCTGTCTGGTGGTCTTGCCGGTCACTTCTTTCAGGGCCCGGTTCAGGTGGTTGACGTGCACGGCCAGCTGCCCGGCGAAGGCCTGAGCCGTGCGCAGGCGCAACTGCTGGTGCGGGTTTTCCAGCGGAAACTGCCGCTCCAGCAGCTCCGTGAACAGGGCGGCGATGCGCGTGGCAGCCGTACCTTCCCGGTAGAGCACGGTGGCGGGCTGCAACTTCAGAGCCGTGTGTGCCAGCTCGAATACGTGGCTGCGCAGCAGGTCGTACTTGTAAGCGTAGCTGGAATCCAGCTCGAAGAATAGCTTCTCAAACAACTGCTTCGCGTCGGCAAACTGCGAGTCGGTGAGCGTGTAGAGTGGCTGCCCGGCGGGCTTGAACATAGGCAGCTCGGCGAGCCCGGCCAGCAGCGGGTGCCGCAAAAACGCCTCGGTGAAGATGCAGAAGGAGCCCGTCAGCTCGCCGTCGAGCGACTCCCACTCGTAGGGTACCCGGGGGTTGGCAAAAAACAGCGCATTGCCTTCCACCTGCACGGTTTTGTCGGCGTAGTGATAGTTGCTGCGCCCCGTCACGAGCGAAATTTTGAAGAAATCTTTGCGGCTGTAGGGCAGGCGCGTAGCGGTAGGCCCCATGAACTCGTCGATGCGGAAGACGTTGAAATGCCCCAAATCCTGTTGCAGGTTGTCGGGCAGCCAATGAATTTTCTGTTGGTAGAATGCCTCCAGGCTTACGGTTTTTTGCATGGAAAGAAGTTACAGAATTTGGCCAGCAGGAACAAACCCTTCTGCTTCCACGCCGGGCGCTTTTTCCGCTTCAGACGAATCAATAGCCGCAATTGTGCCACTAGCGATTTTTGATGAAACCGGAAAGGCGTAAGCGATGTTGCTGTGCCAATACTTAGCCGCATACTTCGCCCGTCCGGTGACTTTAAGTATTCCATCAACGCCGTCAACGGGTTTGCCAATGAAACTCACAAATCCTCTTTGTTCTATTTTTAATCTTTCTTAAACACTCGAATCCTTCGTTTTTACAACAACTTGTCGGGCGTGATGGGCAGCTCTCTGATGCGTCTTCCGGTCGCGTGAAATACGGCATTGGCGATTGCCGCCGGGATGCCGATCATTCCGACTTCGCCCATTCCTTTTACGCCTAGTTCATTGACGATTTTGTCGTCTTCTTCGACGAAATCGGTCTCGATTTTGAAAATGTCGGCGTTAACCGGAACGTGATAATCCGCCAGGCTCGCGTTTGTCATTCGACCGTAGCGGTGGTCAATTTCCGTCGCTTCGTGCAAAGCCATCCCGATTCCCCATACTGCCCCCCCCATCTCCTGCGAGTGCGAGGTTTTCAAATTCATCACCTTACCGCAAGCCGTTGCTTCGACAATCCTTGTCACCCGCACGGTTCCCAAATCCGGGTCAACTTTGACCTCAACGAACTGCGCTCCGTGCGTGGCCGTCGCATACTTTTCGCGTTCGGGAGAAGGCTTCGCCTCGTATGTTTCGACTATTTCCGGCAAATTGTTGCCGCGCAGAATTTCGCTGTAACTTAAAGTTTGGGCAGGATTGCTTTTTAGGGAAACTTTGCCGTTTTCAAATTGAAGTTGATCGGCGGTCGCGTTTTTGAACGGCGAGTTCGCTTGCTTGTTCGCCAGTTCGACGAGTTTGTTCCGAATCAGGCGCGCCGCGCCGACCGCCGCCGCGCCGACGCTCGCCGTTGTCCACGAACCACCCTGGTGCGGAGCGGGCGGAAAATCCGAGCGACCGAGTTCAAATTTCACTTTCTCGATTGGCATTCCCAGATGTTCGGCGGCGATCATCGTGATCACCGTATAAGTTCCGGGACCCATATCGCTCGCGGAGGCTTGGGCTAGCGCGGTGCCGTCGGCACTGACAGCGATGCGGATCGAGGAAGGCATCTGAAATGCGCCCCAGATTGCAGTCGCCATTCCCCAGCCGACAAGCAGTTTGCCGTCGCGCATCGAGCGCGGTTCAGGATTTCGTTTGCTCCAGCCGAATTTATCCGCCGCCTGCCGGTAGGCGGCGCGCAGTTCCTTGCTCGTCCAGGGTTTGCCGTTGTCGGGGTCAACTTCGGCGTAGTTGATGAGGCGCAATTCAATCGGGTCAACTTTTAGCTGATGGGCGAGTTCGTCAAGCGCGCATTCGAGCGCAAACATTTTCGAGACCGCACCGGGAGCGCGCATCGCACTCGGTGTCGGTAAATCCGTTTTGACGACCTTGTAATCGAGACTCACATTCGGACAAGCATACGTCATCCGGGCGACTGAAACAGTATTCTCCGAGTAATCTTCATAGCTTGAAGTGTTCGTCATATTTTCGTGGATTATCGCGCTCAGCTTGCCTTTATTGTCCGCGCCCAGGCTGACCTTTTGCCAGGTCTGGGGACGATAGCCGCTGGTGGTAAACGACTGCCGGCGGGTAAGGACGAGTTTCACCGGACGTTTCAACTCACGCGCCGCCATCGCCGCGAGTGCCGGGGTTTGATTCGGGCGCAGAGACATTCCGAAAGCCCCGCCAACAAACGGCGAAATAACTAAAACATCAGCTTCCGCAATTCCGAAAGCTGCTGCCAGATAATTGCGAAGTGTCATTACCGCCTGCGTTTTATCGAAAATGACGAGCTTGCCGTCTTGCCAGAACGCGATTGACGCTTGCAGCTCTATCGGGTTTTGATGCTCGATTGGAATCGTGTATTCGGCTTCAAATTTGACCGGCGCGGCTTGAAATGCTTTGGCGGCATCGCCGCGCGGCCGGCTCTTCTGTTCGGCGGTTTCGGGCGGATCAGAACTTTTGGCGACATACTGTGTTGCGCCGGAGGTTTTCATATTTGTTGCCGGCTTTTCCTCGGCGTAGGAGACGTTGACCAGACGGGCTGCATAACGCGCCTGCTCGTAAGTTTCGGCGGCGACGAGCGCAATTGGCTGATTGCTGAAATAAATTTGATCGCCAGTTAAGGCGTGGAAAGGTTGTCCGTCCGGCGGCGCCAACGGATCTTTAGCTTTTGCCGCTGCGAAAGCTAGTTTCGGCGCGTTCAAATGCGTAAAGACGCGAATCACGCCCGTTTGTTTTTCCGCCTCTCTTGTATCAATCGCCGTGATCCTGCCTTTGGCGATGGTACTCATCACCAAAAATCCGTATGCCGGATTGTTCACCCCAAATTCGGCGGCGTATTTAGCCGCGCCCGTTACTTTCAGTCGCCCGTCAACGCGATCCATCGGCTTGCCGAGAATGTTTTGCATAATGTTATTCCTTAATTTTTTCTATTTTTTTCAAATAAACCGGAAGTTATCTTCTCAGATTTGCCCGGTTAAATACGGCGACTCAAGAAAAAGCAGGCGCGTAATCGCGGGCAAAATCGTCAAAGGAGCGCGGCACTCCGCCAATTGCTTCCCCAATGCCCGATGCCGTTTCCGCCGCCTCGCCGCGCGAATAGTGCGCGTAATCTTCGATTACTCCGTCAGCCTGCCAAACAGGGAAGCCAATACTTATTAACGCCTCCCGCATTGATTCCGGCGACACATCCACGAATTGAATCGAACGGTTGAGAGAGGCAGACAATTTTTCAGCCATTTCCCCGTGCGAGAGCGCTTCGGCTCCGGTTATGTTGTACGTTTTTCCCACGTGTCCATCTTCGGTTAAAACCGCCGCGGCTACTGCTGCTATGTCGCGCACGTCCACCGCGCTTATTTTTGCATCGCCAATGGCGCCGAAGAATCTACCTTGCCTGACGATAGATTCCCGAAAACCAAGCAAGCTCTGCATAAATAAATTCGGACGCAGGAATGTGTAAGCCATGCCCGAATCTTTAATTTTCTGCTCGACAGCCGCGTGGTAGCGTAAGAACCGCACCGGCGAATTCGGGTCAACCGCCCATTGCGACAGCTTAACGATATGTTTAACACCGGCACGCCGCGCCGCTTCGACGAATGCCGATTGCTGCGACTCGGCTTGTTGGGAAGAATTGGTCAAAAGAAATGCCCGCTCAATACCCCGTAACGCTTCGAAGACGGTTTTTTCATCATTAAAATCACCCGTCACCGTTTCCGCGCTTTCTGAATCTGTCAATGAAATTGCCGCCTTGGTATCTCGAACCATTGCGCGAAAAGGCACTTTTTGCGCCGACAGTTGTTTGGTTAGTTCCGTCCCGATGTTGCCTGTCGCTCCGGTAATAAGAATTGTCGGCGTTTTTGATTTCTGCATAGCTATATTCCAGGTTTGCTGAGCAGTTTAAATTGCTTAGCACTTGAAGTGACTGATTGATTTTTCATTTCATTGTGAAAGTTCTAATTTTTATTGCCGTTCATCGCCATTTGCAGCGCGCGAACGATGCCGCGCGTTCCCAATTCGACTTTGAATTTGTTATGTTCGAGCGGTTGCGCGTTTCGCATTTCCGCCTCGGCTGCCCGTTTGAAATTCGCTTCCGTTCCTTCTTTGCCGACGAGGAATTTCTCTGCTTCGGTTGCCCGCCACGGCTTATGCGCCGCGCCGCCCATCGCAATTCGCGCCTGTTTGATTCGATTGCCTTCCGTCTCCAGCGCGACGGCGACTGAAATGAGCGCAAAGGCGTAACTTGCCCGGTCGCGGATTTTCAAATAATAAGATTTGGCGGCGAAATTGTTTTTCGGCAGCTCGATTGCCGTAATCAGTTCGCCGTGATTAAGATTGTTGTCCTTTTGCGGCTCATCGCCCGGCAAACGGTGGTAATCGGCAAACGGAATGCTTCGTTCCGTGCCGTTCGCGCCCTGCACTTTGACAACCGCGTCGAGGGCGACAAGCGCGACGCACATATCCGACGGGTGAACGGCGACGCATTGATCCGACCAGCCGAAAATCGCGTGCATCCGGTTAATGCCTTCGAGAGCCCCGCAACCCGTTCCCGGCTCGCGTTTGTTGCAGGGCATCGCCGTATCGTAAAAATAAGAACAGCGCGTTCGCTGGTTGAGATTGCCGCCGTTGGTCGCCATATTGCGAATTTGCCCGCTTGCCGCCGACAAGATGGCCATCGAAAGAAGCGGGTAATTTTGCCGGACCAGCGGATGATTTGCCGTGTCGGTGTTATTGGCCAAGGCCCCAAGTGAAATGCCGCCGCTGGTTGCTTGTATTTGCGAGAGGCTCAAACGCGTAATGTCAACGAGCTCGGTCGGGCGCATCACGTCTTCCTTCATTAAGTCAAGCAGGTTCGTACCGCCGGCCAGGAATTTTGCCTGTTGGTTTGCCGTCAGCATCCCAGTGGCTGAACGCGGATCTTTTGCCGGGGAAAATTTAAAAGGTCTCATGAGGTACTTTTTTAGTGAACTCGTCGGAGGATTTATGGATCGGTTTAGCCGGTGAACTGCCAGGTCTGGGCCACTCCTTTGCCGGTGTGTACTTCTTTGATTGCCGCCACAATGTTTGGATAGGCTCCGCAGCGGCAGATGTTTCCCGACATACGTTCCCTGATTTCCTCGTCCGACAATTGAATCGCCTGCGTTTTAGAACGAACATCCGTTGTAACGTAACTTGCTTCGCCATTTTCGGCCTCTTTCATTAAAGCAACCGCAGAACAAATCTGTCCGGGAGTGCAGTATCCACACTGAAAACCATCATGTTTAACAAATGCTGCCTGCATGGGATGCAGCTTATCGCCATTTGCTAAACCTTCAATTGTTGTCACCGATTTGCCTTCGCATGTTGCCGCCAGGGTCAGACAAGACAATACCCGTCGCCCGTCCACAAGCACGGTGCAAGCACCGCATTGCCCGTGGTCACAGCCTTTTTTAGAGCCGGTCAACTCCAACTGTTCCCGGAGCGCATCGAGCAGGGTCATTCTGGAATCAAGCTCAATCATTTTTCTGGCACCGTTCACTTTAAAAGTCACCTTGACTCCGTTTTCGATGCTGGCAGCCTTGATGGCATTTGATGTCCCTGGGGCATTGGCAAAAACCGGGTGTCTGCCCAACAGCTGAAACACCAAAAGTGAGCCGCCCGACAAGGTGACAAGTTTCAGAAAATGCCTCCGTTGCATGCCCGAAGCAATGATCTCCTGTAAGTCCTCGGGCATGTATTTTTCAAACAGCTTTTTTTCCTCATCGGTTAAGTCCGGATGTTGCGTTTCTTCCGCCATAATCAATTGTTGTTTTACTGTGAACGTGTGCATTCCCATCGGGCCTTTAGGCCTTCTGCACCGGCAGGCTTTTCAAGCCAAAGCCGTTGCTTTTCAAGTTGCAGAACCGGCCGCTACCGGGTACTGGTAACGCTGGTTTACTATGAATTTTCGTTTCTCCCAATGGCTGGGTGAAAAGTAAAGGTAAAGCCTCAGGCTACCAGGAGCATAACGATATTCAAAGTGAAGCTTAAGAGATTCAAAGAATTGGGTACCCGGGCCGGAGTTTAACTTTCCGGCAAACCCATTCTTCCCCGACAAAGCAACGGTATTATTACCCTTACGAACTCATTGGCTGGTGTAATCATGGTAGCGCCTGCTTGGCGATAAGCATATACCGATTACACCAGCCAATGCGTTTTTTTGTGTTATTTACCCTCCTCAAATGCGAAAGTCTAGCTTAGACCACTGCTCAGTTATGATGTGTGATTATCCCACAGATCTACTTCTCCGAGGCGGTCAGCTCCTTGGGTGGAGAGCATCCAGCCCGGGTATTCCGGCGGCAAGGTGCTGACCTCATCCAGCTGACGAATTTCGTCCGCTGTCAATTGTACATCGATCGCAGCAACGTTATCTTGCAGTTGCTCCTTACGCTTTGCACCAATGATTACCGAAGTAACTACCGGTTTTGCTAATAGCCAGGCCAGCGATATCCGTGCAGCACTGCACTGGTGCCTTTCTGCTATCGGGGCAATCACATCAAGGATGTTCCAGGCTCGTTCTTTATCTACAATTGGAAAATCGAATGTTGAGCGCCGGGAATTGTCCGGATTCTGGTTGTCCCGGCTGAATTTGCCGGATAACAAGCCGC